>JBGSWI010000028.1:0-2832 GCA_041752515.1 Leptolyngbyaceae cyanobacterium | reverse complement strand
AGACTTTCTTCGATGACTTGCGGGCTTTAACCCGGTATCTCTATTTCGAGAGTTGGGATCATCTACTCACCTTCATGCTTGAGGGACTGGAGTTAGTCATCCCACCCAACACCAGTTGAAATTCCATAATGAGAATTGCTGGATCGCTCTGCACCTCCTTTCAGCCGTTGGGTTGTATGCGCTGGCAGTGACGGACATCAGCACCATTGACTACGGTGTTTCTGCTACAGCGTTGCCGTTTGCGTTCACCCTTCACCCAATTTTCTAAAGGCTAATCCAAAAAAATAATGGCAACCTACAACAGGGCTAAGCCGTTGGAACAAATCGCTTGCGAAGCGATTCTGCCCGCCTTTTTGCTGTTGAGTTATTTGGCTCCAAAATGAGAACCTGTTCATAAGCTTCTAGTGCTTGTGCCATCAACTGTTTGCGCTCATAGGCATGACCAATGTTATTCAGCGCAGTGACGTAATCAGGGTTTGCTTTCAGTGAGTCCTTGTACTGCCGAATTGCCAGGTCATATTGCTCCTGTGAAAAGTAGGCGAACCCAAGAGCGTTATAAATGAGTGCATTCTCTTCAACGGAAATATTGTCTTCCTTCAAAGCTTTTTTGAACTGGACGATCGCTTGCGCATAAATTCGCTTCGTCAAGTAAATACTACCCAGTTCAAAATACTCCTGGGCTGTTCCTTTCTCTTTCGTCAATTTGCTCTGCAACTGCTCCAAGGAATTTTCAATCTTGCGAGTCTGCAAAATTTGGCGAAGGACTGCCCACCCTGCTGCTACCAAGATCGCTAGCAGCAAACCAATATAAAGAATAGGAAGATCAGTATTCATATAGATTCTTAAGTTCACTCAGCAGGAATTCAAGTAAAGCGATTTCTATTAAGCTGCGATCTGGGTTCTACTTCGCTCAAACTGCTGATTTTGCTAAGATTGGCGTTGATTTCGCTCTAAGCAAATTCACTGGCGAAGTCTTTAACCATGGAACCCATAGAAAAAGGAGGGAAAATCTTGACGATAAAATCCTCTCTGCAAATCGCATCGCTTAGTTTCATCTCCCCACTTAAAAGTATCTTAAAACTTGAACAGGGTGAAGAAAAAATTTCATCGAATTGGCAAGCCCCAATATCTTGCCCGCTCTTCCAGCCAACCGCTATTTCTCAGTCTTGTTAGGATTACATCAATTTTTTCTTTTAGCTCTTGAGATTGCTGCCCTTTGGGTAGAACGATGGCAATTAACTCCGAGGATAGGGTCGGCAGAATTATTCGATATTCAGGAAATTCCTGCGCCCAACCAGTTAGTATACTAACGTCGGCTGCGAAAGCGATCGCGTCGCCCCGATCTAGCATTGTCTTGGCAGCTTCATAAGACTCAACTCCCACCAGAGTAACCCTAGGCAATTGATTGCGAAGCGCTGTGATCGCACTGGAACCGTTGATTGCCGCGATCGTCTTTCCTGTTAAATCAGTGGCTTTCTGAACCATGGGAGACTGGGTGATGATTGCAGTGCCATCAATATAGTAAGGCAAGCTAAAGCTAAGAATACGCAAGCGAGATGGAGTCAAGGTCGCATGGGCGATCGCAATATCAGCCGTCCCATTGATCACCGACGAAAATCGTTCCTGATTGTTTACAGGTTTCAGTTCTACAGCATCCGATCGACCTAAAATTTCTTGAGCTAACCGCCGAGCCAAGTCGATTTCTAAGCCTTGGAGTTGTCCATTGACGCTCCTAAAGCCTAAAGGGCGCACATTGTCTTTGACTGCCACAACTAAGCGCCCCCGCTTGGTGATCGAAGTCAATTGAGCCGCGATCGCAGGCAGGGGCGTGAAAACCAAATAGAATGTAGCACCAAGATTGAGCGTGATGCCTGCTAGAAGTAGAAACTTCGTTAGTCCGCCAAAAGCCCTCAATCCTTTAGGCAGCCTTCTTCTCAGCAAATTGACTAGCAATTTCCATCACCTTAGTAAAACCAGCAGGATCAAGGATCGCCATTTGTGACAGCATCTTGCGGTTAATTTGCACATCTGCTTTCTTTAGATTGCCAATTAGTTGGCTGTAGCTCATGCCGTGAAGGCGTGCTGCCGCATTGATGCGAGTAATCCACAACCGACGAAAATCACGCTTACGTTTGCGGCGATCGCGATAGGCATTCCGTAGTGCCTTCATGACCTGCTGGTTAGCGATCCGAAACAGCTTAGAATGGGAGCCTCGAAATCCCTTTGCCATCTTCAAAATCTTCTTGCGGCGCTTTCGTGCTACATTGCCGCGCTTTACCCGTGCCATAGTGATATATCCCTATAAACCGTCTTCTTATCTGTTTGATTTCTTTACAAAGATCTTTAATTTAGACCACTTAATCACTGTCAGTAGCTTAAGGCTGTCTTTTAAAGACCTAACATAGCTCAAGCTTCCTCGCCTTATAGGTAGGGAAGCATCAAATGCACATTGTCTGTATCTCGCTCATTAACCAATGCCAACCCTGAAAGGCGGCGGCGGCGTGAAGCACTCTTGTGTTCTAACAAATGCTTCCTAGACGATCGACGATGGACAAGCTTGCCAGATCCAGTGGCTCTCAGGCGTTTCGCAGCAGCTTTACGAGTCTTTAGCTTAGGCATGGGGTCTACTTTGGAAAAAATCAACACAGCTTACAATACTACTACTTGTTTCCCCCAGAGAGCAAGACTACAGCAGCAATTCTCATTATGGAATTTCAACTGGTGTTGGGTGGGATGACTAACTCCAGTCCCTCAAGCATGAAGGTGAGTAGATGATCCCAACTCTCGAAATAGAGATACCGGGTTAAAGCCCGCAAGTCATCGAAGAAAGTC
>JBGSWI010000027.1:0-5402 GCA_041752515.1 Leptolyngbyaceae cyanobacterium | reverse complement strand
GCAAAGCAGGCTATACACTAGCCCTTGGGCGTGCTGAACGATGGTTTCCATAACCGTCAACTCAAATGATTTCTACGCCCTTTCTTTCAGATTTTCGTTCTCTTGGCAACCCCTTACTGAAACTGGTGCAAGATCTCAGTTGTCCCAAAATTGCGGCGGTTGCCTGGGGTCACTAGCAACTTGCGTTACTAACTTCGGTCTAGTTCCAGAAAGTATAACGGGTGCTTTACTCTACAGAGAGTAAAGCACCGATGCAATGAAGAACGTTGTCGAAATCTTGCTGCGAACCTCTCTACGTCGATATCCATTACCGACGCGGATTAGTCTGTTTAGCTACCTGGGGCGTTATGCTTGGCTAAAAGATGTATTGGAAGAACTGCGCCCAGAGTTGTTTCCCGCCCCGCATGAAGTCAGAGAGATCACTACTACTGAGACGATCGCCGCCAAACCAAGCGCAACGATCTTGGGCATTTTGGATCGGTCTGAAATTTATGGACGACTGGGACGCTATAAGGTAGAAACGTACTTGGGGCAACGAGGCAATGGGCATCTATTTGGGGCGATCGACCTTGCTTCTAAACGCCCGGTTACGGTCAAAGAATTTCTGTTATCGGCTGATCGCTTTACTAAAACTGAAGCACTGCAACGGCAAAGTTCGTTTCAACAGTTGGCGGGGTTTCAGCTAGCCGATGGGCGATCGCAAGATTTTCGGGTGATGCAGCCGATCGAAGCCATTGCCGACACTGAGACTCAAGAGCTTTGTTTTTTAATCACCGATCAGCATGATCAGTCTCCGTCGCTGCGGCAGTGTCTTAAAGAATGGGGCGTATTGTCCTCGTCTGAAGTGCGGGACGTGTTGAGTCAAATTCTCCAAACTCTTGATTTTCTGCATCAGCAAAAGTTTAGTTTCTCGACTGGCGCGATTCAAAACGGTTTGGTTCACGGCAATCTCAGCCTAGACAGTGTGCTGTGGAGAGAGCATCAATCCCAGTTTTTTGTATATCTCTGTGATTTGCGCCTGTGGGAGCAATATTTTGATCCGGCAGCATTACCAGGACGGTCAACCCAATTGACCCTTGATCTGCTGCAACAGGATCTCAATGCTGTGGGTGAGATTGGCACTTCATTACTGCAAGGACGCGATCGCGACACCACAATCGCGATTGAACCCCATTTGGCTCAAGTGCTTGATTCCCTTCAAACTGCCAAGTTCGATAGTGCGGAAACGGCTCGACGGCAACTGTTGAAGCTAGTTCCACCATCGCCTAACGCGATCGCGCCATTGCCAGTCAGCAGCACTCAGCCAACCTCCTCCCGAACATTGCCTTTGCTTGGTTTATCGCTTTTAGCACTGCTGATCGGGGCTTGGGCGTTGCTGTCACAATGGCGATCAACCGAAGCGCGATCTAGTTCCTCGCCCCCAATCTCAACCTGCTGCTTGGCAGAAGTCAGCGCCATTCCGGCAGGCTCATTTACCTATACCGGCGTGAAAGGGGGAACCTGGTGGTTTGTGCTGCAACAGCGCAATTTAGTCCAACGGGGACAGGGTTTTACAGAGGCTCTGGCATTAGCACAGCCTGAACTTCAGCTACAGTTTGCGCCCGTGGCTAAGCTCGACCAAGTGTTGGCGCAAGTGCGATCAACAGCCGTAGATTTTGCGGTGTTACCACTGCTAGAAGATCTGCCCAAAGATATGATGGCGGAGACTATTGCCTACGATGGATTAGCGGCTGTGGTTGCCTTTAGCTATGCAGAACGACAGAAAGGACTTCCCACTGCCTTGAAGGGAAAGCTCAGCCTCGATCAGGTGCGGCAACTGTACGAGGGACGGGTTAACCAGTGGCAGGCGATCAATGGACCTGAGCTAGACGTACGCCTCTACGTCTCTAACAATCCAGAAGCGATCGCGGTGTTTGAGCAGAAAATCCTCGACTCTAGAACACTTCAAACCTTCGCCAGTATTCAACAAAAATCTTCCATCAACTTGTCGCGGCAGGTAATTCGTGATTTTGAAGGCAAAGACATCGGCAGTATTGGCATCGCGCCCCTGAGCGAAATTTTGGGGCAATGTTCGGTCTATCCTTTGGCGCTAAGTTTAGCTGGACAGGCAGCAATCCAGCCAATTATATTAAGCAACGGGCAAGCAATCGATCCTGAAACAGATTTGTGCAACCGCAAGGGAGCCTATGCCGCTGACCCCAGTTTCTTCCAATGGGGTAACTATCCCTTAAGCTATCCGATTTCAGTCATCTACCCCCGCGACAATCGGCGATCAGCGATCGGCAAAAAGTTTGTTGAACTGACGCGAACCCTGGAAGGGCAACGGCTTCTGAGAGCAGCAGGACTGGTTCCCCTAGGGCAGGTGAAGCAGCCAACACCGACACCAACCAATCAGCGGTAGAAACAGGGTGAATCTGAGCATGAGACTACTGGGCTACTGAAGGAGCAAGACAGCCGATGCCGACTTCTAAAACTCAAGAATTCAAACTGATCCCAGCCGGTTCCGCAGGTAATGTTGAGAACTGGAATGGTGGGAACGGGAATGATCAGCCAATGCCGTCCTCAATCTCGCCCCTCGATCGCCTCAAAGCGATCGGGCTAGTTGCGCTCATTGGCACATCGGCAGTGGCAACCGCTTTGCTCGGTCACGCCATCTGGAATCTCGATCGCGAAGAACCGCTATTACCGATTCCAGACAGCAGCGGTTCTGTACCGCCCCTGCGCGATCGCCTGCCCGTGATCACACCGGAGCGTTCAGATAATCGTGCAGATGCTAGCCCACCCCAATCAGTTCTGTCGGATGCCACCCCAAACCCTCGATCGCGCCAGTCTAATCAAGCTTCCTTGCCTCGCCAAAGTCATGGATTTGGCAATCGCAGCCAGCCCTCAGCAAGCCCCTCCGACTCACAGCAATCAAGTCGAGATGCCGCTAGCCCCAAAGCGACCCCGAACACTAGCCCTACTTTCCCCACTATTGCTGCTCCCGCTACGGCTCCAGCCAAGGCTACAAGCGCTGTCACTGCCGCTCGTCCCAAATCGCCACCCTTGGCGTTTCCCTTGACTGCGATCGCAACGTTGCTGCAAATGCCCCAAAAATCGTCCCCCGCGATCTCCAACAAACCGATGGCACCCGTTGCGGCTCAGCCTGGTTTTTCTGGCACCTCTTCCAGCCCTGCCCAACCACTCAGCCCCGCAGACTCCACTCCATCAGGTTCTTCAAGCGCGACTCCGCCAGTCACCGCGCCACCGATCGCGACTCCAGCCCAGGCTCCACCAGCCATTGCCATTGGGCAGCAGCCTCCCCGCAAAGATGGGGTGTATGTAGAACGCCTCACCATTACCGGCAGCACTCGGTTTTCACCTAAAGAACTGGCACAAACGGCGCAAAGGGCGATCGCACCCAATCCCAATCCAGCCAAGGGCAGCACCGACCCGAACTTTGTAAATCGCAGACTTTCCCCAGCAGAGTTAGTTCAAGCGAGTGAAGCGATTACCAAACTGTATACCGGTAAAGGCTACATCAACTCTGGAGCCTACGTGCCAGCCGAGGTACTCAGTGGCAATACTCCTGAAATTCGAGTGGTAGAAGGCAAGTTAGAAACTATTAATGCTGCGGTGCAGCCCCCCGGATTTCTCTGGCTTGCTCGTCCATTGTCTCCTAACTACGTGCGGCGACGGCTCGCAAAAGGCATTAAAACCCCACTCCAGATTGATCAACTAGTGGATGTGGTCAAATTGCTAGAGCAAGACCCTTTGATTGCAAGCATTTCAACCGAACTTGTGCCAGGAGCGACCACCGGCAAAAGTATTCTGAATGTCAAAGTGCGGCAAGCAACGCCGCTCCGCGTCAGCGCATCCATAGACAACAGTCGATCGCCCAGTGTGGGTCGATTACAGCAGCAGGCAACGCTTAGCCATGCCAACTTACTTGGATTGGGCGATCGCTTACAGGTTGGGTTCAATCGCACCGAAGGCAGCCAGGGCTTCAACGTCGGCTACGCACTACCGATCAACTCTAAAAATGGCACGTTGAGTTTCAGCTATGGCAACAGTCGCGGACAGGTGATTGAAGAACCCTTTCAAGATCTCGATATAAAATCGCGATCGCAGACCTACGAAATCGCCTTTCGGCAACCGCTCAAACAGACCTCCACAGAACTCTTTGCCCTGTCATTGCGCGGCACCCACTACCGCAGCAGAGGCGTGTTTCTCGAATCTTTCAACGATGGCGTAGCAATCCCCTTTCCAGCCCAAGGGTCGGATGAGAATGGCGAAACTCGCGTCACGGCGCTGCGGTTTGGGCAAGAATGGACGAAGCGCAGCGCCAAAAATGTGTTCTCGTTGCAATCTGAATTCAGCCTGGGAATTAATGCACTCAACGCGACCGTGTTGGATACGCCGCCCGATGGTCGTTTTTTCTCATGGCAAGGTCGCGGCTTCTGGGTTCATGCTTTTGCCCCAGACAGGCTGTTTGCCCTTAAAGGTCAAGTACAACTGGCAAACCGTTCCCTGGTTCCCGTTGAGCAAATCAGCATTGGCGGACTGGATACGGTGCGGGGATATCGCACCAGTACCCTACTGGCAGATAGTGGCTGGCTAGCATCTGCTGAGGTATATCTACCGATTCTACGAATCCCCAAGTGGCAGGGCGTATTGCAGATCATTCCGTTTTTAGATGCGGGTCAGGGAACCAACCGGGGTGATTTTCAACCCAGCCCTAGCAAACTGCTAAGTACGGGGCTGGGCTTGCAGTGGAAGATGGGCGATCGCTTTCGGGCACGTTTAGATTGGGGCATCCCGCTGATTAATTCCACGGCAGAAAACGGGCGATCGCTACGAGAAAACTTCTTTTTCTCAGTCATTTTCACACCTTAAAAGTGGTGGTATTCAGCCTTATCAATCAAAATCTGCGATCGCCTTTTCTGCCCACTCATCCCTGAGATTAGTATCAGTAATGGCTTATGGCGATCGCCCCTCCCATCTATCCCGCAGCCGATCGCCCAATTTTTCCCTCAACAGAGATCGCCCTATCAAAGCCTGTGGACGTTAGGTTTCATGCCTCAATCCACCTACACGATCAGCGATCGCACTACGGTAAAGGGCGTTGGCGAATCTGATCGCGCTCTACCACCGTAAACCACCCCTTAAATTGCAATCCTTCAGTCTGTAATAAATTTAACAATAGCTGGGCTGGTTCCTCTGGGGTATGGGGACGAAACCGCAAGTACGTGATACCCGTTGGCGATGGCAGCCTCAAGCGACAGCAATTCTCATTATGGAATTTCAACTGGTGTTGGGTGGGATGACTAACTCCAGTCCCTCAAGCATGAAGGTGAGTAGATGATCCCAACTCTCGAAATAGAGATACCGGGTTAAAGCCCGCAAGTCATCGAAGAAAGTCT
>JBGSWI010000026.1:0-8308 GCA_041752515.1 Leptolyngbyaceae cyanobacterium | reverse complement strand
GCAATTCATATTGCTCTTGAGTCAGGTTGCTAGGGTAAGCTTTACTCATATCGCTCTCTCGGTGCTGTGTACTTTTATATCGCAGCGTACACTGAGTGGGCTTTTTTACGTCCTAACCGACTTCTCAAACACCCTCTTAGAGGTCTAACTATGTATTCAACGTCATATTTGCTGGATAAGCACCCATGTTTTTGGGATTATGGGTCGCTTTTGTGTGATAAGTCCCTGTTTTTAAGGAATTAAATCGAAAGTTTGCGGGTTAAGTACGGATTTCGGGGTGTTATCCTTCATTCACGGATGTAGCAACCAACTGACGAAACAATACCGTGGGATTCATCTCGGCTAGGGCTATCTAGCAACCTAACGGTTATTTCAAACGTTCAATGATGCGATCGCCGACTCTAAGCGCATTCGCAATAATCGTTAACGCCGGACTGACGGCTGGATTAGACGGGAAAAAGCTACTATCTACCACATACAGGTTGTCTACATCGTGAGCGCGGCAGTCGGCATTTAGCACTGAGGTTGCAGGATCTTCGCCAAATCGACAGGTGCCGCACTGGTTTGCCACCACCTGCATCGGCATTTCGCCATGGGGATGGGGCGCATTTCGTTGAAACATTCCCTGATCCAGGCTTTTCTCTGCCATTTTCAATACCTCAGTCCAGCGATAAACCAGCCGCTCATGGGCTTCCGTGTTATTCGGCTCATAAAATAAACGCAGCTTGTCGCCGCCAACCTCAACCCGGTTTTTGGGATCGGGCAAATCTTCGGTCTGCACCCACCAGCCAATCGATCGCGAAACCAGTTGATTGAGTCCAAACCCTGGCATCCCTTGCGCCAGACCCGAAAAGAAGGGCGGCGACTCGGCAAAGGTAATATCTTGCAGTAAACCACCCGTGTTTTGAATGTGCCCCATAGGAAACTCAAAGCCGGGTTCACCCCAATAAAAATCGTTGACGCTGACACTGCGATAAAACTTGCCGGAGTTGGGAGAACTCAGTTGCACCACAGCAGAAAGGCGATGCTTCATCAGGTTGCGACCTACTAGATCAGAACTGTTGGCAATCCCATTCGGACAAGCATCACTTGCCGATCGCAGCAGGATGGTCGCCGAGTTGACGGCACCACAGGCAAGCACCACAATGTCGCCTAAAAACAAGTAAGATTTGCCGTTAATTTCTGCTCCGACCGCTTTGATCGCACTCCCCGAAGGATTGGTATACAAATGGGTCACTTTGGTGGACGTTTTCAGCGTGACGTTGGAATGTTTCAGCGCTGGCGCAATGCTGCTTACCTGGGAATCATTCGTTGGATCATCACTCTCACCCGTAAGGCTTAGGGGCAAGTAATTTGGATGCACTCCCTGATGGGCGATCGCATCCACCATTTGCTGAATCTGCGGCTCATGGGCGATCGCGCTATGCGGATACTCACCACTATGGGGCGGCTCTGTGGGATCATCAACTGCCGCTCCATGCACCTTATAAAGCTGTTCCGCTTCTGTGTAGTACGGCTCAAAATCGTTGTACTTTAGGCACCACTCTGGAGAAATGCCCTTTTGATGATCTACCGCTTCAAAATCGCGCTCCCGCATTCTAATCAGCGCCGTCGCCCAAATCTTGGTATTGCCCCCAACGGCATAGTTCGTTTGCGGTGAAAACGGCTCTCCCGCCGCGTCATACCATTGTTCAGGAGCGTGATAGCGCTCTTTCTTGAAAATATCGATATTGCTGCGGTTTTGCTCTTCCAACGCCATGAAATCCCCCCGCTCCAAAAGCAAAACCTTCTTGCCCGTGGATGCTAGCTTATACGCAAGAGTGCCGCCCCCCGCCCCGGTTCCAACAATGATCACATCATAATACTGGTCTTCAATAATCATGCGGATTCTCCGTGTCAAGTTTCGGGTGTCAGGTTTCAGATTTGGGTGTCAGATTTCAGGTTTTGGCTGTCAGATGTCAGGTTTCGGCTGTCAGATTTCTGCCCTTCGCCTAACCTCTCACCTGATTATTGCCACAGATAAATCAAACTAAATAAAACAATCCAGATGACATCAACAAAGTGCCAAAACAAGGAAACTTCTGTTATCCCGGTGTGCCCTTTGTCGTAGTTACCGGGTCTAAAGGAGCGAAACAGCATATAAAACTGTAGTAAGACTCCTAACAACACGTGCAAACCATGGAAGCCGGTCAGCAGATAAAATGTGCCGCCAAACCCGCCGGAAGTGAGTCCAAACTGTAGCTCGCTCCACTCGATCGCCTGCCCTGCCAAGAAGTAAATACCCATTGCCGAGGTCAGCAACCACAGCGATCGAAACAACCTCATCTGATTCTTTTTCAGAGCTTCTTCCGCAAAATAAATCACGAAACTGCTAGAAACTAGCACCACTGTGTTGATTGCAGGAGTCGATACTTCCAAGCCCTCCACGCCATCGGGTAGCCATGCGATCGCGGTAGTTTTGAGTACGATATATCCCACGAAGAAGCTGAGAAAAATCACACTTTCCGATAGCAAAAACACGATAAAGCCAAACAGACTGGTCGCCTGTTCATCATGTCCGTGATGCTCCTGGTCACTACCCCGATCATGGCTCAATGTTTCTGATAGCGGCTCTGTGGCTGAATCCATAACTGTTTCCTTGCATAAGTGGACAAAAAACCTAAAAGTTACTGAGGCTTTAATGCATCTGCATTTCCCACCAAAGGTTTATCAAGACCATAGCCATAGGGACCGGATACCACAATCGGCAGTTCTTCAAAATTCTCCACAGGCGGCGGCGACGCGACTAACCACTCCAACCCGATCGCCCGCCAAGGATTATCCGGCGCTTTTTCACCCTGCACCCACGAACCCACAATATTCAAAATGAACGGCAGCGTAGAGATGCCCACTAGGAAACCACCCAAACTAGCAATCACATTCCAAAAGGCATATTCGGGATCATAGGACGAAATCCGCCGTACCATTCCCTGTAAACCCAAAGGATGCATGGGAAAAAAGTTAAGGTTCGCACCCACAAACGCCAAAATGAAATGGACAATGCCCAAACCCTCGTTGTACATCCGTCCGGTCATTTTGGGGAACCAGTGATAAATCGCCGCAAACAAACCCATTGTCAGGGTTCCATAGACAATGTAATGGAAATGACCCACCACAAAATAGGTATTGTTGACGTGAATATCAAACGGCACTGCCGCCAGCATCACCCCCGTAATCCCCGCAAACAGGAACATGACGATCGCGCCCAAGGAAAATAGCATCGGGGTTGACAGCCGAATTTTACCCCGCCAAACGGTCGCCGTCCACGCAAATATCTTGATGCCTGTGGGCACTGCGACACACATTGAAGTCACCATGGCAACCATTCGCATCCAGCCGGGGGTGCCGCTAGCATACATATGATGCACCCAAACCAAAGTACCCACTCCGGCAATCAGCAGTGAAGAAATGGCAACTACTTTATAGCCAAACAGCGGCTTGCGTGAATATACAGGCAAAATTTCTGAAAACACCCCAAAAACAGGCAGCGCCATCACATACACCGCCGGATGGGAATAGAACCAGAAAAAATGCTGGAACAAAACTGGATTGCCGCCCCGTTCTGAGTCGAAGAAACTGGTGCCCGCCACCAAATCTAAGAGCAGCATGACTGCCCCCGCCGTTAACGCAGGTAGCGCCGTTAGCTGAATGAGTTGAGCGCTCAACACCGTCCATACATACACAGGCATTCGGAAAAGCGTCATGCCCGGTGCCCGCATTGTGAAAATGGTGGCAACAAAATTGACCGCTCCCATAATTGAGGAGACTCCAGAAATTGCCACTGCTAAAATCCAAATAAACTGACCGCTTAGCCAGCTTCCCGATGGATTTTGCAAACTCACCGGCGGGTAAGACCACCAGCCCGACTGCGCTGTACCGTTGGGTAAAAAATAACTCGACAGCAGCAATACGCCGAATACAGGCACCATCCAAAAGCCAACGGCGTTCAGCTTGGGAAACGCCATATCTCGCGCCCCGATCATCAGCGGCACCAAGTAGTTTGCCAGACCCACCAGCGACGGAAACATCCATAAAAAGAGCATCACCGTGCCATGCATGGTATACAGGCTGTTATACAACGGTCGCGAGACCAGATCCGACTCTGGCGTAATCAGTTCCGCTCGCACAATCATTGCCAGAAAACCGCCGACTAAGAAGAAGATGAACGAAGTGACCAGATATTGAATGCCAATCACTTTATGGTCGGTACTAAAACTAAAGTATCGTCGCCATTCAGGGGGTTTAGATTGAGGCTTCTCTTCAGGAATACTGAGATTTTCAACCGAGATGTTCGTCATGCGATTTCTCTTATTTAGGGTTTGGGTTCCAATTTTTGGGTTTGAGGGTCGAGGGAAGGTTCGAGGTTCAAGGGGCTATCAACTCTGCACTCCGAACGCTTAACTCTGGTAACTCCTGCCTCATCCTTCATTGACCATGGGCGGTGGCTCAGGCGGAATGGTTGCCCACTCTGGTTTAAAGCCTTTTTTCGATCTTTGGGTATATTCTTCGTATGCTTGGTTTGCGGCTGGCACTAAGGCGCGATCGCCCGTTCTTACTAGCCACTCACGGTATTTTTCAGGCGATTCTACAACGACATTCGTTTGCATGACGGCGAAGTAGGTGCCGCTAAACTGAGAATCTTTAAGGCGATAAGTGCCTTCGCGAATCGGCGTAAATTCAAAGTCAATCATTTTGTTAGGAATGATGTCTTGCTTGAGGCGAAACGCTGGCACATAAAAGCCATGAATCACATCTTCAGTGTGAAGTGCAAGCCGGATGCGGCGATTGACCGGCAAGTGAAGTTCTGCGCTGGTGATGTCACTGGTTGGGTAGTGAAACGACCAAGCCCATTGTTTGGCATTCACGTCTATCGCCTCTACGGGTTCACCTTTGCCATCCATCGGTGCGGCATAGGCAGTTGCCATCCCAGGCATATGCATATGAACCAGATCCATTGGTCCGCGAATCGACATCTGATCATAGATCCAGTAGCTATACCCTGCAATCACAATCACCAGGGCGATCGGAATCGCCGTCCAGACTATTTCCAGCGTCAAATCACCCTCAATCGGCGGTCCATCACTGGTGTCAAAGCGACTGGTTAGCCCCGTCAATACTGAAAACCCTAAAACGCCCGTAATGCCCAGAAAAATAAACGTTCCTAAAAACACGAGCAGCGCAAACAGGTTATCAATCAATTCTGCCTCAACCGAGGCTTCGGGCGGAAACCAGGTATGAGACACTCCCGCCATCCACCACCCGGCAAGCGTGTTCGCACTCGCAAAAATCACCCACGGTAATACATTGGAAACTTTCATCGCTCTATCCTTTAAGCCGAATTATTTCAGCAATAGATTAGGGTCTTCGCCCAGTTTAAGTAAGCTATCTGCCGTGTTGTGAATGCCAAACTCGCCACCCAGATGGGCACCCAAAGTACCTTGCAAAAACATAATAAACAGAATAACCATTCCTGCTAGTAAGTAGCTCCACTGCACTTGTCTGGCGCTGTCCTTCCGCCAAACAAAACGCTGAAACCCCCGCCAAACCGTCATGCCTGTGATCAGAGCGAGCAATAGAACACCGCCGACCCCATGCCAGACCATTGTTTCCATGGCTCCTAAACCCCACGCACTTTTGACCTCAGGTAAAGGAGTTGCCAGCAGGATCTCATAGAAGCCTGCCGCCACCGTGAAAAAGGTGACGATCGCGGCGGCTAATACGTTGTACCAACCCACATCATAAAAATTGGAACGCACCGCTTTAATCGCTAAAAAATTGAGGATCGATTTTTCTAAGGGGAACAGGTTTCCAGCAATATCAAACGCGATCGCGATGATGAACAGCCCCAACGTAATATGAACCAGGTTGGGATGAATTGGGATGGTATAGGGCAACCCGTTTGCACCTAATTCGCCTAGTTGTTGAACGAGTTCTTCGTTCATTGCAATACTCCTTGTCTGATCGCCTCTACGATAGGCGCACTATGCAAGCCATAGACCCAGACCAACTTGTCGCCTAAATAAACCTGGAAAACGACCAGACCCGTCAACAAAACATTGGCTCCCATGAAGGTAAACGGCACCTTTTGCGGATCACGCGATCGCAAAATATATCGCCAAGCTGTGATGGCTGCCAAGATACCAGACAGTGACCAACCCAGCAGGGTATGCAAATTTAAGGTTGATACCGCTGCATTGTAAGGTTCAGCCAAACCCGCTTCTAATTGACCAAACAACACGGCAATAAAAATTGACAGCGTCGCAAAAAACAAATTCCACCAGCCCACTTCGTACATCCGAACGTTCTTTGTCAAAAATCCAATGGCATCGCAAAGGACTGCAAACAAAACCATCGCAATCACAAAATGCACCACAATCGGGTGAATGGTATCTGGGTAAGGCAGATTATGTTCATTGAGCGGCGGCAGATACTCAAACATTGTGTTCTCCTTTGTGCCTGATTTTTTAGACAGACTGGTTTCAGCCTATCTAACCCAATCGTCACACACTACTTAAACCGCAGTGTCTCACATTTGCAACGGTTTTAAGAGTTGTATTGAATACAGAGCAACGAATGGACAGTTTCGGTTTGGCTTTAATTGACTTGCCAACCCTAGTTGCTGAAACAGCATTGACTTCTAGACTGTAGCGCTGTTTTCAAATGACGACGACTCAACGAGTGGAATTACACCGTTTTGAATTTTGAGTTTTGAATTTTGAGTTTTGAATTTTGTTCGCGTAGCGTCTCCGTAGGAGATATTTTGAGTTTTGAATTTTGTTCGCGTAGCGTCTCCGCAGGAGATATTTTGAATTTTGAATTTTGAGTTTTGAGTTGCAAGACAAAGAAACATTGCCGCTTCTAGCAGACTATCTGTCGCGTTTCAATTTCAAATTGGTATTACAGCCCTGTTATGTCCGATGCCTCTCCACATCGACCTATCTGGAAGTCGCATATCGGCTCCCAGGTTCACGTTGAGAGGATGGTTTGGGGTGTCTCAAACTGTTCAGGAGAAGGTGGGTGGGGGTAGTAGCGAGGGGCGATCGCTCAAAAAAGTTGAAACCCCCTAGCGATTCTCGGCGCGTTGGGTATTTTTTAGCAGAATTGGCTGGGGATCTTCTGCGACCCAGCCTAAGTTAGAGCGCGATCGCACTTCAAAATGGAGATGCGGCTGTTTAGAACTAGGACGACCCGATATGCCCACCGTGCCGACCGTTTGCCCCTGGCTCACTCGCTGCCCCACCCGTGCGTCAATTCGCCCAAGCTGGGCATAGCGAGTTTGCAGTCCTTCCGCATGGTTGATCACGATCAAATTCCCCAAGTTTCCCTGGATTCCGGCAAAAGCAACGGTGCCGCTGCCGACGGCTAACACAGCAGTATTCACGGGTGCCGCCAAATCTACGCCACTGTGAAAGCCGACCTTCCCCATTTCTGGCTGTATGCCATACCCGTAGTTGAGCAATATCGCTGATTCTGAAGATTCACCCGGCAGTGGATAGCCCGATAAGATTGCCCTCGATTGGCGCGGCAAGTCTTGAGCGGCGGCTCCCACGGGTGACCAGTTCACACCGGGAATGAAAACCACTTTGGGCGATCGCTGACAGCCATTCACCTCGAATAACACATCTGGGCGCACCTTATAGGTTTTCGCCACCTCGCGCCAGGTTTGCCCGGTCAACTCAACCCGAATACCATTAAACGGCGGCACCACAAGCACTGCACCCACCGGCGCTTTGCCACTCCGCAAAACCGGATTGAAACCCAGCAGAGTCGCGGGAATCAGGTTATATTTTTGAGCGATCGCCTCCAACGTTTCTCCAAGTGCCACCGTATGACGCTTCAACCGCGACAGGGCAGGAGCCGGACAAGAGCTAGGCGCAGTTTCTCTGCCAGAAGATTGCCCTGGCGTTTGGCTACTCCCACCTGCGGCAAAGCTCACCTCTCCACCGAGGGCAATTAGCAACCCAAGCGACCCGACCGAGCGGCGAAATAGGACTGGGCAAAATGGCATAAGGCAGCGGAAGTTAAATCAACAAATAATTCGATCTATTCCCAGGTTAATCGACCGCTAAGGCGATCGTCCTCACCCACGCCTTTTCTTAAAGGCACCGTTCATTTTGGTTGGAGTGAATTGACACTCCCACGGCTTAAGCCAGTGGGATTCTTGGTTCAGCGAAACCACTTAAACTAGATTCCTTGCAGTCTCTAGACCAGAGGTGGGATTCTCCCCAAGCGTTAATTCGGGTATGCCCTACCCTATTTGCTTTCGCAA
>JBGSWI010000025.1:0-7516 GCA_041752515.1 Leptolyngbyaceae cyanobacterium | reverse complement strand
ACCCATTTCTCGCTCACACTCAGCCTTTAAAACCGTGAGATAGTGAGAAATTTTGCCGAGTCGTGGCTCAGCCATTGTGGATTCAGCCGTGAGGACTCCAGTTTGGCGTAAAAGCATTTCTAACATCTGAATCGATAGCCTTATATTGGATAGAGGTGTCTGCAATTCATGCGAAATGGTACTCAGAAAGTCATCTTTCAGTTGATTGAGTTTTGCTAGCTCAGTTTGAAGTGAGGCTTGCTGTTGCTGAGTTATTTCAGACGCGACAGCTAGGTTCGGATGCACATCCATTGTGGGTAAAATATTGGCTGAGTGGTTCGGTGTAGAAAGTTGATCCACGCCATAGACAACGGACTGGTAACAGTAATGACAAAACCATTAGGGTTTTTCCAAAGCGCTGTGGAGTAGCAATGGGTAAGAACAGTTAGGACATTGAGTGCGAGAACTCATAATTTTACCGATAGACTTTATCAGTATGAATTCTAGAGAAACCCTTGCTAGTGCGACGCTGATAAAGCTTAAGTTGCCCCTAGCTTATCAAGAAGCCACAGAACGACAAGAAAAGCCTTAGAACTTTTACAAAGCTTCACAACGCTTAGGGTTCAACTCCAGTTTCACCTCAAGATCGATCACATGCTTAGACAACGAAAGGTCGAGATTCTTATAAGATTATCGAGTTGCCGCTGTAGAAAAGCATGGTTGAGAATAGAAAATAAGGTTGCCGCAAAAGAATTGCTGTTTCGTCAGAACTCTCATCCAAAGTGAATGCTGTACTCAACCAGCAATATTCTCTACTCATCACTTGACAAGGCTGTTTTTACACTGATCGTCGCGCAATATCAAGCCTCTGTTTAATTTGATTTGTAGATCGCTCAGGTGAACGCCCATTAGGTTTGGTAGAGCAATATGGGCAGTCCCAACGCAATTCTCCACAGGCGAGGCTTCGCCAACAGCAGAACCGAGTCCAATTGTCCACATGCCTGCGGCGATCGCGGCTTCAATTCCCACGGGGGCATCTTCAATCACAACACAGTGAGCCGGGTCGAGTCCTAGCTGATTGGCAGCGAACAAAAATAGGTCAGGGGCTGGCTTGGGACGTTCGACGCTGTAACCATCGGCGATCGCATCCACGCGATTAGCAATCCCTAACTTCTCGATCACGGTTCGCGCATTCTTGCTAGCAGAGCCGATCGCGATTTTAATTCCTGCTTGCCGGAGTTCGTCTAATAGCTCAATGACTCCTGGCAACACGTCTTGGGATGTGATGTCCTGGATCGATTCCACATAGTAGCGATTTTTGCGATCCATCATCGATTTGAGTGCGACTTCTGAGTATTGTCGATTATCCACAATGCGTAGCAGTGATTCTCGTCGAGCCACGCCCCGCAGTGCTTCATTTGCCCGTCGATTGAAGGGTAATCCTTCTTCGTCAGCTAGTCGCTGCCAAGCCCGGTAGTGAAATTCGGCAGTGTTCGTTAAAACCCCATCTAGGTCGAAGATGAAGCCCCGAATGTCAGGCGTTTGAGAGGCAGGCGTTAGATCGAAGTTGTGCCAAGTGCCGCGCCAGTGCAGTTTGAATTTAAGACGAGTCCAAGTGGGCGGTAGATGAGGAATCGCAACGGGACCATCGTCCTTGAGTTGAATGCCGCCGAAGCCGAACACCACTGCTTGCCAAACACCCCCTGCCGAAGCCGCATGAATGCCGTCTGCTGTGTTGCCGAACTCATCTTTGAGATCGATTAGGGCAGCCTGCATAAAGTATTCATAGGCATTTGTGGCTGCACCCAAGTTTGCTGCGAGGATCGCGTGAATGGCGGCACCCAGGGACGAACCGTAGGTGATATCGGTGCGGGGCGCGTAGTAGTTCCAGTTCTTTTGCAGCACGTCATCCGAGAATGCTGGCAGGTCTCGCATCAGGTAGAGGAGCATCAGCACGTCGGGTTGCTTTAGCACCTGCCGCTGATTCGTTTCGTCCATACCCAAGACCGCTTGAATTGATCGCTTGCGGGGTTCATATTCGCTTAAGTCGATATCCTTGAGCTTGAAAAAGCCCTCGAACTGCTCGATCATCCCCGTTTTGGCATCGTAAGGGATGTATATTTGCTCGATGATGTCTTGCCAGCGCTGCCGTCGCTCTGGCGTGAGTTGTAGCCGTTTAGTCAATGCAACCGCTTGATCTGGAAACATCCGCTGCAACCACTCATAAACAGCAACAGCCTTTTCGAGATGCCACTGCACCATGTAATTAGTGAACGCATTGTTATGCACCTGCTCATGGTATTCATCGGCTCCAATGATCCCACACAGTTCATAGCGTTCCTGCTTCGCATTCCACTCCACCCGACTCAGCCAAAAACGAGCCGTATCCAGGATGATTTCGGCTCCATAGTCTCGCATCCAGTTGTCATCGCCCGTTGCCTGCCAATATTGCCAGACGGCATAGGCAATGTCAGCACTGATATGAATTTCGCGATCACGGCACCAGATCCGCACCGCTGCCGCATAGGGATCGTTTGGCATTGACCATTGAGGTGTCATCTCATCGCCAGTGGCAGCACTTTCCCAGGCAAACATGGCTCCTTTATACCCACTATGGGCGGCTTTGCGTCGTGCGCCATCCAGGGTGTGATAGCGGTAACTCAGCAAGCTACGGGCGATCGCGGGTTGGGTCAAGGTGAAAAAGGGCAAGATAAAAATTTCGGTATCCCAAAAGATATGTCCCCGGTAGCCCAAGCCCGACAGCGTTTTGGCGGGAACACTGTCGGGGCTGCTGTTTGGGCGTGTCAACTTTTCATCGGTACAGGCACCAATGAAGAGTTGAAACAAGTTGTAGCGTACTGCCAACTGCGCGGTGCGATCGCCCTCAATCTCGATATCGCTCTGCTGCCAAACTTCATTCCACGTCTGCTGATGTGCAGCCAGCAGCACCGCATAGGAGGGCAGGGCAACTAATTTGGCTTGAGCCACCTGCACGGGTTGTTCCACCTCCTGGGATGTGAACACTGTCACCATCTTTTCCACGGTCACGGTCTGCCTCTCTGTTGCGAGAAAGGTGGTCATCAAGGTGAGATCGGGAGTATTGATCACCTGAGATGATTCATTGGTGCCAATCACCGTCATTTTGGCAGCCATGCCAAGTTCAATGCGGGTACTACGGGTACGCACCTGTACCCAAATGCCCTGTTCCGTCTTGCCCCGATCTAGTTGCTCCCAATGGTTAAAGCCTTGATTGTTAGAATAGCCGTTGAGGCTGGATTGAACCTCGATTGTGCCGTTAAAATTAATTGGCGTAATCTGGCAGCGCAGTCCTAACACCTGCTGATCTGCCAAGCTGGTGAAGCGTTCAAACCGTAAATCTAGCGTGTTTCCAGCGGGACTACGCCAGCGCACTGAGCGGCTCAGAATCCCGTGACACAAGTCAAGCTGTCGTTCGTAGTGGACAATTTCGCCGCGATCGAGCCGAAACTGTTCTCCGTTGACGATGATCACCAGGGACAGCCAATCCGGACAATTTGCCAGCTCGGTATAGACCACGGGCATGTCGTCATATAAACCGTTCACTAAGGTAGCTGGCAACGCATGGGGGTAGCCTTCCTCAAAGCTGCCCCGCGTCCCCAAATAGCCGTTGCCGATCGTAAAGATGGTTTCTCTAGCCCGCAACTGTGAAGGATCAAAGTGAGGTTCGGTCAATGTCCAGTCTGTATAAATTAAATCACGGTCAATCAAATCACGAGAGAGTGGAGTGTTCATTGTGTGGTGGGGATTGGGGAACAGCGGCTATTAGATAATGCTTAAACCATTGGCTGGTTAAACGTGCTACTTCTGCGAGTGCGTCAGGTTCTTCAAAAAGATGAGAGGCTCCAGAGATGATTTCAAGCTGCTTCTCAGCCCGAATTTGGCTCAAGGCACGTTGATTCATGCCAACCGTTTCCTCGTCGGTGCTGCCCACAATTAGCAGAGTGGGAACCTGGATCTGAGTCAGCCGATGATGAGCCAAGTCAGTCCGCCCGCTGCGAATGGCGATCGCTCCTAATGCTTGTGAATGTTCTGCTGCCGCCAGTAGCGCTGCACCACCCGCAACATCGTCTCCGAGATAGCCAATCTTAAGATGGCACG
Organism: Leptolyngbyaceae cyanobacterium; assembly: GCA_041752515.1. Lineage (GTDB taxonomy): Bacteria > Cyanobacteriota > Cyanobacteriia > Leptolyngbyales > Leptolyngbyaceae > ULC077BIN1. The sequence goes on along the minus strand of JBGSWI010000025.1, from coordinate 3,400 downwards.
TGCTTGGCTGATCAATTAGCCAAGCTGTCACGCTCAGAATCCGCGCCGTGAGGAGTCCGGCATCAAACCGGAACCGTTGTGTTCGTACATCAATGGTTTCTTCCTCCTGGGTCATCAGGCTAATCAGCAAAGTTGCTAGCCCAGCCTGACGCAGTTCATGGGCGATAAAGCGATTGCGAGTGCTGTAAAGGCTACTGCCACCGCTATGAGCAAACAAAACGATTCCCGCAGTCTCGCTTGGCACCATCAAAACTCCTTCTAGTTGAACAGAACCAGCGGTGATTGAGACTAATTGTTCATCTGCATCCTCGTGAGAGGTTGTATTCATGGTCTACATCTCCTATTTAGCGGTAATTGATTGCCTTAACTGGAGTTGGCACCACCAAATAAAAAATTTAAAGACTGCGGAATCTGAAGCGAACTAATAACTATGAACCAATCTTCTTTCTCGATTTAGCTAAGTTGTTCCACCGACGACATCTATATATCCCTCAACGATTAGTAGATTGGCATAGATAAAGCGAGACATGGGTGTAGCGACACGTCCATTAATCTAGATGCGCTGCTGATTAACTCGTCTGCTTACTTAGCAAAGCATTCTCTTCATAACAGCCTTCATAACAGTACCGAATCCAACTAACCAGGTAAAGTCTATAGCATAACTATCTATCTTTCCTCTATCTTGCGGTCAGAACAAACGCTGATTGAGGTCAAGCTTGATTGTTGTTAGTAAAGCTTTGATACGTTTTGATTCAAATCATACAATTCAAACGTTTACATATACATGATTTCAATCATGTATATGACATGTTCAAGTTAGAGTCAATCGCAATTCATCTTATTTTGTCTTAGCTGTAAATCTCTCTAACCTAATCTCCATCAATTGATGGAGGGCACAATCGTGTTAAATGTGTCATGTTGATCGGGTACTCAATTATCTCTTCATTATTCTGCTCGCAGTTGATACAATGTCGAGCTACAAAATTGAGTGGTTAGCAATTTGCTACTTATTTCATGGCAGTAGTTTCAATCATTATCTCCACATTCCTTAAATCAGTTTTAAGAGGAGCAAACGCTTAACTTCTTAGTTCAATCTGATTAAGCTGCACCCACTCATATCAGGTAAAAAATAATGATTTCATTACGATCGCAGCCTACGTTAGATATTTTTCAGTTTCTATTCCCGCTTTTTCACGACTTAAAGCAAAAAGTTTACGAATCTACACTTTGGGTTTGCGATCGCGGCATCTCTCAGCCCTTTAGCCTTGACCTACAAGAAACCGGAACACTCCTTGTCTTGAAAATCCAGTTTCATCATTTTAGGGGTAGCCTTGACCTGCAAATCACCCCAGAAACTGTTTTAGTGAGAGGCGATCGACTAAACCCTCTCGAGGATCAAAAGTACTCAGAGTCAGAACTTCCTACTGCCACTCGTTTCCAAAGTTTGATTCCATTGCCTAGCTCCATTCAGCCTCAGACGGCACTTGCTGAGTTAAACGGTACAACCCTAACGCTGACGATGATGAAGTCATACGAACCTCAGCAAACCGTCAAAATCACAGTGGGCGATCGTGCTCAACCGTTACTCTGTGCAATGGCAATCAATGCAGAATCAGCACCCGCCTTAACTGAGTTTTATTAAATGGAGACACTATGCAAAATTGTCCTTGTTGCTCCGACAAACTCCTCCGACACATCCAGGGTTCATCTATCCACTGGTTTTGTCCAAGTTGTCGGCAAAAAATGCCAGTTCTCAAATCAAAAGCTAGACAAATGGAAAGGTCTTTCTTGCATTCCTTGCACAACAGAAGTCTTTCCAAGGCGATCGCTCCAAGTTGGGTTTAACACACTATAGGTATCTCTAATGAATTCATTTTCACTGCATCAACCAACAGTATCTTGGTGGGTAGAAGTTAACACCTCTGCTCCCCAGCAAACTTATCATGTGGGTCCTTTCAATACTCAAGAAGAGGCAAAGCTTTCTAGAGGCGCTCATGTTGAGGCTTTGTATCACAAGGATGCGAGAGATATTGTTGCCTTGATTAAGCAGCGTTAGCCTCACAAGTTTTTAATAAAAAGCACTCAATAAATCTTTGATGCTGGTTAAGTTGGCGATCGCTCCAGCGCTACTTTAAGCCGAATTCATACGTTTTGTACCGTAGTTCATCACCTTCTTATCAAGACTACCAATCGATTTAATCTGTAGGAGAATGACCATGTTAGATATTGATGAAATGAGTTCAAAAGAAATACAAGACTTCCTGCAACAAGTAGGATACGGTCATCTTGGTTTCATTCACAAAGGTAAACCTTGCGTGATGCCAATGCGTTATTACCTCGAAAATGCGGATATTTACCTGTTTACAACGGAAGGCATGAAGACGCATGATATCGACGCGAACCCAGAAATCTGCCTCCAGGTTGAAGACATTCACGATCCGCCGCATTGGCGCAGTGTTATTGTGAATGGTCGAGCCGATCGCCTGACCGAGCAGAGAGATATCGATCATGCTAGGCACTTCATCCAAGAGCGTAATCCCACCCTTTCGCCTGCAATCAATCGCACTTGGACTGACTCATGGGGACGCGCAGAGGTCGTGGCAATCTATCGCCTCCATCCAAGTGAGATGAGCGGACGCACAACTGATGGAGCCAGCAGTCAGTGAGAACTAGAATCTTTCAACCATTGAGATTGTCGAACTGATGCCCAGGTCATCCCGCCAAAAGGTAATGTTCTAGACTTGTGGATTGAATGTGCAACTTATTTTTTTGCAGGATGCCTTAGTTGTTTCAATTCAGGATAACTTTGTCAGTGACCTGACCGTTGGCATCAATGTCATACACAATGGGAATCCCGGTGCCTAGCTCAACGTTGATGATCGCCGCGTCAGAAAGATTTTCTAAGTGCTTGATGATGGCACGCAGGGAATTTCCATGCGCTGCAATCATCACATTATCCCCATCCATTAAGTGCTTGAGAATGCGATCGCGAAAGAAGGGCACAGCCCGCTTGTCCGTATCTTCTAGACTTTCGCCTTCCGGTGGAGCCACAGCATACGATCTCCGCCAAAGTTTTACCTGTTCCGTGCCAAATTTCACGGCGGTTTCAGCTTTGTTTAGCCCTTGCAGAGCGCCGTAGTAGCGTTCATCCAGTCGGGAGGAGAGATAAATGGGTAGCTCCTGTGCGGGATCGCCCGTGTATTTGTCCCAACCATGCCAGTCAACATCATCCACATCATGTTTGATGATGGGAATTCTGCCGTCGCAAAGATCTTCACCTTCCGTCAAAATGATGATGGCTGTTTCGATCGCACGGATCAATAGACTGGTAAAACAAACCCGGACTCGATAGGTTTCGAGTTTGTCAGCGGCGATCGTGGCTTCTGCCCGACCCTGCTTA
>JBGSWI010000024.1:0-8561 GCA_041752515.1 Leptolyngbyaceae cyanobacterium | reverse complement strand
GCTGGCATCGTAATTAAGGAAACCGCTATTTATTCAGTGTGAGCGATCAACTCCATCAGCTAGACTTGGGCTAGTTTATTAATCTCTCACCATGCCGCGCTTTCTGCACATCTCGGATATTCACCTGGGCTACGATCGCTACGATTGCAAAGTGCGTACCCAGGATTTTTTCTTGGCATTACAGGATGTGATTCGGAAATATGCGATCGCGGCACAGGTAGATTTTGTCGTAATTGCCGGAGATTTATTTGAGCATCGATCGCTGCAACCAAATATTCTCAACCAGGCGAAGGTGTGCTTCCAAGAGTTGCACGAGGCAGGAATCCCCACAATCGCGATCGAAGGGAACCACGACAACCGCCCCTACGGCACCAAAACAAGCTGGCTCCGCTACTTAGCAGACTGGTATGGGCTAATGCTGCTCGAACCGGGCGACACCGCTTTAGGCGAGCCAGTATATGAAGCCTGGAATCCTGACGAAAAGCACGGCGGCTATGTTGATCTGGATTGCGGCGTGCGGGTGATTGGCTCTCAATGGTATGGTGCCTCGGCTCCCAAAGCGATCGCCCAGCTAGCCGAAGCCATTCAGACTCTACCCGCTCCGCCCACCCACACCATCATGCTGTTTCACCACGGCTTAGAAGGACAGATCGCCCGCTATCAAGGCGCATTACGCTACACCGATCTGTTGCCGCTCAAACAGGCAGGAGTCGAATATCTCGCCTTGGGTCACATTCACAAAAACTATGAAGAGCAGGGCTGGATTTTCAACCCTGGTTCCTTGGAGGCAAATAATATTGATGAAACGACCTACAAACGCGGTGCTTACCTGGTTGAAATTAACTCGACTGGAATTCACGCCGAACTGAAGCAGGATTATTGCCAGCGTCCAGCCTTGCGGTTGAAACTGACCACACGCGGACAGGAAAGCCTGGAAGAGTTGAAAGCCAGCGCGATCGCCCTTGTGCAGCAGGCAATCCAATCTCGCAAGATCAACCCCAACGACCAGCCGATGGTAGAACTGCGAATTGAAGGACAGGTCGGCTTCGATCGCCTCGAACTCGACACGCGCACACTTCAGCAGACCCTCAAACAACTCAGCAACGCCCTGATTTTTCTGCTCAAATACGACGTAGATTCGGTTGGATATGCCTCGCCCTTATCGGATGAAGCCAGCCGCCTGCAAATTGAGCAGGAAATTTTCACCGACCTGCTGACCGCCAACACCGTCTACAAAAAACGCGCTCCTACTTTGGCACAAGGCTTGATCGAACTGAAGGATTTGCAGCTACAGGGGCGATCGGAAGCGGAACTTTACACCTTTGCCGAAGAAATGGTGCAAACAAGCGAAGGCGACTGAACAAAATGAGTGAGCAAAGTGAGTGAGCCAGCGCGAACAGACGAGTAGCGCCAGCGATCGCTGAGCGGTCAGTCAAAAAAATTGCCGAAAAATTTAATCAAGGCGTGCAACCACTAAGGGCGATCGCTCTTCATTATTTGCCCTTCAACCCAGCCAACCTTTTAGCTTTTCGGCGACTTGAGGGCGGCGTAGCTTTCGCATGGCTTTGCTTTGAATTTGGCGAACTCGCTCTCGTGAAAGGTTAAATAAGCCGCCCACTTCCTCTAGGGTGCAGGGTTTGCTTGAGCTTAAGCCATAGCGTAGGGAAATAATTTCTTGTTCGCGCTCAGTAAGAACATTGCCCAGCACTTCCCAAATATCTTGGCGGAGCATGGTTTCGCTAATTTGTGATTCGGGCGATCGCGTGTCGGCATCTTCCAGCAAATCGACTAGCTCAGTATCTTCATCCTTCCCGATGCGATAGTTCAGTGAAAGCGATCGCCGATGCACCTGATGTAGATTTTGCAGTTGCTCGGGAGTCACGTCTAGCGCCTGCGCCAGTTCCGTTTCAGTGGGATTCCGATTTAAAGAACGCTTTAAATCCCGCTGAATTGCCTTCAGCTTGTTGAGCTTTTCGACAATGTGAATCGGCAGACGAATAATCCGAGAATCATTGGCGATCGTTCGAGTAATGCCTTGCCGAATCCACCAATAAGCGTAGGTCGAAAACTTATAGCCCTTCTCTGGATCAAACTTTTCAGTGGCGCGATTGAGTCCTAAAGCACCTTCTTGAATCAAATCGAGAAACGGAACACCCCGATTAAGATAGCGTTTGGCAATGGAAACGACTAACCGCAGATTGGAGCGAATCATGGTGCGCTTCGCCACCCGGCTGCGATGAAGTTGATGCTCTAATTGACGCTCGGTAAGCTGCATTTCTTGGGCAAGGGTGGCTTTGCTCGGCAATTGCCCTGAGTCGCTTTGCAACCGCGATCGCGTTTTTTCCACCTCTGCCATAAACTGAATCCGTTGAGCGAGTTCTAACTCTTCGGCAGCCGTTAATAAGGGATAACGCGCCATCTCCTTAAAAAATGCACCCACCGCATCATCAGTCACCATCTTGCTATGCCCGGAAGGTCGTGCTGAGGCAATATCCTCACCCATCTCCGGTAATAGGTCAGCGTCTAGGTCAGAGTCCAGTTCAGAGTCTAGTTCAGGCTCATGTGCCATGTCTAAATCTAAGTCGCTCTCTTTGCCTGAAAAATCTTCTTCTATCAACGTTCCAAGCAAATCTGCCGACTCGATTTGAGAGACCTCTGACAGCAAACTGACTTCGCCCCCCGTGGAAGACAACCTGGTGGAAGACAACCTGGTGGAAGCATTGGAGCGTTTCATCTCTGGGGACATATGCAGCTCAACTAGGTAAAGAGAAATGGCTTAAACAATCTGAAGCGCAATGCCAAGACAAAAATAATTTAGACGCAGAATATTTGCCCATTTTAGCGGCTTTAAACCCGAAGCGCCTCAAACCAGGGACAGAGCCGCTTCGCTAATTTGAGACTATTGGTGAGTTCGCGACTTTCTTGCAAGGCACTTTCAAAACCGCCCTCGCGTGCATCTTTCTTCTTCCCACGATCGCGTATTAGAGGGATGGGTTGGAGATGGCACCCATGAATAATATTGTTTCAGTTTGATCATCGCGGATGGCGCAAAAGAAGGGGCGATCGACGACCATCCGAAAAGGCTTTTCAACGGGTCTCGCAGCAGTTGCCCGAATGCCAATAGAGGTGACAGCAGCGGCTTCGGTGCCGGTTTCATTGACTTCCACGAAGGTTTTGTGCGTTACCTCGTCGATTTTGCTCGGAACTGGGCTAAGTCCCGAAAAGTTAGCACGACTGCTGAAGGCTTCTGCCATGCCTAATTGAGAAAGGGCGCTTTTTAACTGCACATCATACTCCAGCTTGAAGCGTGGTATTTGAATAGAGCCTTGACGCGGGCGAAACTGCGTCATCCATTGCTCCCAATTTTCAGCCGTTAAATTCTTTTGAAACTGAGCAAGGCTAGAAGAGGATTGAGGCAAGAACACGTAGAAACTAATTCGTCGATTGGTGCCATAGGGCAACTTAGCCGCTTGAAATTGGCTGGTTTCAGCATAGCGATACTCGCCATCCTGAGCCATCATTGGATGTTTTTTGGTTTGGCTATTCAGTAGATGAAAAGGCTGGAGAGAAGTGTGCTGGGGATCAAATTTGCGTGACCAGTTGCCTTTGAAATAGATGGCATTGATCAAAAACATGAGATTGTTTGGATCGATGCTGTCGATGATGGTATCAATTTTGCCGTTGGTATTTTGGCTAACCCAGGTGTTGATCATCGCCACCGATCGCGGGTTGCCAAAATCTAGTTCGCTCACCTTTGCTTGATAAAACTGGCGATTGCGCTGGATAAATTCTGGCTGAAAGGAAATGCCTTGCCGAGTCCACAGAGAGTTGGCGATCGCCAGTTGCACCTCTGGATCAGGGTTTGCCAACAGCGTTTTTAAGGTGGCATTTGCCTGGTTGATTTCTGGCAAGCTGATGCCTTGCAGTTCCATTGCTTGTGCCATGGCGCGCTGGGTTTCACCATTCGCGCCGTTGTATGCCATGGCTAACGCGATCGCCACACTCGACGGCGAAATAAATACATTCTTGCCATCATCTTGAGCTATAGCAGAAAACAGCTTGAATCCGAAGCGAATGTTGGCGTTGAGCAACTTTGGGCTGACGGTCATATTTTGTGAAACCATTCGAGATTTGGCTAAGGCGGGCTGGGGCTGTGTGATCACTGGGGCGATCGCGGTTTGCAACGGCAGAACTTTCACCCCACCCACCAAGCCCATCACGAGCAAACTGCTCACTATCACCGCGCCTACGTTAGGGTTCATGCGTATTCCCATGCCTCGTTCCTCACTTCACAGCCTATCGTTTATTTGTTACCGATTCAGCCTGCCATGTTTAGCATGACGATCAGCGTTTGTTACAGTTCCAGTAACCCATTAGGCAGTTTGATCCGGTAAGCGATCGGAATCCTGTACGCTATTTTCTACCACTCACCTTTTCATATTCTCGTACCTTATTCTCTGTCCCATGTTAAAGCGAGTCCTCCCTTTTCTCGTTGTTTTTCTGATCTTAAGGCTTGTTTTTTGGTTTGCAACCTTTCCCAATCCAGATGAAGCGTATTACTGGTTATGGGGAAAGCATCCAGCCTTGTCTTATTATGATCACCCGCCTTTTCATGCGTGGATTCAGGGCATATTTACGATGGTTTTAGGTCAATCTTTTTTTGTTTTAAGATTGCCTAACTTAGCAAGCAATATTGCTTTTTTCGGTTGCTACTATCAAATTTCAAATTATCTCTATGGTAAATGGGCGGGTGATTATTTCTGGATGACGGTGGCGCTAATTCTTTCGTCTCCGCTATATTTTTTATTTTTAGGTTTAGCTTGGAACGATCATTGGCTAATTACATTTTGCTTGATTTCTAGTTACCTCTTTATTCGATTTTTAGACGGCTATTTGGCGGACAAAACTGGAAATACTTTACTACTCTATAGCTCGGCTGGTTTGCTAGGGTTAGCTTTTTTATGTAAGTACAATGCTGTATTTGTAGGAGCAGGATTTATTGCCACTGTTTTATCTCTGCCAGCAGGGCGATCGCTGTTGCGCGATCGCCGCTTTTATATCGCCATTTTGATTACGTGTAGCGCTCTTTTGCCAATTTTATTATGGAACTTTAGCAATGATTTTCAGTCTTTTCGCTACTATGCCACTCGCAGCGTTGATGCGGGCAGTTTTCAGCTTAAATGGTCTCAGCCACTCAATTTTTTGTTGTTTTCAATTCTGATGGTTTCCCCGATTAACGGTTGGGCAATGGTGAAAGCGATTCGTCAGCCAAGTCCCCACCCATCTGGTACGCTTTATCGCACCGTCGCGCTGTGGATTTTTGGCATTTCGACGGTTTCCCTCAGCGCGATCGCCCTCTTTTCTACCGCCCTTTACTACTGGAACATCACCGCCTATCTGCTGCTGTTTCCCCTACTGCCGCCCGTTTTTCTAAAACATTCCGAATCTCCTCTTCCGCGCTCCGCCCTCCGCGCTCCAAAATTATTGATCGCTGGGCAGTTCTATGGCTTACTCTTTTCCGGATTGCTCGTGATTCACTACAGCGTAATTCCCCTATCCGCCTTTGCAGACCCTAATGGTGATCCTGATTCGCAAATGCTGTTTGGTTGGAATGAGATCGGCAAAGCGGTGCATAGGCAGCAGCAAGAACTGGAAAACTCTTGTTTAATTACGACTGATTATCGGTCAGCATCGGCATTAGCCTATGAGTTAAATGATCCAACTGTGATTGCAATTTCCGATCGCCTGGATCAGTTTGATATTTGGTACAAGTCCAATCCATTCAAGGGCAAAAATGCGGTGATTCTAGCAGATGATTGGCATCCTGCTGACCCAAAACTGCTGGCACACTTTGAACGGACTTCTACGCCAATGGCTATTCCTATTAATCGATTTGGGCGATCGCTGAAAACTTACTACCTGATCAAAGGCTATGGCTTCACAAAACAATGACAAAGGACAATCGGCGAATTCAAAACTCAAAACTCAAAATATCTCCTACAGAGACGCTACGCGAACAAAACTCAAAACTCAAAACTCAAAACTCAAAACTCAAAACTCAAAACTCAAAACTCAAAACTTAACTCATCCCAGTCCTCACTTTGAAATACGTTTGACTAAGATCCAATCGTCGATCGCAGCGACTTGTTGAACCGATTTTAGATTTAGCTGGTTCAAGGTGGGTGGATCAGTCAGCAAATAGGGCGGCGGATCTTGCTGCCAACGTTGAGCGATCGCGTCTGTAGACATTGGATTAACCCCGCGATCGCTATAAAAGTTGAGAGAAGGACGACCCTTAGGATAAGAAGTAAGAATGGTTTCGCCAGCGGGAGTGTGCTGTTTTAGCATTAATGCAACAGGTTTCACAGGATATTGCTCTTGGAGTTCCCACACCCAGTAGGGTGACCCCATTAGCATCATCAGAGAAACGTAGCTGCCCCAAATCAACACTAAAATAAATTGAGAATCTTGACGCATTGCCAGCACGGTAGCCGAGGTGAGTGTGATCGCTAGCATCATGCCTAGAATAGCGAGAGTGGGCGTGGGAGCCAGCCCCATCGGGCTAAAGTAGAGGCTGAGTCCAATCGCGGCGATCGCCATGATGCCCAGTGAGATCTGCCAAAACTGAGGATATTGGCGATCGGACAGCCAGCGAATCCCAAACATATCCTCCGGTTCCCAAATGGTGGCAAACACCATTCCACTCACTAACGCCAGAGCCGGATACAGCGGCAAAATGTACCAAGGTAGCTTGGTTTGCATCAGCGAGATTGCTAGCCAATAGCCGCCCGCCCACACCAACACCAGCTTCGCCCAACCCAACCCGCGATGCTCCCAGGCAAGGCGAAATCCTGGAGGCAGAAAAATCAGCCAGGGTAGCCCATACTTCAGCAGTTCTAACAGGTAATACCAAAGAGGTCCGCTGTTATTTTCAACCGCATTCCAGACGCGGCTTAGGGACTGGTTGACCAAATAGGTATCTAGAAAAGCAGTGCCATATCGCTGTAGCTGCGCCCCATACCAGGCAATGAAAGGGGCAACGCCCAAAGCAAGCCCCCCCCACAGATAGCCCGATGTCAGCAGGCGCGGCGTATCCCACAGGATAAAAAGCAGGGCGATCGCGCCCATTAATCCGCCAACCAATCCTTTCGTTAAGCACATCAGCCCAATCCCTGCACCCACTCCCAGCCCCCAGCGCAGGTCGCGTCGCATTCGCAGCAGAGCATAAAACATGATCAGGGAAAAGCAGACCAACGCCCCATCGAGCATAGCAAGTCGCCCATGACGCACAAAAGGCAGCATGACCAGCAAAATCAACGCGGAGAAGACAGCGGGAGTTCGCTTTGGAAATAATTCTCGTCCAATCCAATACAAAAGCGGGATCGATAAAGACGTAAGGAACGCACCCGGAAACCGCGCCGTCCATTCACTCACTCCCGCGATCGCATAGCACTGAGCAATCAACCAATGAATCAAGGTCGGCTTGTTTTGATAAGGCACGTTGCCCATCGTGGGATAAAGCCAAGTTAAAGCCGTCGCTTCGGTTGGGTTCGCTTGCGCCCTCCAAATTTCCTTTGCCACTTGCGCCACAATGCCCTCATCCCAATCGCGCAAGGGCAAATTACCTAACCCCACCATAAAAAGAAGCAGGGCTGCCAGCCATAGCGCGATCGCCCACGTCCAATCGATTCGATGCTTTGCCACCCAACGTTTCATTCTGTTTAAAGACGCTACAAAAAATGCAGGTGCGCGATCGCAAAAGCATCGACTAGAAACTTATTAGTACTTTAGTGTAGCGAAGGGGACGATCGCGTATCCCTAAGGAATAAAACAGCCTTGTTCCGCAACTTTTTCCATCAATTCATAAAACGATCGATAGCGATCAGCCCCCGGCAGCTTATCGCCCAAGTGCCATGCTTCCCACTCGCCTGTCTCAGAAATCACCTGAGGAATCAGTAGAAAAATATCGCCATCGCCGCTACCGCTGCTAATTTCTAGAGCCGTCGATAAGTACTCAGTCCGCAGATGGGCACAGTTTTGATCCGCCCCATACACTAAGTATTTTTCGTCTAACACAGGCGGTTGATCCGCTAGTTGCCAAGCCTCGATCCATTCTGGGTTGCGCGCACCAAACCAATCAATTTCAAGGGTGGAGTAGAGGTGCATCTCCGTCCAGTCTGAGTTGCGCCACCCGTTTGAAACTGCCAGAAACGCTCGATAGGAGGGTGGAAACCGAGTATTTAAGCGGGTTTCTGCTTCAACAATATCTGCTTCAGACGCAGCCGGATAGCCCAACCAACCAGATTTCATCATATCTGGGGTGAGTTCCCAATCTTCCTCATCTCGTTCCTCTATGAGCTTACGGCTGAACTCTTTTAGCAGGCTTTTCCAGTTAAAGTTAGTCATTTTACAGAAGAATTTGGCGTTGCTGAATCAGTCTATGATGGGCTGAGGAACCGGCACATCTTGGAACTTGAGGTAGTGAAGTAGCAATCGGATCGAATGTGCCAGCATTTCTACTGATTTGGAATAACACAACGTCTTGCGATGTAGTCGAGCTA
>JBGSWI010000023.1:0-11296 GCA_041752515.1 Leptolyngbyaceae cyanobacterium | reverse complement strand
TGCGATCGCAGTAGTGCGATCGCCCCCTCTACGTAAGTGGCATCAAATTTTCCGCGATCGTCGATGGCGGATTTCTCGGCTGGTGATCACGAGGATCGTCAATATCGTAATGGGTAAGATGAAAAGCATCAGAACGTTACTGAAGATGGACAAACTATCGTGTTGAGTAGAATCCAAAACGAGATAGGTTGCATAGACCCCGTAGTAAGCCATAAAAACAAAGCCTTCCCAGCGGGTAATTAGGTTCCCTGTAAAGAAAATAGGCAAACAGGCGATCGCCACCGCAATCATCACCGGAATATCAAACCGCAGTGCGGCATCAGAAATCGCCACTCCCCCGGTGGGAGATATTGCTGCCGATAGCCCCAGCACCGCCAGAATGTTAAAAATATTGCTACCCACCACATTCCCAACCGCAATATCGCGTTCACCCTTGATACTGGCGATCAAAGAGGTTGCCAATTCGGGGAGAGACGTTCCTGCTGCCACAATAGTTAAGCCAATCACCAACTCGCTCACGCCAATTGCCCGCGCGATCGCGATCGCGCTTTCTACCAACCACTGTGACCCTTGCACCAATAGCAACAGCCCCACGACAATTAGCCCCAGGTTGACTATCCAAGTCAAGGCTGTCGCTGAAGTAGGCGTATGCACAGTCGGGTTTTCTGCGGACAAAACTGGCTGAGTCTCCTTGCGCCCCTGATAGAGCAAGAACCCGGTGTAGACTAAAATGCCGATGAATAAAATCACCCCATCGGACTGGTTAATCTTGCCATCTAGCCCAAACAGGAGCAGCAAAAACGAAACCCCAATCATGATCGGCACATCCAGCCGGATGAGTTGCCGTGCCACGATCAACGGCGAGGCAAGGGCAGATATTCCTAAAATAAACAGCACATTGAAAATATTGCTGCCCACCACATTTCCTAAAGCGATATCCGCTTGTCCAGCAAAGCTAGATTGAATGCTAACCGCCATTTCGGGGGAACTCGTGCCAAATGCCACAATCGTTAGCCCAATAATCAACGGTGAAATTCCTAAAATAGTGGCAAGTTTAGACGAACCCCGCACTAATGCTTCTGCACCAATGACTAAGAGCATCAGACCAGCAAGCAGCAATCCAATAACGGCAAAGGTCATGATGTATTCGATTACTTAGTAATGATCAAAAATCTGAGTCAGCTGTCTATTCTAGCCGCGATCGCTTAGCATACCGCCGTGGCAAACAAAGCCGTTTCGATCCGATCCAGCGCTTTGTCAAAATCATCATTGACAATCTGGATGTCAAATTCGCTGGCGGCGTTAATCTCTGTTTCTGCCCGGTTCAAACGCCGTGCGATCGCGTCTTCTGTTTCCGTGCCTCGGCTACGGATGCGATATTCCAACTCAACTAAGGATGGCGGCAAAATAAAGATTCTCAGGGCTTCAGGGAAAGCTTCACGAATTAAACGGGCACCTTCTAATTCAATTTCTACAATTACCCATTGCCCCTGGCGAATTTGCTCCTCCACGGCTGTCCGAGGAGTGCCATAGAAATTTCCAGCAAATTCCGCCCATTCTAGAAATTCGCCATTGGCAATCATCCGCTCAAAGGCGCTGCGGCTCAGAAAGTAATAATCTTTGGCTTCCACTTCACCAAGCCTGGGCGATCGCGTGGTCGCAGAAGTAGAGAGGTACAGTTCAGGATGACGCTCCATCAGCGATCTCAGGAGAGTTCCCTTACCGACTCCACTTGGTCCTGTTAAGACAATTAATTTGCCCGTGCCCATGAGCGTTTCCCCTTTGCCTAAAATAATTCACTTAATATTTCTTAATATTCCGTCATATACAAGAGAAGAGCAACCTCTTGTCATCAGAAGCGCTAAACCTTGCAAATAGAACTGGAGTTATATAAGGATAGAGTAAGCAGAATGCTTTGAGTCTAACAATTTAGCAATTTAGTTTTTTCTAATCTGCTGTATTGGCTCTGTTAGCTTTCAAACCGCTTAAGAGTGATTAGATGACGTCAGTCTTCTCCTACGCCATCTTTGCTAATCACAAATCGATTAGCAACGGTTTCGGGCTGAATGGCAGAAAGAATTACATGACCAGAGTCGGTGATAATCACAGCACGAGTTCGCCGACCATAAGTTGCATCAATTAGGTGCTGAGTGTCCCTAGCGTCCGTAATAATGCGCTTAATGGGTGCTGACTCTGGGCTAACAATGGCAATGACCCGATTTGCTGACACAATATTGCCAAAGCCAATGTTGATTAATTTAATATCCATATTGGCTGAATCCGGAGTGAGATGAGTAGGCTAGATAGTGGAGTGAACTGAAGAAAATTGAGCCACAAGGCAATGAGTAGCTGTGCAACCTGTTGACTTTACTACCCTAACCGCGATTTGTTCTGAACTCCGAGCAGGCTGGATTCCGGCTCGCGTTGAGCAAATTTATCAGCGCGATCGCCACACCTTATTTTTAGGGCTTCGAACCTTAGACGCTCGTCAGTGGCTAATGGTTTCCTGGCATCCCCAGGCTGCTCGCCTTTGTTTGAGCGCCCCCCCGCCCCGGATTCCCGATACGTTTACTTTTAGCCAGCAGTTACGTCACCAAATCGGCAATTTGGCGCTGGTAAAAATTGACGCGATCGCCCCTTGGGAACGCGCGATCGACTTGCAATTTGCTCGTCGCCCCGGCGACCCCGCTCTGTGGCATCTCTACCTAGAAGTGATGGGCAGATATAGCAATGTCATTTTGGCAACCGGAGACAATCAAATTGTGGCGGCGGCTCACCAAGTTAGCGACCAGCAATCTAGTGTTCGCCCCATTCAAACGGGGCAACCCTACGACATTCCACCCACTCTGACCGGAGCCACACCCACCCTAGGCGAACCGTTTGAACGCTGGCAAGAGCGCGTGAGTTTGGTTCCTGGCGGTTTGAAACGCACCCTGATAAAAAACTATCGGGGGCTGAGTTCGGCTCTGGTCTTCAGCTTGATCCAAATTGCCGAGTTAAACCCAGAGCAATCTACTGCCGACCTGACTATTGCTGATTGGCACCGGCTGTTTCAGCAGTGGCAGACCTGGCTGACAATGATGGAAAAACAGCAGTTTCATCCGGGCTGGACGGAGACAGGATATACCGTCTTGGGTTGGGGCGTGACCCGCGAGGCGAACAGCCTTCAGAAACTTATCGATCGCTACTATACAGATCAACTCAATCAGCAAGAATTTGTGCAGTTGCGCCATCAACTGACTCAAAAACTCGGTAATCTATTAGCAAAGCTGCGAGTGAAAGCGGCAACTTTTCAAACCCGCCTCGATCAATCTGATGGTGCCGATCGCCAGCGAGAGCAGGCAGATTTATTGATGGCGCATTCCCACGACTGGCAACCGGGGATGAAGTCGATGACACTACCCGATTTTGTGACCGAGAAGCCGATTACGATCGCGCTTAATCCTGAACGGAATGCGGTTCAAAATGCACAGGCGTTGTATAAACAGCACCAGAAATTGAAACGGGCACGCAACGCGATCGATCCCTTGCTAGCCGTCGTGAACACTGAACTTCACTATTTAGAGCAAGTGGAAGCCGCGTTGATTGAGCTATCTCACTATGAATCTCAAGATGATTTGAGCGCGTTAGAAGAAATTCGCGAAGAGTTAATTCAACAAGGCTATGTGCCAACCCCAGCCCATCAAACTGCCCTGTCAACAGCCGATGATTCTGCTAGTCAGCCCCGCCGCTACAGTACTTCCAGCGGCTTGGAGATTTTAGTGGGGCGCAATAATCGCCAAAACGACATCCTCACCTTTCGCACTGCCAATGATTATGATCTTTGGTTTCATACTCAAGAAATTCCGGGTAGTCACGTGTTGCTGAGGCTAAATCCAGGAGATACCCCAGAGACAAATGATTTGGAGTTAGCCGCAGACCTAGCCGCCTACTATAGTCAAGCTCGACACAGCGAGCAGGTGCCCGTGATTTACACCGAGCCAAAACACGTTTATAAACCGAAAGGGGCAAAACCAGGAATGACGGTCTACAAACACGAGCGCGTTTTATGGGGGCAGCCGCAGCGAATCCTCAACCGTTTATCAGCAGGGGTTGAGCAAAGTGTAGAGAATGGATGAAGCGGCTCAGCCCATAAATTTTTGTTAAAAGAAGGTTGTATTTGTTGCTACAATCTTCCTAATGGGAGATTTATAATCTTTGAAAGCCTGCTGCAAGTTTGGGAACGCGGAGCAGTTTCCTTCATTGAAGAGAACAACGTCCATAGGATTGAAAGACCAGCAGAAGTTTGGTCTTTTTTCTTTAGGTGTCATTTCCCAAGCCGACCCTCGTTCTGCGATCGCCCGCCACTAAAGCGCTATTATGCTCAACATTGCGGGATTGATTTTAAGATGCCGCATTACTGTTTGATTGGGCTAGTGAGTGTGTAGGAACCGTTGGCATTTTGAATACTGGGTTGGGCAACCATGCCGCTTTGGCAAATTTGAAGGTGGCGCTAGTGCACGAATGGCTAACTCCCAAAGCCACGGGCGGATCGGAGTTGGTGGTTCAGGAGATTTTGCGATCGCTCAATGCCGATCTCTACGCGCTAATTGATTTTGAATCGACGAACCCCACTAGCTACCTATTTGGGCGATCGATTGGCACGACGTTTCTACAAAACTTTCCGTTGGCGCGAAACGGAGTGCAGAAATATTTGCCGCTGCTGCCCTTGGCGATCGAGCAGTTAGATGTCCGCCATTACGACATCATTTTGTCTTCCTCTCATGCAGTTGCCAAAGGAGTGTTAACCGGCGCTGATCAAATGCACGTGTGCTACTGTCATGCTCCCATGCGCTACGCCTGGGATTTAACGCTTGACTACCTCCAGAGTAGCCCGTTAGGACGCGGCGCGCCTGGTGTATTCACGCGCTATCTGCTGCATGGGCTGCGTCAGTGGGATGTGGTTTCGGCAAATCGAGTTGATTATTTTATTGCCAACTCTCAAACGACGGCGCGGCGAATTTGGCGGTGCTATCGTCGTCCGGCGGAAGTAATTTATCCGCCCGTTGACATTGATCGCTTCCAATTTCAATCGCAAAAGCAAGATTTTTACCTAACGGTGTCGCGGCTGGTGGGCTACAAGAAAATTGCGCTAATCGTCAAAGCGTTTAATCAACTTGGGCGATCGCTGGTAGTGATTGGAGAGGGAACTGAATTAGAGTCTTTGCGTCAATTAGCCAAGCCCAACGTCAAAATTCTCGGCTGGCAGCCCAATGATGTCGTCGATCGCTACATGGCAGAAGCCACTGCCTTTGTCTATGCTGCTCACGAAGACTTTGGCATTGCCCCCGTTGAAGCTCAAGCCTGTGGAACTCCGGTGATCGCGCTGGGTTTGGGAGGCACTCTAGAAACAGTCCGAGATATCCGACACCATCCTGAGAATGGGACTGGCGTTCTCTTCCCAACCCAAACGGAAGTGGATTTGATGGCAGCCGTTCAAACCTTCGAGCAATACCGCGATCGCTTTAATCCAGAGGTGCTGCGTGTTCATGCGCGCTCGTTTAGTGCCGAAGTTTTTCAGCAGCGTTACTTTAGCTTCATCGAATACTGTTATCAAGATTTCCAGACCCAAACTAGACAGTCAAGCCGCCAAAAAACTGCGGACTAGACAAAATTTTCACTGAATTACAGTAAAACAGAGCGTAATAAGAGGTCAGTGGCTTTACAATCAGGATTGTGTGTGTGGTGTGGATGTGTAAGGAGTAAAATGACTGCTGAAAGTCAACTCGTTCCCCGTAGATCACTTCGAGCAATTCTAAAACGCGGTATTCTGCCGTTTTTTTGGGATGCCTTAAATGGTGATACTGCCAAACGGATCTTTGATGTCTGTTTTTCGTTAACGTTTTTGATCGTTTTTTCCCCGCTATATCTTCTCCTGATATTAGCAGTTGCTATAAGTTCTCCAGGTCCTGTCTTTTATATTCAGGAACGGGTTGGCAAGAACTACAAGCACTTTAATTGCTACAAGTTTAGAACAATGATTGCAAATGCCGATGAGGCACTGCATGAAATGATGCAAACCTCACCTGGGATGCGCCAAGAGTTCCAAAATACCTTCAAACTGAAACACGATCCTCGGATTACCTGGATTGGTAAGTTTTTGAGGATCACCAGTCTAGATGAGTTTCCTCAATTTTGGAACGTTCTAAAGGGAGATATGAGTGTTGTTGGGCCCCGTCCCCTGGTGGTTGAAGAGCTACCCAGCTACGGCGAACATATTGACCGAGTATTAACTATTCGTCCCGGCGCTACTGGGCTTTGGCAGGTTTCTGGACGCAATAACATTCCCTATCCTCGCCGCGTCCAAATAGATGTGTACTACACAAACTCGCGTCACTTTTTGCTGGATTTTTGGATTATTGTGAGAACGGTTGGAGTGGTGCTTTTTCCTAAAGACAATGGGGCTTACTGAGCAGCAAGCGCATCTCTGTCGGAGGGACATTGTTGATATTGAATGTGACACTCAATATTAATGAACAAGTGGGCAATCGGATGATTGATGTTCGCTTATAGTTTTAGAAACTAATCTGTGCGTGGATGACGAACAGGTTGGTTTCTTACGTCCCCTTAATATGGAAACTTATGATAACTCGTCAGGGGCTTAGCAAGATTGCAGTCCACACTGCTGTGGTAGCTGCGATGGTTGGAGCGATCGCAAACGTTGCAGAAAGTGTTCCAATTTCAGATGGGCAGACGGTTAATGGGTTTATTCGGTCTAATTCGCGCCCTTACCAGTTTAGGAATTTGTCTAGACCGGGTCTGGCGGTTCAAACTGCACGGGGGGATGAGTATACATTTACAGCAAGGCGGGGCGACAGCCTTGAGGTCGCAGTCACCGCAGAAGATGGTAGTGCCCTACGCCCCGCGATCGTGCTGATAGACCCAATGGGGCGACAAGTCAGCTATAGCGAAAACCCTAATTTCTTTAAATATCAGATTGTTCGACCCGGCACTTATAAGCTATTGGTGTTGTCCCGCAATAGCTCTTTAGGACGCTACACTGTGGCGATCGATGGGTTGAGTGCGCCTACAGCTACGGTTCAGCCAGCCGATCAAGTCATGCGAAATACGCTGCGACTACGCTCCATTGGCTGTGGCGTTCCTAATGTTGCCAAAATTAGAATTGGCACAGAAGAACGCTGCACCCGCGACATTGAGGCAGGTGTTTATCTATATGAAGCCGCATCTAAGAGTATCAAGATGGTGGATGCTCGCCGCGATTTACTTGCCAAGCAGCTTCAAGTGACCGTATTAGAGCGCTGCCCGACTGCGGGCACGCCTGTGGCTCAAATCACCATGACCGAGCCTCAAGATGGCAGAGATTACACTTACTGTGCGACTCCTAGCCGTTACGTTCAAGCGGGGAACTATCGCTATAACTCAGTTACCGATACGTTGACTCCCCTTAGTACGGCTTCCACAGGTGCAACTCCGCCGCCAACCACTCAACCCCCTATCATCCCCCCCACTACTCAACTACCTACTGATTCTAGACGGCAACAGTTGCAGAGAGACTACGGATTAACAGTGTTAGATAATTGCCCCGCTAGCCGTAGTTCTTATGTGGTGGTCAATTTTCCAGATGCGAATCAGATTTATCAATATTGCGCCACTCCTACGCGCTTTCTGACCGCTGGAGAGTATACCTACAATCCAAACACAGGCAACTTAGATGCAGCAACAAAGCCAGTGAACTGTACGGTGACAATCGGTGGTATTTGCATTGTCAAGTAAGACTCTTCAAAAAAATCCTTCGACTGGTGCCGTAAAACGATCTTCTTGGAGTGGTAAGCTATCGGATGCACTTAAAAACCAGTAGGACAATATTTAAATGACCGGGTCTGCCCAGGTGCCTTGTTTGCTGAGAGCCGCTCGTGGTGAGATATTAGAGCGCCCTCCTGTTTGGATGATGCGCCAAGCGGGGCGCTATATGAAAGCCTATCGAGATTTGCGCGATCGCTATCCTGCCTTTCGAGATCGGTCTGAGAAGCCAGAGTTGGCGATCGAAATTTCGCTTCAGCCCTTCCGAGCATTTCAGCCCGATGGCGTGATTATGTTTTCCGATATTCTGACCCCATTACCCGGCATCGGCATTCCCTTCGATATTATCGAAAGTCGCGGTCCAGTGATCGATCCGCCGATCCGCACCCTTGAACAAATTCG
The DNA here is from genome assembly GCA_041752515.1 of Leptolyngbyaceae cyanobacterium. Taxonomy (GTDB): domain Bacteria; phylum Cyanobacteriota; class Cyanobacteriia; order Leptolyngbyales; family Leptolyngbyaceae; genus ULC077BIN1. The sequence continues at coordinate 3,094 of JBGSWI010000023.1, read as the reverse complement.
TCAACTGCATCCCTTGCAGCCTGAAGAGTCTCTACCGTTTGTGGGCGAAACTCTCAGAGCCTTACGGCAAGAAGTGGGCGATCGCGCAACGGTGCTGGGGTTTGTCGGCTCTCCGTGGACGTTAGCTGCCTATGCGATCGAAGGCAAAAGCTCCAAAGACTACTCCACAATTAAACGGATGGCATTTACTGAGCCAGCGATTTTGCACGAATTGTTGGGCAAATTGTCCGACGCGATCGCGACCTATGTGCGCTATCAAATTGATTCAGGCGCTCAAGTCGTGCAGTTGTTTGACTCTTGGGCGGGGCAGTTAACTCCTCAAGATTATGATGTTTTTGCCTTACCCTACCAGCAGCGCATTGTGCAGCAGGTCAAAGCAACTCACCCCGATACACCTCTGATTCTGTACATTAGCGGCAGTGCTGGGGTGCTGGAGCGCATGGGACAAACGGGCGTGGATATTGTCAGCGTTGATTGGACGGTGGATATGGCAGAAGCCCGTCAACGGTTGGGTGCAGAAATGGGAGTGCAGGGCAATATCGATCCTTGCGCTTTGTTTGGATCAAAAGATTTTATTCGCGATCGCATTTTAGATACTATTCAGAAGGCAGGTCGTTCAAAACATATTCTCAACTTGGGACATGGCATTTTGCCAACCACCCCTGAAGAGAATGCTGCCTTTTTCTTTGAAACAGCAAAACAATCCGACCAACTGCTGGCTGCTCGAACTTAAGTCTGCTATCCACCTAAAGCCCCGATGACCTCAAAACGAATTTTTGTGACTGGCGCAAGTGGCTGTATCGGTCACTACATAGTCGAAGCTTTAATTCAAGAAACCGATCATGATCTATTTTTGCTCGTCCGCAATCTAGATAAGCTAAAGCTTGACTACAGGAGCCGTCCGGGAATTACAGTTCTCGAAGGAAATATGCGAGAGATTGAGCAATTTAGCGACTTGCTCAAAACAATGGACTGCGCCATTTTAATTGCTACCGCGTGGGGCGGTGCTGACGAAGTCCTTGACATTAATGTGGTGAAAACCATTCGGCTACTCAATTTGCTAGACCCCGAAGTGTGTCGTCAAGTTCTCTACTTTTCTACAGAAAGCATCCTTGATCGCAATAATCAGCCGTTGAAGGAAGCGGGCGAGATTGGGACGGATTATGTTCGTTCCAAGTACAACTGCTTTCAACAACTTTCAAAGTTGGCGATCGCGCCCAACATTACAACCCTGTTTCCCACGTTGCTATTGGGTGGAGAAGCCGAAAAGCCATGGTCACATATTTCTGGCGGCATTTCTAAGGAATACAAGTGGATCAACCTGCTTCGCTTCTTTAGCGTTGATGGTAGTTTTCATTACATCCACTCCAAAGATGTAGCTCAAGTCGTGCGGTACTTGGTGGATAACCCTTTGTCAGAAGAAGATTGTCGAATTTTAGTGTTGGGCAATTCAGCGATCACCGCAGATCAAGCGATCGCAGAAGCCTGTGACTATCTCAACAAACGACTCTACTTCCGCATTCCCGTAACCCAAAAGCTCCTGAATATTATTTTTGGTCTTTTTCGGATTGAAATCGCGCCATGGGATCGTTTTGCCATGAAATATCGTCATTTTGTCCACACAGACCCAGTTAATCCTTCAACCTACGGTTTGCCAACCTATTGCTCTACTTTTGCAGATGTTCTAAAAGTGAGCGGAGTTCCTCAAAAGAGATAATCCTACCGATTAATTGTGGATTGGGGCGTTGTTGAATATCTTGATCAACAAACCTCCTTGGTAGAAGCTGGGTATGGCTCTAACACGGCTTCAGATGGGTTGGGGTGGAGTAAGCCATTGAGTAAAGAAGCCGGACGTTGACCATAGGGCCAAGCAAAAGCGTGCTTAAAGGCAGCATCTTGACACGCTTGTAATTGCTCGAACCCAATAATATCGTGGGTTAGAAGATTCTCATACTCGAAAGGTAAGCGAACGTTGTGCAGTCCAGCATTGTCTGTGCAAATCGCAATATCTACGCCCGCTTCAAAGCAGCGATCGAAGACTTGTTTAAGCTGTGAAATATGGTCTAATGTGCCGGTTTGTAAATAGGTTGTGGGGCATATCTCTAGGCACTGCTTCTGTTCAGCGATTTGTTTCAGCAGTTGAGGCTGTTGCAGCGGAATTTGGATTCCGTGACCAATTCGCATCAGGTAAGGCAAGAGGTCGGCATGGCAGCCATCACGAGTTTCGTAAAGGTGCCCCGTTGTGTTTAACCCCCGCGATCGCGCATAGGCATAAAGCTGCACAAACTCTTCCATCCGCTCTCGATAATGATTATCACCTCCGGCTATGTCAATGCCACACACATAATCCCGATTTTGCGCCGCCAAATCTACAATGGCGCGGTTCACTTCATAGGGCAACTTAACGTGCATACATAAGATTTGGCTGGTCACAATCGGGTATTCATTCAGTTGACTCGCTTGACCCACCACCTGCACAATGTCCGTCATTAAATCAATTCGCTGAGACTGACTCAAATGCTCAGGAGTACGGAGATAAGGCGTATAGCGCAACTCAAGATAAGCCAGATTCTCAAAAATGTATGCTCCCCGCATCAATCGATAAATGAAATAGGGCAAAGCCTCAGCGGTTTGAACCCCTTCTACCAAAGTATGAAGTTCCAAATACTCATCTAAAGTGTTTCGAGGACGAGTGTAAAAGTCTTCAAACTCAGAATAATCAGGAAAACGCTGGATCAATTCCGAGCCGTTGCGCTGCAAATAACGCCACAAAACTCTGGGAACCACAGAGCCTCCTAAATGACGATGCAGTTCAGCATATAAAGCCACAGAAACCTCTTGAAATAGTGTTAATGGCTGTACTTTTCAGAATCAGTAAGCTGACCCCAAAAAATACATATTCTTTTCTAGATCATAGAAAATATTTATTGTTTCGGCATCAAACCCAGCAATTCAGTAGGGCAAACGCATACGTTTCTTAACAATTGAGTGAACGGGGTTGGAACTATCGAGCAGAAACCGTAGAATTCAGAGCAGTCTTGACTGCGAGGAGCGTTCTGTGATGATTGATGCCGCGATTATTCCCCTCAAAGAA
>JBGSWI010000022.1:0-5937 GCA_041752515.1 Leptolyngbyaceae cyanobacterium | reverse complement strand
TTTATCCCTCATGGGTCACTTTAAGCAGAGGAAAAGATAAGTTGTAAGTTGAGCCGATGCACTAATGGACAAATGAAGTCATTCATCTTTTGCGTCAGATGGTCAAATCCAGCTTCCAGTGAGGCGGTAGGAAAAACCTCTAACCAGCGCTTGAGCCAGTTGAAACAAATTAAAGGTTGGATGACTAAACGCAGGTTGTTCAATAAATTCTTCCAACCGCTCTGGTGATTCCACTAAGGATGCTTTGCAAACTGCTGATGAGTCAGGGGACAAGCATCGTTGAACGGGTCCGCAAACAAACAAACCATGAGGAAGGCACTCATGACCATCTCCCACCACTTTTCAATCTGCTCATAGCTTGTCATGCGAAAATCAGCCCAGCCCAAGGTATCTTTGGCTTGCTTAAGACCGTATTCAATCCAGGTTCTAAAGCCATAACGGTCGCCAATGTCTTTGAGGTTGATGTTCGGGGCACAGACCATGACATAGGACGTTGAGTTATTCGGTAAGGTGTCGGGGTCAGTGGTCAACAGCCAATACTGCTTGCGGTGCCGCTTGCCGTAAATCACCTCTGCCATATAGCGCACTTCGGTGGTGCCATTGCTAAAAGTGCGCTCGAACGTCTGCCACGGCTCTTGGTATACCTCCTGCTCTGGCGGTAGCCACAGAGCATGGTTGCTGCGAATCGCCAGAATATAGGGCAATTTCAATTCATCTAACACATCGACAAAGTTGACTTTACTTTCGCCGTACAAGCTATCAGCCAGCACCAGTTCAAACTGAAATCCCAGGGCTTGCAGCTCTCGAATCATCGTCGCTGCAATTTGCGGTTTACTGTGATACTCTTCTCCTTCTTTGAGTCGTTCTTTGGGTTTATACACCTCGAAACTCAACGGCACAATCATGCCATCGACTAAGCCATAAGCCGTGACCGCGACGATGCCATTCTCCTTCTTACCCACGTTGCCAATGTATTGCCGTTTGACGTAATCGGTACTCTTACCCTTCTTACAATCTCCGGTTTCGTCAATTAGTAATATCAATGACCGACCACCCAGCACTTTGAGGGTCAACTCCAATCGCTTCTGGCGTAACTGTTGCACCTGCCAAGGAGACTCACTCAGAAAGTGATGCAAGTTCTGGTGATTGTCTAAGCCCACTGCTTTCGCAATGGCGGGTAAAGACTTGCGTTTAATCTCGCTAATCATCCCCAAGTGCAACAGCTTAAAGGCTTCAAAGCTTCGCACTTCTGGAAATAAGTCCTCATACAATTGGCAGTATTCATCCACAAAGCGTATCGTCGGTCGGGCTGCTCTAGACGCTGGCATAGCAATTGAATTGAGATCAACTTACACCCTATTCTAGATAATCTCTAGATAGAGTGATTTAAGAGGGGTAAGCAAGGGGCGTTAAGCGTGCTGGCAACACTGAAAGGGTGACGACCATTAGAAAACTCAGGGCGCTCAACGTTTCTATCAGCGCCACAGTCTGAATCGGAGCTTCGCAATACCACGCTTGTTGCCAAGCAATTAGCCCAAACTTGAGCAAGACGATACTTAATGCCAAGGCTGTCAGCAGGGGCAAAATGCCCAAGCCATAGAGTCCACTGACTATCAACACGGCGATCGCGTGATATATTCCACCCGGCATGAGAGAACGGGTCTTCGGTTTCCGCAATTTCACACTAAAAATAGCACTGCCAAAAAACACGGTGTTGAGTGCCCATAAGCCTAAAACCAGGCTAGAAACCGTTCCCGTTGTGGCGGCATAGGCGAAGGGTGCAGAAAGACAGACCGCTGCAAAAGTGATTAATTCGTTCGCGATCGATTTTTGCTGGCGATAGAAAACAGCGGTGGCATCGATCAAAAAAGCAGCGATCGCACCCAGGTAAAGCCACAGCAAGATCGGATGCTGGAGATAGAAAGAGATTGCGATCGCCAGCGCCACACTAGAGTACAGCCCACCCCACACTAGAAATCGAGCCTTAAAACTGCTGCGCTGCTTAATTTGCAGTATCAAGGGATGTTCTGCCTGAAAGCCACACAACGCACAGATGAGCGCTAAAGTGGTTGCCCCTGTCCAGGTTTTGGCGGCGGCGGCTCCGGTCAAAAAGGAAACAATCAACACCACATAAACGCCATGCTCAGGGGAAAATGTGGGAAAGTACCAGCGCGATCGCAGGGATGTGGATGCTTTTGCTGCGATCGTGGTTGGAAGTGTGGAGGTGGAAGTGAAGGGAGACGTAGAGATTAAGTCAGCCATCGGTTAATTGGGAGAGCAAGGGTTTCTCAAAGTCCCTTTCCGGCTCTGGGTGAGGGATTTAGGAGGAGGGATTTAGGGTAAGGGAGATTGGGGTGCTAAATTTACCATTTACTCAGCAAAAACGCCAAAGTGGAATCGGTTGTTTGTAAAGCATGGGGGGCGTTCGCAGGCATGACGACAAAGACTCCCGGCTGCAAGCAAATCTCGCGTCCTTCTAAGGTTAGCGTTCCTTGTCCTGCCACAACGCTTACGGTGACATTGCGCGGTGAGGCGTGTTCTGCGATCGCCGATCCTGCGGCGAGACACACGAGATTGTGCTGTGTCTGCTCATCTTTATGCAGCGGTTTGCTTTTCACTCCCGTTTCAGGGTATTCAGCTTGCTCAATTAGATTCGTGACGAAAGACTGGATTGGAGTTGTAGAATTCATTCTGGGTTCCTAGTGTGAGCAACAAAGGTGGGTAAGCTGATCGTGTTTTGGGCTAATCAGCGATCGCGCAAAGGACGATGTAGTTTAAGTCTTGCTGATAGGTTTGAAAGACGTGACGCATTGCCAGCACTCGTTTTCGCAAGGCTGGCTGAGTCAAGATATTCCACAAAATCCGCGCTGTGGCGATCGCGCCCTCATCCCGCAACATCTGCTGGGGGTTCAACAAATTCATTGGGCTTGTCTGGTGGTGTTCCACGGTGAGTCCGGCAGTTTCACAAGCAGCCATCCAATTGGCTTCTGAGAGGGGCATGGAATTAACCCGAATTGCGGCGGCAAGCGCCTGATGAATCTCCGTTTCTCGATGTTCAGCCGCTAACTCGTGAGAAAGAAATTTTCCACCAGGTTTGAGGCGATCGTGAACATGGGTGAGAATTTTTGCTTTTCCACTGGGTGGCTGCATGGTGAGAATTGCTTCTGCCAACACATAATCAAACTTTTCAGTCAAGCGATCCAAATGAAAGATATCGCCTTCGATGATTTGAATGCGATCGCTCAACCCAGCCGCCGCCACATTAGCGCGGGCGCGGGCGATACTATCAGGATTCTTCTCGATGCCAACCACCCGCAGATTATAGCGTTGAGCCAGGGCGATCGCGCTATCACCAAAGCTAGATGCTAACTCTAGAACCGTTTCACCCGGCTGAAAGTTTGCCCATTGGAACAGTTGCTCAGTGGCAATTCGTCCGCCCGGTCGCAATGCCTTCTTACCCGCAGCCGCTAAAAGCTGATGTCCTGGTGCCGTTTCAAAATTAATCTTTGTTTGAGTCATAATCTTGACCTCACTATTGAAGCTATTGAAGCGATCGAGTCTTTGGTTTGGTGTCGTCAGAGAACAAGATTGCGGTTTGCCAGTCAGGGGCAGCCTCTTGGCAACTTTTCAAACTTTGGTTTGCCTGCCTCTTCACCTTGACACATCGCAGGCGTGAGTTCTATGAGGTAGCTCATGTCATTTCAACCTGGCGTTACATAATCTTGGCGTTGCATAATTCTGGCGTTGCATAGTACGAGGTAGGGAGGGATACCGTTTTGAGTTTTGTAAGTCCTTCGGACTGGCTTTGCCCACGCGTAGCGTCTCCGCAGGAGATATTTTGAGTTTTGTAAGTCCTTCGGACTGGCTTTGCCCACGCGTCGCGTTGACCCAGGAGATATTTTGAGTTTTGAATGGTAGAAGCTTTAGTCAGCAACGGTTTCAAGCTCCGATCGGTCGTATCCTCCGCTTAAATGGGTATGAGTACTTTTTTCTTTTCTCTAAATGAAACCTCCCTGCCCAATTCCGTATAAATCTACAATCCCACCTATCTCAAAACTCTTGAACTACCGCGCGACAGAGCTACGGGGAAAGTGAAGTCGGAAATTTGACTACGAGCGATCGCCCGTTTGTTGATCAATAGAAACGGCGTGCTTAGAGGGTCTTAGGGGCTGTCCTCGATACTTAGAATAGACCTGAGTGAACTCAGCGCCAATCAACAAAATTTGCGCAGAATAAAATACCCAAATTAGCACGACTACCAATGATCCAGCGGCTCCATAAGCTGAGCCAACGCTGCTATTGCCTAGATATAACCCAATCGCTAACTTGCCAATGTTGAAAAGCACAGCAGTAACGGCGGCACCGATCCAGAGATTCTTCCAAGGGATTTCAACATCCGGTAAAAACTTATAAATAGCGGCGAACAAAACTGTAATTACACCAAAAGAAATTAGAAAATTAATCACTTGTCCTAGCATGGGAAGACCGGGCGCTAAGGTATTAAAAAAGTAACTTACCGCCGCTAAAACGCTAGAGAGTACTAAGGAAACTAACAGCAAAAAACCGATGACTAAAACCATCGCAAACGACAAGAATCGAGAGACTAAAAAACTACGAATTCCCTGCCCTGGCTTTGGTTTAACTTCCCAAATGGTATTGAGTGCTGACTGAAGCTGACCAAAAACTCCCGATGCCCCAAGCATCAACAAGATAACCCCAATAATGGTGGCGATCGCCCCTCCAGAATTGGGTTTATCCGCGTTCTCAATCATTGCTTGAACGGCTTCGGCTCCTTCTTTGCCCACCAGTCCTTGAATCTGTCTTACCAGTTCTCCGCGTGCAGCTTCTTCACCAAATACCGCTCCCGCGATCGCGATCGCAATGATCAACAGTGGGGCTAAAGAGAACACGGTATAGTATGCCAGTGCAGCGGCTAATACGGGCACATTGTCTTCTTTCCATTCGGCGAAGGTTCCTTTGAGTAGTCGCACGCCATCTTTGAGCCGCATATTTTTTATCCAATACTTCTAGGCTCATGATTGGTTACATTTTGTCTATCACGCATCCATCGTAGGAATGAACACTGCGATCGCGCAGCCTTTACTTTGCAATAAAACACTTCCACTGCTTTGTACAAGTTCGCCGATTAGCAGGAATTCGCCAGCCCTAATCTTTCGGCTTGACGCTGCACTGGTTGAGATGGCGCTTTAGCGTCGATTCGAGCTACAACAGGACAAATACTGTTCTGCCTTTTTTTCATGGATGACGATCGCATCAAAAGCTTACTGGTTAACCGCTATCTGCTGTTTGAAAAAATTGGACAAGGGGCGATGGGGCAGGTGTATCGCGCTCAAGATCTGCATTTAGACAGCATCGTTGCGGTCAAGTTATTAGCTCAAACCTTGCAAAGCCCGGAGATGTGCGATCGCTTTGAACTAGAAGCCAAAGCCTGCGCCCAGCTAAACAGCACTTTCATTGTGAATGTGACGGACTACGGCGTGGATGAACAGGATATTCCCTTTTATGTGATGGAATATCTAGTGGGGCAAACCCTGAAAGACGTAATGCAGCGTCAGCCTTTGCCCCTTCCTCGTTTTTTCAACCTGAGTCAACAAATTTGGTAATTGCTCAACCTAGAGGGAATAGAGATTCCAGGGGATTTAAGGCAGCCAGGATAGACAGGACTTACGCAGGGAGAAGATAAGACAAAATAAGAAAATGACTTAAACGAGAAGAATGAGCTTCACTAAACTGGACTACTGCCAATATCTGCTGAGTAGCCCGATCAACTACACCGTGACAAACTTGGCTGACCATCTTGATGGAATTAGCCATGACCGAATCAACCGCTACTTGCGAGGCGAGAAACTGACTCCTCATCTGTTATGGGAGAACGTGAAGCCGATACTGCAAGAGTCTGAGAATGGTTACCTCCTA
>JBGSWI010000021.1:0-34050 GCA_041752515.1 Leptolyngbyaceae cyanobacterium | reverse complement strand
TTTAGAGGCAGCAGCTATTTCAAAATCGGTTGGCATTGGATTCGCAAAGCTTTAGTACAAGGCTGGACAATTCCAACCAGGATTGCTCTGCACTCGGCTTTAGATCTAGATCCTTGCATCCCCTCAAAATCTCTCCTCGTCAAGCGCCGCCCCCTCTACTTTAGAGGCACTACGGTCGATTGTGCTATTCCCCTAGAACAACGGCTCAGTACTGCTTAATGCCCAGAGGCGAGAAAATCTGTCAGTCAGTCAGCCTGAGTATCACAGAATCCACTAAGAGCACTCCAACTAATAAATCATCTTATAGTGTTAGGAGTAGATGACTCCTCACGCACGGCGTATAGAAGCAGGTATCATTCAACTCACCAAAGCACTCAGGTCATTGTTCAAAGATACCGCCGAGCAATTATCGGGCACGACACGGCAGCAATTCATGGCAAAAGTGGTGCAAGGATTAGGGGCGGGCGGACAAACACCTGCCGAGCAGCAATTGGGGTGGAATTGGGGCACAATCCGTAAAGGGATACAGGAATTAACGAGTGGGATTGCAATCGCAGATCACTATCAAAATTCTCGATATTCTCGATTAACGGGCACGGCGTGTTTTTGCCAAGAAAGAGTTAGGGCTAACTGATGATGAAGTTGAAGCGGAAGAAGACTCACTCACAGAGTTTGATGGAGCGTTTGAAGAAGAATAAATGTCTCTGGCTCAAACCATCCCAGTTTTAGATCTGCAAAAATTTCAGGTTGATGATCGCGATTCGTACCTATGCTAACTTACCTTGGACATAGCATTGGGTAGGCATAGCCAGTTTGCCATTCACTATAAACTTAAGTCCTGTGTTGATGGCATCAATAGAATTTATTGTTTTTCAGAAAAAGTCCAGGTTAGAACTTTAATGGGTGCTGATTGGAGTGCTCTGACGAGTGCATCATTGTTTTCAAACTTGAGTTCTGACAAGCAGGAAGCTTCTACATTCACAATGAACTCATCTTCAAAAGGCCATGGCTCAACGGTTAAATTTCCATTGCTAAGCTGCCGAATATCATATCGTTGATCCTCAATGCCACTGGTTATTTCCAGCGATCGCTGATCGTCAGGGAGTTGTTTTTGCGTCAAAATTAGCGATAGGCGATCGCACCACAGCATAAATTGATAAGCCCGTTCTACTTCGCCTTTTTCAACGCCTAATTCTTTGCTCCACTGCTCCTGATTTTGCACTTGCTCATTCAAAAAATCCTCCCACTCTTTAGAAGATCCCCACTTATCTTGACTGAGATAAGTGATATGTTTAGAAGTCAATAATGCGACCCACCGCCCCCGATAGCGAGCATCGGCAAGGTGTTGTCGCAGTGGCTCAGTTGAGTCTCCTCGACCCAGGGTAAAGTCTAGCGGTGCGCCTGCCTCGGTCAGTTCGTCGCCTTCCCATTCTTTTTCCAGATCGTCGTGGTGAGAAATCGCGGCGATGGTTTCATAAAATCGTTCTGGGGCATTGCTTTTTCGCCAATGTCCGGCAATTTGAGCGGCAAGTAGCGCGTGGGCACGGTGGTAAATCACTTCCCACCCTTCTTGAGCAAGATTGACAATCATTAAACGACTCCTAAATTGAATGATGGATGATGATTAGAGATTGAGATTGGCAATCACGTAGGCGATCGCCAGTGGCGTAATCGCTGGTTCTACTTCAGTCATAACCGTGCGATCGCTAGCCGTCCAAATGCGAGGACGCCCAAAGATGCAAGGCTGCAAAATGCCCCATAGCTGCCCATCCTGACGTAGGTGGGCATGAATGAGTGCGCGATGTCCAAAGTTTTCTTGCTCAAATGCGCGATTCACAATCTCTGGATTGGCGGTCTCCACATCTTCCACATACACCGCCGGCTTCACTTGTAGGGCAGCGGTAAACAGGGGATCTTGAGCTAGTGATTCTGGTTCTGGCTTCCAGTCAGGATCGAGTATTTCGGGAATATCAAGGGTGCGTCGCCAACAAAACGGCACTTTGCCAAGCTGATGATCGGGATGGCGTAGGTAGAGAAAACAGCGATCGCACTGGAGAATCTCGCCTAAAACGGGCAATAGTGCAGTAAAAATATCGTCTGGAGCCGCTTTAGATTGCAGAATGGTCTGCAAGTGAGCGTGTGTTTGACTGATCATGAGTGTGTTTAAGAACTGGATCAGGTTTTGGACATCGGGTTTCAGGTTTCAGGTTTCAGTTTTTCTGACCTCTGAAACCTGACCCCTCAAATCCAACTCCTAGTTCAAGATTCCTAGTCCTCTAGAAGCTCCAAGCCACCCAGCTAAGCCGGAGAAGAACGCAGAAACTAGCGCAGTCGAGAATAACCACCAAGCAGCCGTTGCAGCTGCTTTGCGAGTGTCTTCCACTTGTTTCTGTGTTTGCACTTTCACATCTTCTAGACGACGCTGGACTTCGGTCTGAACGAACTCAGCGCGTTGAAGCACGTTATTTCGGGCCCCTTCAATTTGATCGATCACTCGATTGGCATCTTCTTCTGAGATGTCATCACGAGAACTCATGAGGGCAACAAGCGTGTTGCGATCGAAGTGACTTAACCGATTTCGTAAGGCATCAAAGCCTGCTTGAGGATCATCAAACAAGGTGCGAACATCAGTTTTAATGCTTTCGTAGTTTAGCTCTGGGCGATCGAGGGAGTTGAGGTAATCACGAACCCGACCAAAAATCCGATCAATCACTTCCTGAATCCGATATTGCACCAGACGCATTTGATCCATCAGTTGATCGCGGACAGATTCAACCTGACCCACAATGCGCTCGGCTTCCTCTGGAGTCATGTCCTTCCGTTGAGAAAGCAACGCAATCAGTGTGGAGCGATCGAAGCGAGATAGGCGATCGCCCAAGTTTTGCAGCCCCGCTTTAGGGGATTGAGTTAGGAGTGCTAAATCGCGCTTAATCCCTTCAGGGCTGAGTTCATCTTTATCGGTATTGCGCAGATAATCTTCTACAGTGGATTCAAAATCCATGACTCGCTGCTGAGTTCGCAGTGCCAAGCGACGCGGCGATCGCACTACTTCACGAATTGCCTCTTGCACTTGATCGATTGTTTGATTAACCTGCTCTTTGCTCAAGTCTTGGCGTTGGCTGAGCAATTGCACCAGAGTTTCGCGATCGATCTTTGCTAGTCGGCGACGGAGCGCTAGTGACCCCTCTTTCGGATCATTCAACAGCGTTTTCAAATCGCGTTGAATGCCCTCAGGGTTTAGCTCTTCTAGGTTCGTTCGACGTAAATAATCCGCGATCGCAGTCTGGGTTTCGTCTACTTTTCCTTTCACATTGTCTGTCAGGATGCTGGGTGAACTGATAAATGTATTCCAGTTCGATTCCACTTGATCCAAGACTTGAGTGACCTCTGCCTCCGTCATGTCCTCGCGCTGGCTGAGCAGTTGCACCAACGTATCGCGATCGATTCTAGAGGCTCGACTTCGCAATGCACTAAAGCCCGATTGTGGATCGTTCATCAATAGCTGTAAGTCGCGTTTGATGCCCTCAGGATTCAACTCAGACTTGCCAGTATTTTTTAGATAAGACTCCAAACGCTGCTGAGATTCCGCGAGTTTTTGCTTGGCTTGCTCATCCAATGATTTGGCATCAAACAGCACGCGATCGCGGGTCGATTCCAATGCATTTAAGATCGGCTCTACATCTTCAGGCATCGTATCTTGCCGCTTTAGCAAAATTTGTCTGAGCGTTTCGCGGTTGTAAGTGGATAAACGTCTACCTAAAGCATCTACTTCAGTATGATCATCTTGCAAGAGAGCCTTGAATGCTGACAAATCATTAGAACGCAGTTGGTCGAGTGGAGTGAGCGTCAAGTAGATGTTGACCCGTTCTCGTAAGTCAGTTTCAATCTCGATTTCTTTAGCGGCTAAGGCTCCTGCCAATACATCGCGCCGAATCGATTCAAGCTGATCGGCAAGCTGTTGAATTTTAGCTTGGGTGAAAACCCCACGAGCAGTGAGCTTATCTACAAAAAATGAGTGATTAAGCAACATCAACTGTTGAGCAATCTCTCCAGGATCTGCTTGAGGATCGAACAAGATCTCGCGGAATTCTTTCTCAACCGTTTCCCGGTTCATTTGCCAGGAATATTTGGTTTGGAGATAGTGCTCAACGTCGTTCCGAATCGGGCTATAGGCAGAGTCGGCTACGCCTTTTAATTGCAGTGCTTGAGCGCCCTGAGCAACTTTTTCAGGAGCCAGTTTCAGTCGGGTTAAAATTTGCTCAACGTTCATATCGGACAGGTCAGTGCGTCCCGCTAGTAACCCTGCTAGCGTGGTGATGCCGGATTGCACGGTTGTTTTGAAACCACCAGACGCGGCATCGGGCTGAGGAATTGGCTGGTTTTGCGCTGCCAATAGCTGATCGAGCTTGGCGTTTAGCTCCTTAATCTGTAGCTGTCCAGGCTGGGTTGTCTGCAAATATTCACTGATTTCTGCCATCGGGTCGCGGCGCGATCGCTGCCCAATTGTTTGCTTCCATACCCCTTCTAACAAATCAGCGATCCGGTTCACGTCACTTTTTGAAAAGTCGGTGCGCTTGCTAACCAGATCCACAAAAGTTTGCCGATCAACCTGACCCAACCCCCCGCCCTCTGCCAATGCGACAATTTCGGGGTCGTTCAATATTCCTTCAAAATCTTTGCGAAGCTGAGTGGTATCAAACTTCGGTAGCGGCAATCCCTTGACATAGCTCTCAACTGATTCTCGAATGCTGCTGGGGTCGATCGCAGACCCTAATTCATTCCGCACGGTAGCCGCCACTGCCTCGGCGGTTGAAATCACCTGCTGCTGTGCCATTTTGCTGCCAATGGCAGAGGTTGCAGCCCCCAACACACTCTGAAACCCAGAAGTGGCAGCATTGACTACGGAGCCAACCAGCGATCCTACGGTGCTAGAACTGACCCAAACTAACAGCGTGAAATAAGCCGCCCAAATGACTAAGCCGGTGATGGCACCTAGTTTTGCAGTGGGTAAAAAGCTGAGTTGCACGGCGAGGTAGCAGGCAAAAAATAGAGCGATCGTCACGGTAATCAGTGTCCAAAGACCAACGCCTGTACCGATTTTGCCAATAGTGGAGCCACCGCTACTATCAGAATGGTGATCGCCCGAATCAGACCGTCCCAGATAAGAAATTCCAGCCGCAACAGAAAGATTGGTTAGCAGGAGTTGCATCGCGAACGCCAACAAAATTCCTGAAATTAACGCGACAAAAAACCGAGGACCTGCAAACCCTGCCGGATCGACAATGGGGGCAGCATTAACAGATGTAATTTGCGCTTGGGCAATCCAAAGCGGGTTTAGCTGTTTTATAAGAAGTAGCTGCATGGGTGAAAATGTAAATTGAATCATATACTCTCCTTCAAATGCCGATCGCTTCTTAAAGGCTGTCAGTTTTAGAAACTATGACTGATAGCAGTTAAGGCTATAAGTCCCTCTGTAGTATAAGAATCCCTGCTGGGGTAGAGATTTGCATCTCCCTTTTGGTTGAAATGCCAAGATATTGCCCTAAACCGTCATTGGGGCAAACAGAAATGCGATCGCCCCCATCGATTTGATTGACCGATAGAAACCGGGGTTGGCACGCTTACGGGGTGATATGGGTCGTGCTAGGAAAACGCCTCTGCGATCGCCAATTTGATGCTGACTTGAGTTCCTTCAGCCTCATTGGAGGTAATCATCAGTTCTCCAGCATGGGCATCTATAATACGTTTCACAATTGCCAACCCCAATCCGGTTCCACAAGGCTTTGTGGTAAAAAAGGGTTTCATCAGCTTGGGCAGAGTTTCTGGAGGAATCGGATTGCCGCCGTTGTGTATCCGAATGTAGACCGAATGAGTCTTCAAATCGGCTTCTACAGTCCATGTGATTCTTGCATCTGCATTGGCAACGCTTTCAATAGACAGGGCTTGACAGGCATTGTCTACTAAATTGATAAACACCTGCTTCAGCTTATCTTTGTCGGCTAAAACCCTGACGGGATGGGGCGCTGGCACAAAATCAATGTTCCGACTGATGGCAGGCATCATGCGAATGCTCTCCACGGTATCGTGAATGAATGCATTAATCTCTAACTCAGTGGGCTGAAGTGCCTGCGGTTTTGCGTAAAGTAAAATTTCCTTCAACAGGTTTCGAATGCGTTCTGCTTCTTCGAGGGATAAGTTGAGGCGTTCTTGAACTGATTTTGGCAGTTCTATCGATTTGAGGGCATTTAATCCCATCAGCACTGTAGTGAGAGGATTGCGAACTTCATGCACAATCATGGCGGCTAACTCGCCCACTTCTGCCAAAGCCGCGATCGCTTTCCCCATTTCCTGCTCGGCTTGTTTGCGTTCTGTAATATCCTCGGCAATTCCAGCAATGCGGTAGATATGCCCGGAACCGTCGCGCACCGGAAACGACTGATCTCGAATCAGCCGAACGGAACCATCGGCTCGAATAATCCGATATTCTTCGTCCATTTTTCCCTGACCAAGCTGCTGTTCTGCTTGAAGCATTCGGCTGCGATCGTCGGGATGAACGGAGGCTGCCCACAGACCGCGATCGCGAAACCACTGCTGGCAGGATTGTCCCCACACCTGTTCAAAAGCGGGGCTGAGATACAAAATCTGACCATCGGGTGTGCGTATCCAAAAAACTTGCTCAATATTCTCGGCAAGCTGACGAAACTTCTCTTCACTTTCTTGCAGGGCGATCTGAATTTGCCGACGCTCTTTAATCTCTGCCTCAAGCCGTCGGTTAACCTGCTGCTGTTGTTGATAAAGGTGATAGTTATCGATCGCCGTTGCTGCCCGTTCTGCAAACAATTGTGCCAGTTGCACTTCTTCCTCCGTGAAGCGGCGCGGCTGATGCTGAAACGAACAAATCGTACCAATCACTTCACCCGCAGGAGTTCGCAGAGGAACTCCTAAATACGCTCGATACCCTTCTGGCGCACTGCCATAATCGGTACAGGCTGTGGCATCTTCCACCAGCAACGGCTGCCCTGTTTTAACCACAGTTCCCGTTAGACTACCGTGCAAAGAATAGATCTCGTCGGCTGCCTCTCCCAAATCAACAGTACTTGCCAAAATGCTCTCAGAACCATCTTTACAGAAAGTGACCACCGACCAATCCAGTTGCATCAGTTCGCTGACTCCTTGAGCAACTTCGTGCAGATAGCGGCTCAGTTCCCCTGTGCGATAGCTCAACGAGGAGAGAACTTCTAATACAGACTGCTGTGGGTGCTTTGAGGGTACTGTCACTGCTTGCTGTTGGCTGAGTTAAATGCTTAACAATTGGGGGGGTAAACCCTTTACTGTCAAAAGCTTACGCCTCTAGAAAGTATACTTCTTATGACTGAAACATGATGAGCGCAGGCAATTTTAAAAATTCGCTGATTGAACCCGATGTGATGATCTAAATTTAGTTTCCTCAGCAGCTTTTAATCTTGCTCTCAGCGATCAATGAAGTTTCAGCTACACACTAAGATAGATGAACTGAATAGGTTGTATGTTTTTTGCGGTAATCCTAAATGGGCGTAAGATTTTCGATAGCGTAGAATTTGGGCTAGGAGTTAAACCATGACCGCGCATATTCTACTGGTAGAAGATGAAGTCAAACTCGCTCGGTTTATTGAACTAGAGTTGGGGTGCGAAGGCTATCAGGTTAGCGTGGCGCATGATGGCATATCGGGATTATCTTTAGCGCGAGAATCTGAGCCAGATCTGGTGATTTTAGATTGGATGCTACCCGGTTTGACGGGCGTAGAACTCTGTCGTCGGCTGAGAGCAACGGGTAGCAAAGTTCCCGTCATATTGTTGACGGCACGAGATGAGGTAGGCGATCGCGTTGCGGGTCTAGATGCGGGAGCCGATGATTATGTCGTTAAGCCTTTTAGTATTGAGGAACTATTAGCCCGAATTCGCGCTCATTTGCGCCGCACCCAAGAAACGGACGAAGATGTATTGCAGTTTGAAGACTTGACCTTAAATCGCCGCACCCGCGAGGTTCATCGAGGTCAGCGAGCGGTAGACTTAACTGCAAAAGAATTTGACTTGTTAGAACATTTGCTGAGCAATCCCCGCCAAGTGTTTACCCGTGACCAAATTTTAGAAAAGGTTTGGGGCTATGACTTTATGGGCGATTCCAATATCATTGAGGTTTACATTCGCTATCTGCGCCTGAAACTAGAAGAGCAGGGTGAAAAGCGTCTGATTCATACCGTTCGCGGTGTTGGCTATGCATTGCGGGAGCAATAACAATACTCGATCAAAATAGCGATCGCCAGCGGGCAGGTTCCCATTGCGATTTTCAAATCAATCACTTCGTATACCTATCCTAAAAAAAGCACTCCATGACCAGTGAAACAATTGTTCAGGCGATTAGTCTAATCCTTGCACCCGTTGTGATGATTACTGCTTGCGCCATTCTGCAAAATGGTCTAATTTCTCATTACAGCATCATTAGCAATCATCTGCGCTCAGTGAATCAAGAGATTTTGAATCTTTCTGAAGTTGATCTGAGCAACAGCCCCTCTAAAGCCGCCCATCTTCACGATTTAGAGCATTTGTTATTACCAGATTTATTTCAGAGTAATCATATTGTACATAGGGTTTTGGGATGGGTTTATACTGCCATTCTCGTGTTGATAGTCGATATGTTTGCGATTGCGATCGCGATCGCCACTGGGATTAGCTGGTTATCTCAAGTAGTGTTGATCGTTTTCCTCGTTGGAGTTGGCATATTGTTTTGGAGCATTATGCTGGTTTCCCATGAACTTCGCAAATCCCACCAATCGCTCCAGGTTGAAGTGCATCATGCTTGCCAACTATGTCAGCCGAAACGACGCAACCCCAGACATCAACACTAGGCGATTGATTGAGATTGCTCATTTTAGCCTTTGGATACTGCGACCACGCTGACATCCGGATTGCGATCAAAAATCACTTTTGGTCTGAGTAGAATTCTGAACAATAGCCAGAGCGATCGCAACTCTCCAGGAGAACAGCGGCTCTTCCATTGACCAGGGCGACAAAACAACATCTCTACCAAACGTCGCTGCTGTGGGAGATTCATCGCTTCAAATCGGACTCGCACTGTGGGGAATTCATCCTGAGTCCCCGTGCAGATTGCCTGTCCTTGAAGCACTAATCCTGATTCTAGAATTTCTAACTCCACTAGAGTTTCTGCATTCGGCGCAGGGATTTTGCCGTTCAGACCCGGAGCAATCATCGGAAATCCTGCTTGAGTTAGAATCACCTCTGCGCCAATTTCCGAGATGGCAGTAGTAGTTCCCCAAAACAGTTTCTCACCCAGTTGCAAGCGCACGGTTCGCCGCAGGTCAAACCATTCATACAGGCTAGGGTGAGGAACATCGAGCAATACAAGCAGGGAGATGCCGATCGTCATCAAGTTGTAAATGCTCCAAATCAATCCCAAATCAAATCCCTTCATCTGCTCAGCCATGGCAGGCGACATACTGGGTTGCCCCATGCCGATCGCCAAACTGATTCCCAGGCTTGTCCATAGGCTAAACGCAGTTGCCACAAATACGCCAATCAACGGCAAGGCTAATTGCCAATTAAAAGAAAAGCGATCGCTCGATGTTCCTTTCGGGGTGACCTTGAATCCTTTGCCAAATGGATTCAACATTGTTTTAATCACGGTCAATGCCAGGGGAAAACAGAGAACCAGTGAATAGATATCGGATAGCAATGCTGATCGCGATCGATGGTTGAGCCAAGAAAATACGCTCAGGTTGACCACATAGTAAGGCACAAAGAAATATAAGAGATCTGCACCTGTTGCCCGCAATGGAATCACACCCAAAAATGCATATGCCAGCGGCATCAACAGGAAACCCACACGAGAAATGCTGGTAAACCAGTGCAGCAAACCTTCCAGATAGGCGAGTCGCTGAATTGGACGCAGCCCAGAAATGGTCAGAGGATTGGCTTTCACAAAAAATGCTTGCAGGGTTCCCTGTGCCCAGCGAATTCGCTGCAATGCTTGATCGGCAATACTTTCAGCCGCCAAACCCGCACTCAACTTCTCGTTTAGATAAATCAGGCGATATCCTTGTGCCGTCAACCGAATTCCGGTGAAGAAATCTTCGCTCAGAGATTCTGTGACAAAGCCGCCTGTTTCAACCAAGGCAGATCGGCGCACAACAAACGAAGTACCGGAGCAAATCACACCACCCGCAGCGTCTCGCATGGGTTGAATCTGGCGATAAAACACCTCTTCTTCAGGGGTGAGAATATGTTCTAAGCCTAAATTACGGGCGATCGGGTCAGGGTTATAAAATGATTGAGGCGTTTGCACCAGGGCAACCTGTGCCTCTTGAAAGAACCCGACTGTGCGCGTGAGAAAGTTTTTTGTGGGCACAAAATCGGCATCAAAGACGACAATCAACTCCCCATGGGTGCCAGCGATCGCATGATTTAAGTTGCCTGCTTTGGCATATTGATTATCCAGTCGAGTGAGGTACTCACATCCCAATTCTGCTGCGAGAGAGGCGATTTCAGGTCGGCGTGTGTCATCCAACAAGTAAATTGTTTTCGGGTCATACTCCAATGCCTGACAACCCATAATGGTGCGCCGTAGGATCAGGGGCGGTTCATTATAAGTGGGAATCATAATATCTACGGTGGGCGTAAAAGCACCGCTGACCACATCGACCGCAACGCGATCGGCTTCTGGGCGGCGATCGCGGACTCGCAACAGTAAAACAAGTTGGATGATGCTACCCGTCAACAACACTAACTCTAGAAAAAATAATCCTAGACTAAATATGCCATTCAGAGGCGTAGTGAGATTGAGCGTGGAGAGCGATCGCCATAGCAAGTAACGAACGGTTAGCACAGCTAGGATGCTCACTACTAGCGTTCTTGACCAGACAAGCGGGCGAGGCGATATTTGCATTACTATCAACACGATGAGTAGCAACGCCCCATTCCAAAACAGCAGGTATTGTCCCACTATCATGGGTGCTTTTATCCACATCGGTGGATGTTCCTGCCACTGATTCCAATGCTGAAAGATCTGGTTAATTGTGCCCTGTCCGGCGAACCAGGCTGTCACAATAATACCCGCTAGAATTACAACACCGATCATGACCAGGGTAGCAAGCTGAATACGAGAAAGTTTCTGCCAAATCAACCTGGGAGAAATCTTCGGGTCAAGTTGAGAAGGAGCCATCAATTTGTCCTACGTCAGGAGAATTATTTAAGCTAAAGAAGTTTATTAATCAACATGAGTGAATCAACATGAGTGAATCAATATTGATAAATCACTAGCCTGAGTTTGTAATACCGTTTTGAGTTTTGTAAGTCCTTCGGACTGGCTTTGCCTACGCGAAGCGTTGACCTAAGAGATATTTTGAGTTTTGAATGGTAGAAGCTTTACTCAGGCACGGTTTCAAGCTCGGATCGGTCGCATCCTCCGTTTAAATTGGTATAAGATGAACCTGAGAAGAAGCTGAAAATCCTCTAAATTTATCCTGAAGGATCTCAACGCGATCGCTGAGTCGAAGATTTTCAGATGCTCATTGAGTGGCTACTTCAATGAATTTGCAGCGGAGAACTCTCAAGGTCAGTCGCTGCGAAGCGAGATATCAACCTACTCTGCTGCAAGTTTTAGGCATCATTTAATTCCCAGATTGATATTTTGAATGACAGGTTTGCATCGTTTCACTTGGATGTCTGAGGAACAGGCGCTGCTTGAATCGTGCAAGGTTTCTTATCGCATTGTTGCCCATAAAGTTGATTAACATACGGTTCTTGCCATGCCAGAGGAACTTCTAGTAGTGATTGGGTTCCTGTAATACCCTGACCCAGGAAAATGAGCAGCGCGATCGAATTGAGCACGATATGAACGGTGCGCCAGCGATGAGTTCGATCTTGGTAGATTTCTCTCACAATTGCCAGAGAGAAGATCATCAATAGGGCTGCCGTGATGCCGTAATAGTAGTGGGAAACATACCACTGCTCGGTTTTGCGATAAACACCATCTTGACAACCCAGTATCACCAGACTCATGCCTGCCAGCGTGGCAAATATTCCGCGCCACAGTCGCGTCTTTGCTCGGTAAAGCAACGCTAGAGATGCGATCGCCACTCCAAAAATGAGGATGATCAGCCCTACTTGGAACGGATTTTGCTCCCAAACTTTTTGCTCAATAATATTGTTAAAGATGTCATTGGCGAGCGCCAGCAGAACAATGCCAACCACTGCGCCCGTTAACCAACGACCCAATTGCACGTGTTCCGGTCCTACGCTCGGAGGAACTTTACTCTTTTCTCCACTAGCAGTCTGCAATCGACGTTGACGAGTTTGAAGCGCACGATTGATAACAATACCAATGAGAGGAAACACAATCACTACAGCGGCGATCGGATGGAGCAGCAAGATAGCATCCTTAAATTCCATGGAAGACCTCTCTTCGAGCGGGGTGGTTTTGATAAAAAGCAGCCAGGAGAAAGAAATAAGATTCTCTTCTGACTCCTAGCTTCTAAATTTGTTTCGACTAATGCGCCCTACTTGACCTCGCTGGCAAGGAATTGGGGCACTTTGCCCTTCTTCACGGCAACCACTACATCAAAGTGCGAGCAGTATGAAAAAGTGACATCGTTAGTTTTGTTGTATAAGTTGACCACATGACCCCCTCCACCGGGCTGAATGCCAATAGGGTCTAACTCTCCGAAGAAAAATCGACGAAGTTGATCGCCACCGCCAATTTGCCCTTTATTTTTGGTGATGAGCGCAATTTTTTGTTGAGCAGTAGGCATTTCAGCCGCCGCCGCGACTTGAATCAATGAAGGATGAACTGCTTTTAATGAAATATCCCCCACTGTCACTAATCCAACCATTGCAATACCGGTAAGCAAAGAAGCTAACTTCATGGGGTACTCCTGACTAAATATTCAATAACAGCACAATGTTTTTACAGGTGAACCGAATCGGCTCACTGGGTAAAGCATCTCAGGCAGCACTGAAGCCTATCTGAAGTAAGAATGGAAATCTCCTGAATTTATTCATAAAAATCTCTCAGCTTAAATTCAGCATTTTCTCAGCTTGCGATCGCAGCACTGGTGAACTGGGTTATGCACTTGCAAGCCTATAGGCACAAAAAATCAGGGCTGATTTGGTGATCTGCCCTGATTCAGTATTGATTTAATTCTCGCTAATTTAGAGACCATGTTGATCTCGACACAGTTGATCAAAATATGCTAGAGAGGGATTGTCATACCGGTTTGAATGGTGCTCGCGTTCGCGCAGCGTGTGCATTGCACTCAGCGTCTCTGTAGCTTTGGCTTCCCGAAGGGTAGGAGATATTTTGAGTTTTGGGTTACAAGACCAAAAACATTGCCGCTTCCAGTAGATCATCTATCGCGTTTCAATTTCAAATTGGTCTCAGATTCTGCTTTTTCTTCAGCTTTCATGTCCTTAGCTTGCATAGGCATCATGGCAGCTTTTGGTTGAGGGTGGCTAGATGGTGAACGGGATAAATACCCCTTGCTCAGATGAGAGTGATGTTGATCCCGCTTACTGTGCGGCTGTGCTGTCAGTTTTTCTGAGCTTGTGTTGATAAGGCGATCGCAAATATGCTGCCCTCACCCGGTTTTGATCGCACAGTAATGCTGCCGCCCATCCCTTCTACCAGCGTTTTTGCGATCGCTAGACCTAATCCATGCCCTCCGGTATCACGGGCACGAGCTTCATCTACTCGATAGAACCGCTCAAAGACACGGCTTTGATCTTGAAGCGCAATTCCTACCCCATAATCGCGCACTTGAATGATGGCTTGCTGATCGACTTGCTCCAGAATCAAATCAATGGGTTGATCAAAATCAGAATATTTCACCGCATTATTAATCAAATTAATCAATGCCTGTCTTAGAAGATTGCGGTCTGCGATCGCTTCAACCGCTTCATCAGCGCTCACCTTAATAGACCGATTGCTAAACTTTTCCGCCATCCCTGCCACTTCGATAACCAGATCGTTAAAGAGAAATAGTTCTAGATGATAGTGCGTATAGCCACTGTCTGCCCGTGCCAGATCTAGTAGATCTTGCAGCAAGCGAACTGTGCGCTCGGCTTCCGAAGCCGCTGCCTCTAAGGCTTCTGTTTGATAATCATTGAGGTTTGTGCTGCGGCGCAATAGACTTTGCAAATAACCCAGCACGACTGTCATGGGGGTGCGCAATTCATGGGAGACATTGCTAACAAACTGGCGCTGTTGTTCCCAAGCATCCGATAGCCGAGACAGCATTATATTCAAGGTTTGGGCAAGTTCCTTGACTTCGGTAGGGGCATTGCTCAGTTGCAATTGAACTTGACTCAAATCCTCGGCTGAAATTGCGCCTGCCATCTGGTTGATATCCTGTAATGGTTGCAGCGATCGCTGAATCCGCAGCGCGATCGCAACCATCGTCAAAATTGTCACTAGAATGCAAACCAGTGCTAAACCCTGAAGTACTGCGATTAAACGATGTTGCTCCTCGGTCACATCCTGCGCCATATAAACTTTGCCCAGAGGCTTGCCCTCAATCGTTACTGGACTTTGGTACAAAATTAGATATCGACTACCCACTGGGTACACCTGGGGTTTGAGAGGCATCTCAGCGATCGTCATTAGCTCATCTGTTGCAGTAAATGATGACTTTACGTCAGTTGATTGAGCTAGAATCTTTTTGCCATCAACGCTCTTAACCCAAATCACTAAACCCGGCACCGCTACGTTATCAATGGTTTTTTCCAGTCCAGCCTTAATCGGCAACATCTCGCTGTAGAGTTCTACGTCACGAGGAAAGCGATTTGCAATGTATTCTACCGTCTGAGTATGGCTCGTAATCAGCACCTGTTGCATCTTCCAGCCCGTCCAGATGGCAACACTACCCAAAGACAACACCGACAAGGCAGCAATTTCAACGGTAAGGCGAAACTGCAACGAGGACGAATCGAGATGTCGTTGTTTAATTTGATCAATTGTTTCCCACAATTGGCGCATCAGCCGCATCCAAAGATAGTTTCTTGATGTACATCAAACCCAACTGATGGATGAATTCTAACCATTAGAGAGTTGCATAGGAACACTCTGATTCTCAAAATGCTGTGTTGATTCAGGATAGGGAGAATTTGAAATCAGCGATCGCCACCGCTATTTGCAGACTTTAAGTAAAATTAGCTGCGACAATGTGATGTGACTCTTAAAAAAAGATTAGTTTTTGCTGAGAAAATGCCGTCGCTGCATGAAGCATTTGCATTGGAGGGGATGATAGGGTTAAAGCATTCCCAAAATAGGGGAACTCAAGCAGTCATTCATGCAGATGTTTCTGCATCCGCCCATTGAAGCCAAAGGAGACCCTATGAGAGTTCCCAGCCCTGTCGTTGCATCCGAGCAAAAAGCGACTCGCCAACTCTCGACCATGCGGCGATTTTTGCGATACTTCCAGCCATATCGCAAAGAAATTCCGATCGCGTTTGCTCTAATTTTGATGGGTGCCGCCACTCAAGCCGTAGGTCCTTTCTTTCTCGGCTGGTCGCTCGACAATCTCATTGCTCAAGGCAATCTGCGCGGTTTGTTCTTGCTTTTACTTGGATTAGCTCTACTCTATTTAGTTGGAATCGTTGCCATTCGGGGGCAGATTTTGCGCGTCGGCTGGATTATGCAACGGTTACTTGCCCAACTGCGGCAGGATATTTTTGCGAAGATTCAAAGTTTGCCTCTCAGCTTTTTCGATCGCAGTGAAGCCGGTGATCTAATGAGCCGATTGCTAAACGATGTCAGCACCGTCAATCAGGCATTTGGTCAAACCGTGGCGCAGATGCTAGGCAACCTGTTCAGCTTAATTGGCATTGTCATTGCCATGCTGTTTATCAATCTACAGCTTGGATTGGTCAGCAACTTAGCCGTGCCGTTGATGATTTTTACCACGGGATTGTTTGCGCGGTGGGCACGAGCTAGATTTCGGGTGACTCGCCAAACGATCGGCGACCTGTCCGCCCGGTTAGAAGAAGACATTGGCAGCGTCAAAGAAGCGCAGGCGTTTAATCGAGTTGACTTGAATATTGAAGAGTTTAGCCTGTTGAATGCAGCCAATCGCGATGCCAATGTGCAGGCGGTGGCGATCACCTCTGCTTTTCTGCCCTCGATCGACTTTCTCAATAGTCTTGCAACCGCTGGAGTGCTTGCCTATGGTGGCTATCTTGCGGTTACGGGTGCCGCCACGGTGGGCGTGGTCACCGCTTTTTTGCTGTATGTGCAGCAGTTCTTTCGCCCGATTCAAATTCTCAGCCAGTTTTATACTCAGGCTCAATCTGCCTTTGCCGGATTGGAGCGGATCTTTTTGCTGCTGGATGAACCTGCCCAGCTTACCGATGCAGCGGATGCAACAGAAATGCCAACTCTGCGGGGAGAGGTGAAGTTTGAGTCGGTTACTTTTGGCTATTCAACGGATCAGTTAGTGCTAGAGGGCGTTAGTCTACACGCTAAACCGGGAGAAATGATCGCGCTGGTGGGAGCAACGGGAGCAGGTAAAAGCACGATCATCAATTTGATTCCACGTTTCTATGATGTCTCTGGCGGTAAAGTGACAATCGATGATGTTGATGTTCGCAGTGTGACTCAAACGAGCTTGCGCCGACAAATTGGTATTGTCCTACAGGATAATCTACTGTTTAGCGGCACGGTGGCAGAAAATATTGCCTTTGGTCAACCTCAGGCAACTCAAGCGGCGATCGAAGCCGCAGCACAGGCGGCAAATGTGCATGAATTTATCACGTCACTATCACACGGTTACACCACTCAGCTAGGAGAACGGGGCGCGCCGCTGAGCCAAGGGCAGCGCCAACTCATCAGCATTGCCCGTGCGGTGTTAATCAATCCGCGCATCTTGATTTTAGATGAAGCAACTAGCAGCATTGATACTCGCACAGAAGCGTTGGTGCAGGCTGCGATCGCCCGTCTATTAGAAAATCGCACCAGTTTTGTGATTGCCCATCGCCTCAGTACCGTCATTCAAGCCGATCAGGTCTTGGTGATTCAGCAGGGACAAATCGTCGAACGGGGCACCCATGCGGAACTGATCACTCAACAAGGCGTTTATGCCAATCTCTACGCCCTCCAGCTAGGCAAACCAGAGGAATCAGTGATCAGTATCTAGCGATCAATATTGGGGCGTAGGCAGTAACAGGGCGATCGCTTTGAAATTACACTGAACGGGATAACATCCTGAAAATTTCGGGTTATATGGCTTGAGGGGATTGACTGCGATCGCGGGGTCAGCGATATACTTATCTCTTAAATTAAAATCGAGGCTTTTGGAGCAGGTGCCCCCCTCAGCATCCCCTCTGTGCTGAGATCCTCATCTATTTCTTCCCAATGAATGCCGTAACCGCCGCCGCACACTTCCCATTTTGCTCGTTGCTCAGGTAAAGCATTGAGAAGTCTTGGATACCATGCCATAGGAACACTAATTGTCCGTCCATCCATTAAATCGACGCTGATTGTTTCCTCAGTGAAGTAGACGTTTTTAACTCTCTCGTCTGCTCGAATCGCCAAAATACCCATTCCAAGCCTCCAATAAAATTTCCTGGTTCTCGTTTACTACCATCTGTAACTGCCGCTGTTCTTTTGCACTAAATCTAATACTGGTTGCCAAGCTGATTGGCTCCAGCCAAAACTTTGCTGTTGCATCGTCCCGGTCGACGTGTACGTGCGGTGGCTCATTGGGTTCATGGCTATAGAAATAAAAGCGGTAGGGACCGATTCGTAAAATTGTTGGCATATTCTAAAATTATACTCAGCCCCTCAGCCTAACAACAGTCGTAACCGTTAGGTGGATTGAGTAGATTGACTGAGATAGCGTGCTCAGCGATCGCCAACCGCAGAGGTAACGATGTGTTGAGTCGAATATCTTGCTCTGGCATAATCCTTCAGCAAGGGTAGTAAGGAAAAATAAGAGGTTGTTTTTTCGATCACAGATCGCGCTTTCAGAGAATTCAATGCTTCTAACAAGTCTGTTGTTGAGATATCTGTTGTTGAGATAGAGGAGGAAAGGTGCGATCGCAGAGTGGCAAATGAGCAGGGCGTATCCTGAGTAACCAGAACTTTCATCACATCTTGTTCCAGAGTCGATAAGCGATCGAATTGTTGATGAAGCAATTTCCGAATATCCTCGAAAATTAGCACATTGTGCTCAAAAAATGTTGTCAGGCTGCCATCAAATAGATGCTGAATGGTGGCTGCCAGGATCTCCAAAATATAAGGATTGCCCCCGTAATAGGTGATTAACCGATGCCACTCAGAAGGGCTTCCGTGAAAAAGACCCTTGGCACTAAAGATCTGTTGCGCTTCTGTAAGCTGTAACCCTGGCACCGATAAGACTCGGATCGGGAGTTGAGTTCCTGCCAATTGCTGTACTCGTTTCGGTGCTTCTCGACTGGTCAACACCACGCAACTTTGATGTCGTCCCTGTCCCAGGTGCTTGAACAGTTCCTCATACTGCTCATAATCAGGGCTAGAACGATCGCAGCTAGAGAGACTATCGTGCTCAAATTGGGGGGCGCACGGTAGGACTGCTTCTACGTTATCCAGCACCAACAAGCTACGAGTCTGGCGCAGGCAATCTAACAGGAGCAGCATCTTGGCGTATGTTTTTTCTGGCACCTGCAACCCTGACTGAGGGAGGAAGTGTTGAATCAGGTCGTCCAACAGATCGTTGCAAGAAGGAACCGGATGGAGCCATTTCGACCTCGGTTGCAGGCTGTACCAGATCACAGAATGGAATTCATGGTGCATCTGTTCAGCGAGTTTGGTGGCTAACCAGCTTTTGCCCATTCCCCCCATGCCTACCAGAGTGACTAAGCGACAACAGCGATCGGCAATCCAGTGTTTTAAGGTGTTTAATTCGGCGGTGCGACCGTAGAACACGGAGACATCCGGTGCCATTCCCCAATTTGCCGGGGTTCTAGGAGAACAGGATGGCATGATCTGCACTGCCTGAGGTGATCCCAAAATCTGCTTCAGCGGCTCATCTGGCTGTATGGGAGCGGTATAATCACCCGCCTCCAGGGTCAAATTAAAAGCGCTAAAGTAGCGAACCAAGGTGCGTAAATCCACACTGGCTTGGCGGGCATGAACTTTGCTGAGGGTATGGGTGGATAGCCCCGTTTGTTCGCTTAGGGCTTCCAGGGTGGCGGATTTGGTGTAATGATTCCAGCGATTTGATTGAGCAATGGCAGCCTGGAGTTTTTGCAAACCCGGCAGCGTGAGACTAGCCACTTTTCGGTGGCGCTGCTGCGATCGAGGCATAGTTGGGGGCGGAGATACAGGGTAGATACACAGATGTGAATGGAAAGGAACTGTCTATGGGCAGATTATTGCATTTTCCTTTCAGGAATAGAAGTTTACATATAACTTAATAGTCTGAATTGGAGGGTTGGAAGGGGGGCGAAGGGGGCGATCTCTCAGTCTCTCTATTAACTGCTCCAGAGGGATTCACTGAGTAAAGTTCTGTATTAGAACGGGCAGACTCGGAGTAGGGGTTTCTGATATTACGCGATGTGCGACTATCCCCAAACCCCTCACCCTAAATCCCTCTCCCAGAGCGGGAGAGGGACTTTGAGAAATCTTGCTCCCCCTCTCCTGCCTTGGGAGAAGGGGCTGGGGGATGAGGGCTGACTTTAGTTGCACATCAGGTGATATTGGTTAGTGATATTGCTGAGAAGATGCTGCTGAACGAGGGGCGATCTCCCTTAAAGATCCTTAAGTTGCTGCTTAAAATCGTAAACTTCGATTGTGTTTTCAGTGTCGAAGTGGCTCAATAAGCTCTAGCAAACAACTTAAACCATTGAGAGCTTAATCAAAAATTGAAATGACCCCCAATTTTCGGACAGGGAGCTAAGCGGATGTCCGCTTCTGAATGTTAACGCAGTAGCGGAACTATTACCCGAAAGTCCCTGGCTATACCGGAGAATTGTTACTTCTCAAACTCACCATTTAGTTTAGGCAAGCAGGAGAAAGACCATGACAATGACAGACAGTACAACAAACATCACACTCGTAAGCGACAAGTCCGTCAGTTTCAAGACCATGTTTCAGATGGAAGCCAAATATATCCCTCAGGCAATGGGGATGGCCAGGGTGTTTCAGGGGGCGATTGACGGGAACACCCTCAAGTTTGATTTCGACAAGGCACTTAAACTGGCCAATGATACCCCGGACATGGCGGTAATTGGCACCGTGAATCAGTCGATCGTCAAACAGAATAATCAAGTAACCGCCATGGTTGACGACGTGATTAAACTGCTGTCAGACGTGGTTGGGGTTGCTCTCGATCAAGGTACTGCGACCTACGATAAGTTCAAGAATGCCATCACGGACGGTTTTACTAACCTTAAATCCGAGGAAAAGGGTGCTTGGATATTTTGGAGCAAGGGTACTGGGAACAAAACGACCTACACGTATAACATCCTCTTTGCGATCGCTAATGAAAAGACCGGTTCTGTCATGGCGGCGGCACCGATTGGTCTTACCATAACCGTCGATGTCGACAAAGAGACGGTGCTTGGGATTACTGTGGCAGACAAGCATAACTACGAAGTCAACGTGCAATCCATTACGGTCGTTGAGGCTCTCAAGAATTAAAGATTCGTAACCTTCGGCCCACATCGGTTGAGATCCCTGATGCTCTCAATCGGTGTGGGAATTAGTAAGTGATTCGCAAGGGGCAACGAAAAAATGTCTAACCTCACGATTGTTCCATCAGACCTGAAGTACAGCACAACGCTCGATGTTCAGGTGGACTATATAAGTCAGGCAGTCGCTATGGTCAATACTTTCCAGGCTGCGTACGACACCAACGGAAACTTCAACTTCACCAAGGCTTTGGAAATAGCAAAGGATGACAGTAGGTACGCGGTCGTTGGAACGAAAACCACCGATCTAAAGAAGACCAACCAACAGGTCTGGGTTTCGGTTGAGCAGCTCCAAAACTTGATGAGCATGGTAGAAGGCGCAGCGATGGAGAACTGGGCTATGTTTGGAGCGGCTGCCAAGGCGTTTTTGAACCTAAATGCACAGAAGAATGGCGGCTACTTCACTATCTTCAGTCAGTCATCGAGTGAAATCTCGTATCGTTATAACATCTTCAACGTGACCCAGAACCTGTCGACGGGTTCGGTGATGTCGGGTCAACTAGCGAGTATCGACATCACGATGCAGGAGGCAAACGCGAATTTCCTCGCATTAACCGCTGGTTCCACCAACACCGTTGAAATGCACTTCAAGAGTCTCGTAGTAGTAGAGGCTCTCCAACGGTAACAAAATTCCGTGGAAGGCAGTTCCGGTATTTACCCAACGATTTCCGGTTTATGAACCTAGAAAACCTGTTTTAGTTTAGTACCGATGTCGCATCAAAACCACCTAAAATACAAACCTTGGAAGAAATCTATTGTCGGAAATTTCTGATATTTGGTCGATAACCTTAGAGAGAGAATGAATGTGATGAACAGCGAAATTGCTCGGACTGATGCTCTAGATTTACCCTATCAAGTCATTCTTGACCTGGATGACGAAAGATATTCGTCTCAGGCGCAAGACTTAGTACGCTTATTCAAGAATGACGTAGATAATGGCGGCAATCTCGATCTCAATAAGGCACTGGCGACTGTCAAGGCGCAACCCGACCTAGCAATTATGGGAACCATCAGTTCCACCTACAAGCAGTCCAAAAAGGCGCTCGTCGCATTAACGAAGGGCATAGCCGAAACCGCCGCGAATTCGGGGGCGCTTGGACTCTCCGGAGATAATAACGAACTCAATGACGTACTGACAAACGTATTTGGCAATCTTAAGAAGCAAGAAGGCAAGCCATGGTTCAAAATCGCAGCGGGTGCCGGTGGTGGAATCGGGGAAACCATATATACCTATAACCTTTTTTATATTTCCCATTCGCCTTCGACGGGGAGCTTGCTGTCGGCAACCCTGCTCTCGTGCAGAGTATCCATTGATGCTCCGATCAAGGATCTTCTGGGTCATGATAGCGGAGATAGCGATCAAAGCGCCGACAGTGGTGCAAGCCATTCAGCGCATGATTTGCCGCAGTCAATGGTCGACATCAAATACGAGAAATATCATGTTGAAACCGAAATCAAGGGTGTGTCCTTAGTGAAACCGGTGGGCTGAAATGCCATTAAGGTGTTGCTGTTGGTGGGCAGCAAACTGAGGTAAACCGCCGACTCGCAAGGGTTAAGTTCGATTAAGGTGTAAACGAACGCGGGAGTAAAAAATGGCGTTTTATATCATGGGTAGCCAGATGGCGATGCTATCTGAACCAATCCCTTCAAAGTACTGTCAGGTATTTGATTTACCCCCGGAGTATGTGGGAAAGGCTATTGAACTGGCGAAACTCTTTGAGCAGGCCATCGGCTCTGATTTGAAGTTCAGTCTGCCGGAGGCTATGAAAATCGCCAGAAACGCGGGATTGAACGTTCAAAACGTGATCGACTTCTCCGTCAGTCAAAGCAATACCAGCGCCAATCAACTCTTCGCTGGTTTTACGTCGGAGTTAAAATCGAGATATGGCATTATTCTCAGTAAACCGTTAATCGATCAGGCAAGCAGCGTCTTCATCTATGCATTTTCAAATTTGCATGAAGAGCATAGAGACGCTTGGATATTCTGGTCGGAGGATCATGGTTCTGGAAAAAGCTACCAGTATCGGACGCTTTATGCCACCACGGCAGATATTGATGGTCGCGCGATACTGACTTTCATCCCCCTTTCCTTAACGGTTTCTGTAGACGTAGTGACTGAACGTGTTCTATGCCATGTCAACACTACTATGAACTCTTGCGCGGTGGCGCAAGGAATGGTCATCACCGAATCTATCGGCCTGATGAGCGCATCGGCATCTATCGGAGCTATAACTGCGGCATTGTTTGACTCAGTCTTGCCCGTTGGGATTGAGACAATGCCGAACTTGCATGACCAGGTTCCCGACCTTTTTAAAGCAATGGGATATAAGTACGTCAGAACCATGAATGTGCCAATGTAGGCACTGGTCTTCTAGATTCGTAGGTTCGGTTGAAGCATGAAACCTAACATTGTTAAGGGATATGCAATCATCAATAAAAGAAAAGTAATGCTATGCCAATGACATTTACTGACAAGCGCAGCAACAATCAACAAGGGGATCTTCCCCTACAGGCGCTGGAAGCCATCATGAACAACAGTAAATTTGCTCTGCCGTTTTCAGACTGGAATAGAAACAATTTTAACATCACGATCACGAAGGGCGCTCACCAAGGAACGTACTACCCTGATCTGAAAAGTAGTTATTATTTTGATATCTCGGTGAATGGTAGTGCGGAGCTACATTGTGTAATTCCGAATCCTTCTGATAAAAACAGCAATGTTCTGGCTGTAAAGTGATGAAACTCAAAAGATTGGCAAGGATCTGGTTGAGTGCATCCCACTTTTGTAATGAGCATAAATGCCTGAATCCGATTTTCTGAGACGGAGCTATACTCTGATCGGGTCACCTACACAGCAGGAGACTTATAGACGCTGACAAAAAAGCTCAAATTCAAGCTCACGCTCAACCCATTGCAACCCTATTGTATGAAGAAACTGACCCGGACAATCGCTCCTCACCGTAGCTGGACTAAGACATGAAACCCAATACGGCTAGTCTTTGTTGGGTTTCGCTATACTCAACACCGACCTACTAGCCCATCCTATTGTTCAAAAGTGCGATCATAGGGCGAACTGAGATCGCCATGTTTAAGTGAAGGGCAATGATTGAAAGCAGCGATCGCATCTGAGAAAACGGATGAACGGGCGATCGCGTTTGAAGTCAAGGGGCGACCGCATGAGTAGACAAATGGCGATTGCTCTTTAAGGATAAGGAATGATTTAAGTCAAGGAGCGATCGTTCTTCCAACTCTGAAGTCGCCAGATGGGAGTGCGATCGCTGAACCTATCCCGTCAGCATCTAAGCATACAATGCGATCGCGTGATGGCGGATGTGATCGGCGATGAAGGTGGCGATGAAGTAATAGCTGTGATCATAGCCGGGTTGATGACGCAGAATGAGGGGCTGTCCAGCCGTTGTGCAAGCGTGTTCAAACACATCCGGCATCAGTTGAGTATCGAGAAACTGATCTGCGCCACCTTGATCGATCAAAATGGAGCCTGGAAAACGGGTCGTTAACACCAGTTCGCTGGCATCATAGTTGCGCCATTGGGCTAAATCATTGCCCAGATAATGGGTGAACACTTTTTGTCCCCACGGGCAGCGCATCGGGGCGCAGATCGGTGCAAAGGCAGAAACAGAACGATAGCGATCGCAATTTCTCAAGGCGCAGATTAACGCTCCATGCCCACCCATAGAATGCCCAAAAATTCCCTGGCGATCGGGCTGCACTGGAAAGTGTTCGGCAATCAGCGCAGGTAGCTCATCCACTACATACGAATACAT
This sequence comes from Leptolyngbyaceae cyanobacterium, assembly GCA_041752515.1. Classification (GTDB taxonomy): domain Bacteria; phylum Cyanobacteriota; class Cyanobacteriia; order Leptolyngbyales; family Leptolyngbyaceae; genus ULC077BIN1. The sequence goes on along the minus strand of JBGSWI010000021.1, from coordinate 9,550 downwards.
TTGGTAATGCTGGCTCCACGGTTCAGCCGTCGCATCGACATAAAATCCAGCCCCTGCGCCAAAATCCCAATCATCGGTTTCGCCGGGAATGCCCGTATCGCGGGGACTCGTATCGGTAGCCACCAGCGCCAACCCATGCTCTGCGGCATACTGCTGCACGCCCGACTTTGCCATCACATTTTCTTCGGTGCAGGTCAACCCAGAGAGGTAATACAACACGGGCACTGGATGTGCGATCGCTTGAGGCGGTTGATAGACCGAAAACTTCATCTGGCTGCAACAGCGAGATGAAAAGTGTTGATAAAAGCCTAAAGTGCCGCCAAAGCAGCGGGTCTGGCTAATCAGGTCAGGAGCAGCGGACATAAAGTGTATTTCCTGGTAGATTGTCAACTTTATTCTCTATCTATTCTCTATCGCCTTTCGCCAATCGCGCCGTTCCATAGGCGGCTTCTGTGTGGGGCGACACGAAAACTGGAACGTGCAATTGGCGGCTTCGGATAGCAGTCCAGGATGAGTTTGCCGCACCGCCGCCAGCCGTATAAACCCGGACTAAAGGCGTTGCGCCCAATTCTTGCAGTAATTGGTAGCCTCGTGCCTCGATGCGCGCCATGCTTTCGAGCAGTCCATGCAAGAAATCTACAGGATTGGCGGGGCGAGGTTCCAAGCAGGGCAATAAAGCAGCGTCGTTGACCGGAAAGCGATCGCCCGGTTGGGTCAGCGGATAGTATTTGAGCGGACTTTCTTGCTGCGCTGAAATTTGAGGACTCAACTCTAGCAACTCGTGGGGGGTAAAAAACTGCTGAAGTACCGCGCCACCTGTGTTGGAAGCTCCACCCACGAGCCACAGATCTGCTAAACGATGGCTATAAATTCCATAAGCTGCATGGCTGACCGGAGTGGCGCTTAACAGCTTGAGCACCACCGTGGAGCCGAGAGAGGTGACGGCTTCTCCAATTTGGGTCACGCCGCTGGCAAGAAATGCCGCGATACTGTCGGTGGTGCCGGTGCAAATTTGGCAATCGGTGGGTAGACCTAGCTGATCGGCGATCGCCTCGATAATTGTGCCCACTACGCTTCCCGGCGATCTCACTTGCGGCAACAGCGGCATGACACCCAACGCTTGCATCCACGATGGATATTCCAATCGCGCCACATCGTAACCCAACTTCAGGCAGTTGTGATAATCACTCACGCCCAGTTGACCATGCAGCAAAAATGCTAGCCAATCTGCCTGATGCAATAGATATCGAGCTTGAGAGTAAACAGGTTGCTCCTTCCACCACAGCAGTTTTACCAAACTAGAGGTCGTGCTCAACACCACATCTTGTCCCGGCGCACCTTGTAAATTTGCGTGATCAAAAAATGCTTGCAGGTCAGCAAGCGCTGAACTTGCCCGAACATCGTTATAGAGAATCGGTGCATCTAGCGGCATCCCCGCCCCGTCGCAAAGTAACACAGTGGAAGAGGTGCCATCAATGGCGATCGCTTGAATTTGGGCACGAGTGTCTTCAGGGATCTGGCAGATTAAGCTAAATAACACCTCTTGCCAGTGGCTCGCCTGTTTGTGCGACTCTACCGATGTAAAGCGATGACTCACTTGATCACAGAGTCGCATCTCCTGATCGATCACGGCGGCTCGTGCGCCAGAGGTGCCAAAGTCAATTCCTAGATAAAGGCTCATGGATGCAAATCATGCGGTTTACTGGGTTGGCGGTGGCGAGGGGCTTAATGGTATTTCTAACGGCGATAGATCGGGCTGAGGTTGAATACTGGGATTGATCAGGAGAACCTCGCTATTGAGGCGCGATCGCGCTTCATCAATTGTCTCAACTTCTCGCTCTAGCTTCATCTGACCCGCCCTAAAAAAGTCTTGAGGATGCGATCGCATTAAATCCGCAGAGAGCCGTTGTAATGGGGTTGTTTGCACTCTACTAGGATAAGCCTCCGCTACATCAAGCCCAGCCAACAACCCAACCATCACACATCCACTCGTGGTCAAACTATTGCATCGCTTCATTGCCATCCGTCCAGCCTTCATCCGCTCAGATAGTCTATCTCTAGCGTAGCGCCTCACTTATTTTTCTGACTAAAAATCCCGTCTGCAAGTAGGTTCCATGAAACTTTCTGCAAACGGGAAACCATCACTGTGAAATGCTACTGAGTGATGCGATCGGTTTTATTTCAAAATCAGCAATAGAGGGCTAAGACACCGAAACCGCCACAGCCATCAATGCCCCAACTAACACCATTCCGACGATGCCTAAAATTAGGTAGTTACGCTTTTGGTTGCCAGAGGGGGGTTCTGCCTTATACATCTTTGGCTCAACCGCAAAGTTATTTAAGCGCCCACCATCTTCTACGGTGTATCTCATAAGCAATCCTCAAATTTGTCTTAACTTACCTGAGAACAGTGCAAATAGACACCTCTCTTTGCAAATCTTTAATACATAGTTAACTCCTCAACTGATTGCTTCCCTCACTGGATACTCCTTTATCCTCAATACCTTATCTATCATTAACGCTATTTAAATGGGTATGAGTTCCAGTTCCACCCGCTTCATACTGCACCATCAGATCCTTCCAAAGCGCCTGCCAATGGGTGTCAGTCCAAATATATGAGCACTGAAAAAGAGGAATAAGATTTTGCTTCTCCCTGCTGAAATATTGAACAACTCTAGCTGAAATATTGAATAACTCTAGCTGGTGAAGCTTCCATTGGGTTTGAGCAGCTATTCTACCTGGTTGTTGGGGTGAGTTTCACGGTTCTTCAAACTGCGGCAAAGCGAATTTTGAGGTAGTCTTCTTCCATTCTGGCTCCGGAGGGCTGGAGTGCTGCTAGGGCTTGAGGCAAGACTAAGTTGCGGCGATGGTTACCGATACGAATATTGAGTTCATCGCCCGTTTTGCTCAGTTCAACTTGGCGCTTTTCAATTCCGGGTAGGTAGACTTCCAGGCTATATTCCTGCTGTTCCTGCACAATTCGCATGGTGGTTTCTTTGTAGTAGATTTGTGCCGGATCTTCGCCATCGGGATAAAGCGTTTCCTTCAGGCGATCGAGGGCTTCTAGACCACACATTTCCTCAGAATAGAGGGGCACTTCTTTAATGGGCAGCGGTGAAAAATTATCGTGAATTTCTTGGCGATATTGCTGCTGGTTTTCTTTCCAACGGGCAAAGAATGGATCGCTAACTTCTTCAGGAATAATCCGATTTGCCACGACCATATCGGTTGCCACGTTATACAAACTCAAATAGGCGTGAGCGCGCAGCGACTCCTTAATCACCATTTTCTCTGGGTTCATGATTAGCCGCACCGAGGTTTGCGTGGGATCGGTGAGGATTTTTTCTAAGGATTCGATTTGTTCATAAAACTCGTAGGGCGCGTCCATAACCTCTTTGTTGGGCAAGGAAAAGCCAGCGATCGGGCGAAAAAACGGCTCTACCAATGGTCGCAGCGCTACAGAAATTCCCTGCAATGGCTTGTAGAAACGGCGCATATACCAACCGCCCACTTCCGGCAGACTCAACAGGCGCAAGGCGGTTCCCGTGGGTGCCGAGTCAATAATCAGCACATCATACTCGCCTTCATCGTAGTGGCGCTTCATCCGCACCAAGCCAAAAATTTCATCCATGCCGGGAAGAATCGCCAACTCTTCAGCCTGCACCCCGTCTAAACCCTGTGCCTGCAAAACTTGAGTAATGTAGCGTTTGACTGCGCCCCAATTTCCTTCTAGCTCTTTTAGGGCATCTAGTTCAGCACCCCACAGATTGGGACGCACTAATCGGGGATCATGCCCCAGTTCAATATCAAAACTATCTGCCAGGGAATGAGCCGGATCAGTACTTAAAACGAGGGTTCTGTGACCCATTTCAGCACATCGTAACCCAGTCGCAGCCGCAACGGAGGTTTTGCCCACGCCACCTTTGCCTGTCATGAGAATTACGCGCATGGGTGCCACTTTCCTGAGAATTTGTTTACATTCTTTTACTTTAGCACCGCAGCTTGAGGGTGAAAGGTTTGAAGGCAGCGAATCTCAGCAAAATTAAGAATTTCTTGGAGGTTGAAAACTCAGGACTCCAGCGCTCAAGCTAATTAAACACACAATCTCTATCGATAATTCGTTGTTTTGATTTAGATTGCTCGTACAGTTTTGAGTTGCTCGCTAGCTGAAATGTTGCTTGATGACATCAAATTTGGAGCAGTGCCAGTGGTCGATGTGGGAAATAATCAGTCCCTGCTCGTTTAAGGTTAGGTCGCTCCAGCCGCTGATGGCAATGGGAGGATTCCAGGGTAGAGGAGTGTTCCAACTGAGCGTCCAGTCGCTACGGATGCGATCGCCGTTTTGCTGCATATCATGGACTTGCATGGTGCAGTTGCGAAACCAGGTTTCGATGAAGTGAATCATTGCCTGGTAGCGTTTGACTCCGCGAAACTCGGTCATGGGGTCTTTGAAGAAAACATCTTCGGCATAGAGGCTGTAGGTTTGGTTGTGGGGAAACTGTTGGTAGTCTGCTTTTAGGGCTTCGAGAATGTTCATAGGGCTGAAGATCGGTTCAAACTTTTTTAGCGGTTCTGGTGCGCGAGGGTTTGGCTGAAGGAGGTGGTTCTGCGGCGATCGCCCCTCCCATTTGCGCCTGTCGAATAGCGGCAGCTTGGGTGAGCAGAGATTCTGCAAAGGCGATGACTTCTTGAGCCGATTGACCGCCTGCAAGCTGGGCGAGTTCTTGCTTGCGGTCTTCGTTGGAGAGGGAAGTAATGCGAACGACGGTTCGCACGGCATCACCAGGAGCGTGAGGTATGGGCTGATCAGGGGGGGAGGCGTTGAGTGGTTCTGACTTGCTGCTTTTGCCGCCACGTTTAGATTTACCTGGTTTGGTTGCGCCATTATTGATAGACCACTCGTCAGCCGATTCACTGGATTCAATGATCTGTTTGCTGACTCGAAAATGGTGATCTGCCATTGCCGCAACGATGGGCTGGTGGGTGACGCAGAGGACTTGATGGTGTTGGCTAAGCTGAAACAGTTTTTCGGCGATCGCTTGGCTAACCCGCCCCGATACGCCCACATCAATTTCATCAAACACCAGCGTTCCTACCGGATCGACTTGGGAAAAACTGGCTTGCAGTGCCAGCAGAAACCGGCTCATTTCGCCGCCCGAAGCAGTTTCGGTCAGAGGTTGCAGCGGCTCGCCTGGATTGGGGCTGAATAAATAGGTGATTTGATCGGCTCCGAGGGCAGTCGGCGCGATCGCCGCAATTCCCACTTGAAATTTCACCTTTTCCATTGCCAGAGGCTTTAGTTCCCCAATCAAGCGGGTTTCGAGATCTTTGGCAGCAGTTTGGCGGAGGTGGGTTAGCTCAGCACAGCGCATTTCTAAGGTTTTCTGGGTGTCTTGGACTGCTTGCTCTAAATCTTCGGCAGATTGTCCGCCGCCCGTGAGTTCGAGGAGTTCGGTTTGCAGGCGATCGCGCAAGTCAATTGCGTCTGCCAGGGTCGGTCCATACTTGCGGCAAACTTGCTTGAGTTCCGAGGTTCGATCTTGCACGTCGCTGAGCCGTTGGGGATCGGCTTCAATATTTTCGCCATAGGCATTGATTTCTCGTGCAGCTTCTTCTACCGAGGCAAATGCGCCCGTCACCAGCTCTAAAATCGGCTGCAAGTCGGTATCAATTTCCACCATGTCGGTCAGAGTTTTCTCGGCGCGCCCCAGCAAATCCGCGCAGGCTTTGGCATCGGTGTCGCTTTGATAGAGAGTTTGATAGACCCAATAGCTTTGCTGCTGGAGTTCTACGCTGTGGCTGAGGCGCTTTGCTTCTTGCTCTAGTTGCTCTAGTTCTTCTGGCTCTGTCAGATTTGCTGAGTTCAGATCTCGCAGTTGATAGTCAAATAAATCTAACTGTTGCAGACGCTCCCGCTCAGCACGGCGGCGGTTTTCCAATGCCTGCACCGCTTGTTGATAGGCACGGAAAGCCGCGCCCACCTGTTCGCGAGTCTTGAGCAAAGCCGCGCCGCCGTAGCTGTCGAGCCAATCGCGCTGTAGCCCTGGTTGCCCAAGCTGCACGGTTTGCCCCTGGGCGGTTAGTTCCACGAGGCGATCGCGCAGGTGTTCCATCTGCTGTTTGTTGACCGGTGCCCCATTCACCCGCGATTTGCTACGCTGGCTGCCCCCGCTGGCAACAATTTCTCGGCTACAAATCAGCGTCCCGGAGGCGAAGGCACCCGATCCTACGTCAATATTCTGCTCCTTTAACCAGTCGCTTAGCTCTGCTTCTAACCGAAAGGTGGCTTCGACTAAAGCGCGTTCTGCCCCCGATCGCACGGCACGATTGGTCACCTTGCCGCCCAAAACCGCATCGATCGCATCCAAAATAATGGATTTTCCCGCCCCCGTTTCTCCCGTCAGCACGGTTAGCCCCGCGCCCAACTCCCACTCCAAGCGATCCACTAGGGCAAAATTTTCAATTCGCAGAAACAGCAGCATGGATACTTATCAACAAAGAAGGTGAAAGGGAAAAACGGCAATCAGGCGCACTGCAAACAAAACAATGCCAAAATCCTATTCCATCCTATCGACCCTGCACCATAAACGGGTGAAAGAATGAAAACTGCGCATTGCTTAATTATGTTCGCCCGCTGACACTAGCCCGCTGCGCAATATGGCGATCGACTTGGCGATACAGGGCTTCTAGCGTTGAAGAGTTATCTAACACCACCGTTGCATAAACCTGTTTTTTTGTAATCTCCATTTGGCTGTTAATTCGAGCTTGCGCTTGTTCTAGAGTTAGGCGATCGCGGTTCATCAACCGTTCGATTTGTTGCGCTTTCGAGCAAATGACTACCCACGTTTCAGTCACCAAATCGGTCATGCGCGCCTCAAACAAGAGCGGCACCACCATAACCACAATCGGGTGCTGCTGAGCATCGTTGAGCGGAGGATTGCTAACTGCTTGCACCAGGCGATCGCGCACATAAGGATGAATGCACTGCTCGACCCACAGGCGCTCCGCTGGGCTGCTAAAAATAATCTTGCCGAGTCGCTGACGGTTTAAGCTGCGATCGGGTAAAAGCACACCCGAACCATATCGTTCCACAATGCCTTGCAACACCAAACTGTCGGGCAAAACTGCTTCCCTAGCATAAATATCCGCGTCCAAAATTGGCACTTGATAAGTCGTTGCTAGATACTCAGAAACCAGAGTTTTCCCCATCGCGATGCCTCCAGTTAAGCCAACGATGCGAGGAGAGGAACTGGTTTTGTCAGTGGTATTGGGTGTCATAAGTCCAGAGCCGTGGGTATGCCTAGCAAGATTGATACAGGTCTACTGAAATAATCCTCTATAACCGTTGCGTATTCTTTATTATTTCTACAGAAATCTATAATGTTTTAATAGAGCTAAACAGGGCGAAATTACTCTTACAATTAAGGGCGTAATCCTAAAGTTTGTCTGGGTCGCCCAATGCTGTTAAAGTCTACAACTCGCCATATCCATATTTTTACTGCCACCGTTGAAAATAACGAACTGGTTCCTAGTGAGAACGTATTAACTCTCGACGTTGATCCAGATAATGAGTTCAACTGGAATGAAGATACTTTACAGCAGGTTTACCGTAAGTTTGACGAGGGTGTGGAAGCATACAGCGGCACTGACCTCACCGATTACAACATTCGTCGCATTGGCTCAGATTTGGAACACTTTGTGCGATCGCTGCTCCAAAAGGGCGAAATTTCCTATAATCTGGAGTCTCGCGTAATGAACTACAGCATGGGGCTACCGCAGATTGTTGCCAATGAGGAATAGCGCTCTCTGAAAAATTGCCTACCTACTACTAAGTGCCAAGCGCAACGAGTGTCCAGGAAAGCTACCCATTGCCAATCATTACCAAGCAGAGAGGCGATCGCGGTCTTTTGCTAACGCCTGTCACTCTAGAATTGGCTCGGACGCTGAGCAACATTTGCGAATCGTATCTTGACTTCAAAATTTTTAATAAAAAGACGGATCAAATCGGTCTAACGTACAAATCAGGTGGCTTTTAGCATTTTATAAAAATCTGCACCTGAAAACTAACGATAGGCTTGACGATTTAACATGAGTAGTAATTTAGCAACCAAGCTGCGTGAAGGCACTAAAAAGTCGCACTCCATGGCAGAAAGTACTGGATTTGTTGCCTGCTTCTTAAAAGGAACTGTTGAGAAAACGTCTTATCGCAAACTCGTCGCTAATCTCTACTTCGTCTACTCTGCCATGGAAGAGGAGCTTGAGCGCCATCAACATCACCCGGTTCTTTCTCAAATTCACTTCCCAGAACTCTATCGTAAAGCGCCCTTAGAGGAAGATCTCAGCTTTTATTACGGCTCAAACTGGCGCGAACAAGTGACTCCTTCGGCGGCGGCTCAGAGCTACATAGCCCGTCTCCGAGAAATTTCTAGCACACAACCTGAACTACTGGTTGCTCATGCCTACACCCGCTATTTGGGCGATTTATCGGGTGGACAAATTCTCAAAGGGGTTGCCCAGCGGGGGATGAACCTGGTGGATGGGGAAGGCACCCACTTCTACGAGTTTCCGACTATTGCTGATGAGAAAGTTTTTAAGAACAAGTATCGTCAGGCAATGGATGATTTACCCGTCGATGATGCAATGGCGGATCGAATTGTGGATGAAGCGAATCATGCTTTTGGGCTGAATATGACGATGTTTAAAGAGTTGGAAGGCAGCTTAATTAAGGCGATCGGCATTATGCTATTTAACTCCTTAACCCGCCGCCGAAATCGGGGTAGCACTGAACTAGCAACCGCTGAGTAAACTCAAACTACTCTTGATTTTTGATTCCGAATCCTGGGAATTGGATGATGGGGCGATCGCTCCCTTATTCAATTCCCAGGATTCATGGTATTTAATACCTTGCTTGACATTAAATGTTTAAAACCAGCTTGTTGACATACTCACCGCTCTAAAGAGACGGTGACTCTTGACGCTTCAACGAAACTTGCTGCCGAAGCAGTCTTATTGTCTCTCTGCGCCCGTTTAGAGTCGTGGCAATGCCCTATCCCGACTTGGTTTATATTCTTGGCTGCATTCTCGTCTCGGTCGTGTTCAGTGCCGCAATTTAGGCATTGAACCATCCGAACTTTTAGATCCAGTTTGCCCCATCTGAATCCGCAATCTGAGCAAACTTGGCTAGTCGGTTCCCATCGGTTAATCCCCGTGAACACTCTGCCATACTTCTCAGACTTAGCCTCACACAGCGTCCTAAACTCTCTCCAACCTTGTAAACTGATTGCTCTAGAAAGCTTGCGATTCTTCACCATTCCCGACACATTCAAATCTTCTAGAACAATCGCTTGGTTTTCACGAACGATTTTAGTAGACAGTTTGTGCAAGAAGTCTTTACGAGTATCCGCAATTTGATTGTGCAGTTTTGCAATCTGGATGCGAGTTCTGTATCTGCGATTAGACCCTTTTTGTTGACGAGCTAATCGTTTCTGAAGCTTACGGATAGAGCGATCTAACTTTGAGTAATCAGGACTCTTGGCTTTAGACCCATCCG
>JBGSWI010000020.1:0-13426 GCA_041752515.1 Leptolyngbyaceae cyanobacterium | reverse complement strand
GATTGTGTCGAAGCCAGAAATATTCGTGACTTTTCGTGTCACGCAGGAGGAGAAAGATTTGCTAAAACAATACTGTGAACAATCGGCAAGGAATCAAACTGATGTCTTGAGAGAACTCATCCGCTCTCTACAACGACGACTAAAGGATTGATGACTCTGAGGCTTGACAGCCTCGCACCGAACCCCTTCTACATCCCACGGCTAAAGCGGATAAGCTCTAAGGGTTCCCCAGCCCTCCCTTTCCTGTAAAAATTACGACATTCCGACTTGTTTTAGCATCGTTGCCCGCGCCCGTTCCGAGAGTTTATCGAGTGAAACCTGGTGAGCATCGTTAATCAAGTCCTCTTTTCGCATTAGCTCAATCATGGTTTGCAAAAGAATATCTTCAACCCGTGCAGCTTGATCCGCTAACCAAAGATGAGTTTCCGTATCCAGTGGAAACTGTTCAATACAATCGACTGTGTAGGCGCGAAAGGTTCTAACTTGCCTTAGTAAACGTGCCAAATAACCAGGGCATTCACAAGCAATCACTTCGGCAGCTCTACAAATTTCTAAAAGCGCTTCATCAGAAAGTTCCGACAAATCAACCGTCTCGCTCGAATTAGACATGTTTTTGACTCAACCTGTATCGCAAACTAACTCTTTCCAGTTAACTTGATGCTCCACCTAAAGTACCAACTGTACGCAACAATTAACTTCCTTTTCAGCTTAGAGTAGTAAAAATGTTCGTTAATATATTTTTACTGATTCAAATATAAAAAACCTCTAGCATCGATGGCACTCAAATTTATCGCTCACCCTGAGTCTAGTTGCCGCTATTTGGCACCCATCCATCTTGGCTAAAAGGGTGCAATGTTTAGCAGAGACGATAGAATCTATTAATCATTAAGGAATGTATCCTTCGGTTTCTATGTCTAAACGCCGGAATAATTCAGATGATTCAGCCGTTAATCCTCAAAACGGTCATAGTTCTGTCTTCCCCTTACCGCTGAATACCATTCGGATTAGAGGCGCACGGCAGCACAATCTGAAAAATATTGATTTAGAGTTGCCCCGCGATCGCCTGATTGTATTCACGGGTGTTTCGGGTTCAGGCAAATCCTCTCTGGCGTTTGACACCATTTTTGCGGAGGGTCAGCGCCGCTATGTAGAATCGCTGAGTGCCTATGCCCGTCAGTTTTTGGGTCAGGTAGACAAGCCTGATGTGGATGCGATCGAGGGGTTAAGTCCTGCCATTTCAATTGATCAAAAATCCACTTCTCACAACCCGCGCTCCACGGTGGGCACTGTGACCGAAATTTACGACTACCTGCGTCTGTTGTACGGACGTGCCGGTGAGCCTCACTGTCCCATTTGCGATCGCTCCATTGCGCCCCAAAGCATTGACCAAATGTGCGATCGCGTCATGGAACTACCCGATCGCACTCGGTTTCAAATTTTGGCTCCGGTGGTTCGCGGCAAAAAAGGCACCCATAAGAAGTTACTTTCTAGTCTCAGCGCCGAGGGCTTTGTGCGCGTCCGAATTAATGGCGAAGTGCGAGAGCTAGAAGACTCGATCGAGCTAGATAAAAATCAGGCGCACACGATCGAAATCGTGGTCGATCGCTTGATTCGGAAAGAGGGCATTCAAGAACGATTGGTCGATTCCCTTAACACTTGCTTGAAGCATTCTGAAGGAATCGCCATTATTGACGTGCTAGTAGAAGAGGGAAGAGAAAAGAAAGAAGGAGCAAGCAATGTCGTTGCCTTTCCCCTGGAGCAATCGCTGAAAGCGGCTGAAAAAGAGGGCAGCTATGGCGAGCCTAACTCCGAACCTCCAGCCCTCAGCCCCCTCGTCTTCTCTGAAAATTTTGCCTGCCCTGAACATGGCGCAGTCATGGAAGAGCTTTCACCGCGATTGTTCTCTTTCAACTCGCCCTATGGGGCTTGTCCTGCCTGTCATGGTTTGGGAATGCACCGCAAATTTTCCGCAGAACTGGTGATTCCTAAGCCAGAGTTGCCTGTCTATGCCGCGATCGCCCCCTGGTCTGACAAAGACAACACCTACTATCTTTCCTTGCTGTGCAGTGTTGCCGCCGCCTTCGATTTTGATATTCAAACGCCTTGGAAGCAACTCACCGACGAGCAACAGCACGTCCTGTTGCATGGCTCCAAAGATCCCATCTGGATTGATGTAGACTCTCGCTATCGGGAAGGCAAAGGCTATAGTCGCCGCTACGAGGGCGCTTTGCCAATGCTAGAACGCCAGTATCAAGAGGCAAACTCTGATACCTATAAGCAAAAGCTAGAGCAGTACCTCGTTGATCAACCCTGTGAAGTTTGCGATGGCAAGCGTCTTCGTCCTGAATCGATCGCAGTTCGCATTGGGCAATATCGCATCACCGATTTAACAGGCGTTTCGATTCGCGAGTGCCTTAACCGCGTCAATCAAATGCATTTGACTCCCCGTCAGGCGCAAATTGCCGATTTGGTACTGCGAGAAATTAAAGCCCGTCTTCAGTTTTTGCTGGATGTGGGGCTGGATTATCTCACCCTCGATCGCGCGGCTATGACCCTTTCCGGCGGTGAAGCTCAGCGGATTCGACTGGCGACTCAAATTGGCTCCGGGCTGACGGGCGTACTCTATGTGCTAGATGAACCCAGTATTGGGCTGCACCAACGGGATAATGCTCGTTTGTTAAAAACGCTAGTGCGTTTGCGTGACCTAGGCAATACTCTGATTGTGGTGGAACACGATGAGGAAACCATTCGCGCGGCTGATCACCTGGTCGATATTGGACCGGGTGCTGGCGTGCATGGCGGCAGGATTATCGCCGAAGGGAGCTTTGAGAATTTATTAGATGCCCCAGAATCGTTAACCGGCGCATATTTGTCAGGGCGCAAGGTGATTACTACGCCCACAGAGCGCAGAACAGGTAATGGGCGATCGCTCAAAATTCGCAATGCCCACCGCAACAACCTTAAAAATATTGATGTCGAAATTCCCCTAGGTGAACTGGTCAGCGTCACGGGCGTGTCTGGTTCTGGTAAATCAACCTTGATCAACGAATTGCTCTACCCCACACTCCAGCACCACTTTGGCAGTAAAGTGCCGCTCCCCAAAGACATGGATGGGATTGATGGGCTGAGCGCTTTAGATAAAGTGATTGTGATTGACCAATCGCCCATCGGGCGAACTCCCCGCTCCAATCCTGCCACTTACACGGGTGTGTTTGACGTGATTCGCGATGTGTTCGCCGAAACCATTGAAGCGAAAGCGCGAGGTTATAAGCCAGGGCAATTTTCGTTTAACGTCAAGGGCGGTCGCTGCGAAGCCTGTGCCGGACAGGGCGTAAACGTGATTGAGATGAACTTTTTGCCGGATGTGTATGTGCAATGCGAAGTCTGCAAAGGGGCACGCTATAACCGTGAAACGTTGCAGGTCAAGTTTAAGGGCAAATCCATCGCCGACGTGCTGAACATGACCGTCGAAGAGGCGGCTGAGTTTTGCAAAAATATTCCTCAAGCCTTTAATCGGCTACAAACTTTGGCAGACGTAGGGTTGGGTTATATGCGGCTGGGGCAAACGGCTCCTACCTTGTCGGGCGGGGAAGCCCAACGGGTGAAACTGGCAACGGAATTATCGCGGCGGGCAACCGGCAAAACCCTTTACCTGATTGATGAACCCACTACAGGTTTATCCTTTTACGATGTTCACAAACTGCTTGACGTGATGCAGCGCTTAGTAGACAAGGGCAACTCAATTTTGGTGATCGAACACAATTTGGATGTGATTCGGTGTGCCGATTGGCTGATCGATTTGGGACCTGAAGGCGGCGATCGCGGAGGCGAACTGATTGCCATCGGCACTCCAGAAACCGTGGCAGAAAACCCAAACTCCTACACTGGGCAATATTTAAAACAGGTTTTACAGCAGGGTGCTTCCATTCTGGTCACAGCATAGCTCGATGACGAATAGACGACTGATCGGTAAAATGTTACAGCCAACTTTAAATTTCACCTTTTTAGTCCTGGTTTTTATCCAATCTCTTGTATGGTTTAGGCAATTCACTCTCTTTAACTAAAAAAAGGTGGACTTGGTGAAAATTTATTCAGTGTTTGCAATGACCGCTGCCATAGCTATATTTGGAATCAATCCGATGCCTGCAATATCGCAGTCTCAAACGGGTTGTGATGTGAAATTGCGTGCCACTAGTCCCGGCGCTCGAATTAATGTCCGTAGTGGTCCTGGAACCCAGTATTCATCACCTCACTACGGTGTTGCGGGTGATCGCGTAGTCGTTTTGCGTGGCAATAGTGTGGATGGTAATGTAGACGGCTTTGCGATCGCCAGAGATCGCAATGGCGACCAATGGGTCAAAGTTAAATTTCCTAAAAGCGGCGCTCAAGGATGGATTCGCCGCGACCTACTAGGTAATTTCCGCTGCTAGTTTAAGTTTTTTAACGTGTTGAAGCCTGTCATTCAATCAACTCATGCTCAGTGCAAATCAGTATCTCCATTAACAGATCGTAGGATTGCGGAACTTTGCACATCGCCGTAAGAACAGGGGGATAAGTGGGCAGTCTAAAATCACAATCTCTCACCTCACCTTCTCTGATATAGATTTTATGAACTATCCCCCTACTATGACGAGATTCGTCGCCACCGTCCTATCGGCTTTAGCGGTGACATTCCCTTCACTCTCAGCTTTAGCAGGTCAAACAGAAGAACTCAATGCCTACAATTTTCCCGAATCGAAAGTTGTAGGCGTTCCCGGCGCTTGCAGAATGATTCAAATCGGTAGCAACCCCGAAAAAGAGGCAGAGTGCGCCGAATGGGGACGCAAGTTTAGAGAAAAGTCAAAACGTAATCAATACTATGGCTCTTCTGTCGCAACCACCACCAACCCAAGGAAGCCAGTACAAACTCTAAGCTGCTACACGACGGGCGGCGTTTACAGCAACATTGGAAACTGCCGCTAAATTCCTCTCCCCTATTTTTCGAGCGGTTCTTTTCGTTGAAAAAAGATTAAATTGTCCAGAAAAGTCCTATTTAGGCGATATTCATAGTTGAGGCGTATCCGCGATCGCTTGTCAGCCTTTCAATAATCCGACACAATACTGAGCGACGGTTCCCGCTAAGTTCGGATCAAGCGGTAACGATTTAACACTAACTAGGGAATAACACTATGGGACTTTTCTTCGACGTATTGAGCGCGGTTAATAACCCCAATCAGCAGGCAAGCATTGAGGGATTAAGCTCAATGAGCAATGCAGTTCAGCAACTTGCTAGTAAAAATGGATTGGACGCATCAGCAACTCAATCCCTAATGTCGGCAGTTGGAGGGGCTTTGCGTCCGGCGTTGCAGCAACAAGCAACCGCTGCGGGCGGCACATCCCAACTGGCTGGGATGATTAGTCAATTTGCAGGTTCAAATCCACTAGGTGCCATGATGGGGCAAGCATCGGGCGGCAATTCCAGCATGGCAGCCTTGCAATCGATGATTCCTGCTGAGATGCAACAACAGATCATCAATAGTATTTCTCAAAAAACTGGCATGAACGCTGGCATGATTCAAAATATGTTGCCATCGGTATTGCCCATTGTGATGAATTTTTTCAATATGGGTGCGCCCACACCAGGCGGACAGGGTGGCAACCCACTTTTGAGTGCCTTTTTGGATGGAAATCAAGATGGAAACACCGACCTTGGTGACGTGATGAAGTTTGCGGGTCGCTTCTTGAACGCTCCCCATTAGCCCGCTGGCTCTTATGACAAGGAGCTTCAGCCCCTTGTCATAGGGTTGAGAATTCAGTTGCGGCTCAGATTGCTGGGGGGCTGGTGTCGGATGGCAAGTGAATTGAGTTAGATCGGGATAGTTTGAGCCAACGCCCCTCGTCTGTGACGTAGCCTAACTCAATTAAATAATCCCGATCGCCCGCTGGGATAGATAAATGGCGATCGCGGTCAGCTTCACTGCATTCATACTCATAAACGCTATGAGGCGGCTGATAATCCAAATCGATATGGGTCACATCATAAAGCCGTAGCGCCAATTTCCGACCACCCTGGCTCATCGCCGCATTTTTTTCATCTTCCGTCAGATTCCACGAAACATAAGCGGTCGAGGAACCAGACGGCTCTAACGTAATTTGGCTAAAATCTCGATTAGGCTGGATCGAAGCGAGATCGCTAGGCAGTGCAATCCCTCCCGCAGATCCCGCCATCATTGAGGGCGTGGTTGGGTTACTGGTTTCTAGCAGACTCTCTTCAACAGGATGACACCGGGGAACACGCACCGACTCAGAGCGCCCCAACTTCACCCAGCGGTTGCCCGCAATCGGATAGCCCAATTCCACGAGGTAGTCTCGATTATCCACCGCGATCGGCAAATGCACATCTTGGGCGCGGGCATCAAATTCAAATTGGCGAATATTGTGGGGGGCTTGGCGATCGGGGTTTATGTCCGTCACATCGCACAGACGAATCGAAAGCTTTTGTTGTCCATTGCGCTGTAGCTCCATTCGCGTTCCCGGAGCCAGTTCCCAGTAAGCGTAAACATCGCGGCAATTGCGCGGCGTGAGAATAATGCGGCAGTCGGCACTGGGGTATGGGGGCTGACCCACGGGCACAGCAACTTTTTCGCGATCGCGAATGCCGTAGATCGCTCCGGTGACTCCGGCGGCAGCGATCGCGCCAGTCGTTGCGGCTTGTCCTCCAGGATTACATAAAGGCACCCGCACTGGGTTCGAGTGGGCTAAAGAAAGCCAGCGATCATCATCCGTGACATAACCCAGTTCTACCAGATAATCGCGATTATCTAGGGCGATCGGCAGGTGAGTGTCTTGCATCCCTTCGCGGCACTCAAACTGACGCATACTGTGAGGCGGCTGATGTTGAACATCGATGCCAGTCACATCATAAAGCCGCAACAAAAGCTGTTTACCGCCCTGATCTTGGAGCGCTTTTTTGGCAGTTTCAGGAACTTCCCAATAGGCATAAGCATCCCGGCAATTTCGGGGAGCTAGGATAATGCGGCTGCTTTGAGGTTGATTGACCGCTGCAACGGCTGGAGCGACTGGAGCCTGCCCCATTCGTCCTTTTAGCCACCAAGCGAGGAGCGGCAACCCCAAAAGCGGCAACAGCCACCCCAGCCACCCGAACCCGTTCGTATTGCTGTCATCTCCTCGATTCGCAGAATCATTGGGAGGCTGGGAATTGTTGGGAGCGGCGGTAACGGTGCCGGTTTCTGGAGTACCGGTTTCTGGAGTGCTGGTTTCTGACAGTTTGGCGGCTTGAACTCTTGCCTTTTCGATCGCAATGGCGGTTTCCGGCGTTGCAGCATAGCCCAAAAAGGCTTTTACTGCCGGACTGGGTGGTTCTTTATAAACATAGGTCAGCGGTTGGGAAAAAGGATATTTAGGATTGTCAGGAAACGTATCATACAGGGAAACAATTCGGATGCCCGGTTGATTGATCGCTTGCTCCGCGATCGCATAGCCCACTCCAGCGTTTCCTAGCTTGGCGATGACGGCAGCAGTCTGGTCTTCTGCGACCGTGATTGCCGATTCTCCAGTTCTAAAAGGGGCTGCTTGAAATAAGTCATAGTTCAAGAATGCCTGACGGGTATCGCTCGTTTCGGGGCGATCCACCAGCCGCACTGGTGCGTCAGTTCCATCCACATCCGCCCAATTGGTGATTTCGCCTCGAAAAATCTGGGCGAATTGTTCAATCGTCAACGTCCCTTGAAAAGGATTTTCTTCTTTCACAAATAAGGCAATCTTGTGACGAGCCACCGGAACCGCAGTCAACCCCGCTGCTTTTTCCGCTTTAGTTAAGGGGCGAGCGCTGGCGGCAATATCCACGGTGCCATCCTTCACCGATCGCAAAGCATCGGTAGTGGGAGACGTTGACAGGGTTACTTTAGCGCCTGGATATTGCTGTTCAAATGCTTGCTTTAACGATTGAGTAATCGCCGCCATGCTACTTGAGCCTTTGATCCGAACAGTTGTTTCCGCAGGGACTGAACTGGGGAGAGGAAAGGAAGTAGACGTGGGCGACTGAGCCAGCGCGGGCATCAGAAAGTTACTTTCTTGAAACTTGGGTAATGCTCCGAGGGCAAGCAAAATCGCCAGGGGAAGGGTTGAAATATATTGACGCTGCGAAATTTTCATATACAGTTTCCCTGACGAGGTAAAAGCTTTTAAATTTTCTGATCGATTTTACGGTGAAATTCTACGTATGTTGAATTTAGTTCAGTTTGTTTAAATCAGTCACACTTTAAATCGGGCACATTTGTAAGTTGAATTGAGTTCAGTTTGTTTAAATCAGTCAGTCACACTTTAAATCGGGCACATTAATTATGCTTCAGTTTCATCCGCCCGGCATGGGGCAACAAATTGTTGAAACATCCTTGGGTTCAATGGTGTATTACGTTCCGGTGGGCGCACCTTGGTCGCTGCCAGCACCCGATGCTCAACCGCTGGTCTTTTTGCATAATTTTGGCGGTGGTGCTTCTGCGTATGAATGGTCAAAGGTGTATCCAGCCTTTTTGGATGATTACCGGGTGATGGCTCCCGATTTGATTGGCTGGGGGCAGTCTGCCCATCCAGTACGAGACTATCGGCTGGAGGATTACCTGATGACGCTTACTGAGTTTTTGGAGAAAACCTGCGATCGCGATCGCGCGACGAAAGTCTTTCGCCCCGCCATTGTAGTCGCATCCTCTTTAACCGGCGCGATCGCCCTACGCCTTGCGGCACAACGCCCTGATTTATTCAAAGCACTGTTTTTAGTTTGCCCTTCTGGCTTCGCCGATTTGGGGCAAGAAGCGGGACGACGATTGCCGTTGCAAGCGATCGGGTTCCCCCCACTAGGTCAACTAATTTACAGTTTGGGGGCGATGAATGAAGTGGCGGTGCGCAGTTTTCTAGAACGATTTTTATTTGCTGATCCTGATCGAGTTTCTCCAGAAATGGTGGCAGCCTACTTAGAATCGGCAAAGCAGCCCAACGCTCAATATTCGGCTCTGGCATTTCTGCGGGGCGATCTATATTTTGATTTAGCAAGCTATGTTCCTCAATTGACCACGCCCACCACAATTTTGTGGGGAGAGGATGCCCAATTTATCAACGCCGATTTGGGTCAACGAGTTGCCAAGCTTAATTTCACTTACATTCAAAATTTTGTGAAGGTGCCAAACTCTGGTGTGCTGCTGTCTTTAGAACAACCCGCGATCGCAATCGGGTTGTTGCAACAGTTTTTAGGGCAGCACTGCACTGACCCCTCTGATCGCGGCGATCGCTCAGTGTGACCCCGCACCATCAGCCGTTTGAGATTGGAAAATTTCGCCTTTTTACATCCGGGGTTTGAGATAAACAATCGCTTGCCGCCAAACAATAGTGGGCTGATCATACTGATCGGTTAAGGAGATGCAATAATTGTCTTGCCAGCTAATTTTTCCGGCTAGTAAGTCGCCTGTAACAAGCTTTAGCTCCACTTCCTTGCCATCCCGAATCAAGTTTTGAATTTGACGGATACTAGGAAGTGCTGTTTCTAATTCTGTGGTCATTGCGGGTGCCCCATGAAGAAAAGACGAATTTCTAAGTCATCGGTTTGAATCAAGTCTCAGCACAACGCTGGATCTTTACAACCCCCAACAACTTATCTATCCTCACGACTTATAGCTTATTTTTCTTTGACTAATGCACCCTCTTTAGACATTTAATTAAACCCCCATGCCAATCGAGTTTGCCAAATACCACGGATTAGGAAACGATTTCATTTTGATTGATAATCGGATGTCTGAGACCCCCCGCCTTACGCCCGCCCAAGCCGCCGCGCTGTGCGATCGCCACTTTGGCATTGGTGCAGATGGGGTCATCTTCGCGTTGCCGGGTCAACAGGGCACCGATTACACCATGCGAATTTTCAACTGCGATGGCTCAGAGCCAGAAATGTGCGGCAACGGCATTCGTTGTCTGGCGCGCTTTGTTGCCGATTTGGAAGGCATCACCCAGCCTCGCTCTTATACCATTCACACTCTAGGGGGGCTGATTACGCCAAAAATATCAGCCGATGGCTTAATCACCGTAGATATGGGCGAGCCAATATTACGGGCGGCGGAAATTCCGACGACCTTGGGGCAGCCTGAGCAATCGGTCGTGAATCAGCCGCTCGAAGCCGCTGGAAAAACCTGGGAAGTGACCTGCGTTAATATGGGCAATCCCCACTGTGTCACGTTTGTAGACGATGTGGAGGCGATTTCTTTAGAAACTATTGGATCACCGATTGAACGTCATCCGGTGTTTCCCAAAAAAATTAATGTGGAATTTATTCAAGTGGTGCGATCGGATTATTTGAAGATGCGCGTGTGGGAACGGGCGGCGGGAATTACTTTGGCGTGTGGAACGGGTGCCTGTGCGTCATTAGTGGCAGCCGTGCTAACTGATCGCTGCGATCGCCGTGTCACCGTTGAGCTTCCCGGTGGATGCCTGCTGATTGAATGGTCAGCCACCGACAATCACTTGTATATGACGGGACCTGCTGAGCGAGTGTTTGCTGGAAAAGTGTAGTTCTGTCGCGGACAGGCTGACTGTCAACTGCGAAGAGTTGCGAAGAATTGCGAAGAATATTGACTCTCCATTTGGTGCAACCCTTGGCAAGCGATCGCAGGCTAGAGTTAAATCAAGATAGTTGAGATAATGTTCTCAGGGATTTTTTCTGCAAATGCAGGAGCTAAGCATGAGCCTTTCTAATACGCCTTCCATGACTCAATCTTCTCAGCCCTTTGATTACAATGCGGTGCCATCGATTCCGGCGATGTGGGCGATCGCCGCTCAACGCTTCAGCACGATTGTAGCCGTGCAAGATTCCCACAGCGTTCCACCGGTCAAGCTGACCTATGCAGAACTGTATCAGCAAATGCAGCAGTTTGCCGCCGGATTGCAGGCATTGGGGGTGAAAGTGGGCGATCGCGTTGGGTTGTTTTCTGACAATAGCCCCCGCTGGCTGATTGACGATCAGGGCATTATGACGGTGGGCGCGGTGAATGCAGTGCGCGGGTCTCAGGCAGAAAAAGATGAGCTACTGTTTATTTTAGAAAACAGCGGTGCTACGTTTCTGGTAGCGGAAGATTATGCCACTTTTAAGAAACTGCGCGATCGCCTAGAGGATTTGCCCATTCAAGCGATCGTCTTGCTGTCGGATGAAACGCCCGATGAGGATGAGCGGCTGCAAGTTTTGAATTTCCCCCAACTTTTGGAACGGGGGGTTGGGCACCCGCTCCAGCCTGGATCGGCGCAGCGAGATGATTTGGCAACGCTGATGTATACCTCTGGCACCTCTGGCAAACCCAAAGGCGTGATGCTGAGCCACGGCAATTTGTTGGCTCAAGTCGATGGGGCGGGGCGAGTCGTCAGGCTCCAACCCGGAGAGCGCGTTCTCAGCATTCTGCCCGTGTGGCATTGCTATGAACGAACGTTTGAATACTTTATTTTTGGGCATGGCTGCACCCAGGCATATACCAACATTCGCCATGTCAAAAAAGATCTGAAGGAATTCAAACCCCACTACATGGTGGCAGTGCCCCGCCTGTGGGAATCGATTTATGAAGGGGTGCAAAAGCAGTTTCGTGACCAGCCAGAGAAGAAGCAGAAGCTCGTTCAGTTCTTTTTACAAAGTAGCGATCGCTTCATCAGAGCGCGGCGCACGTTGCAAGGGTTAGATCTAGAAAACCTGAATCCATCCTTGGGCGATCGCCTGCTGGCACTGATCCAAATTGTCCCTTTAAGAATCTTGCACGCCGTGGGCGATCGCCTAGTGTACAAAAAAATTCGGGAGGGTGTAGGTGGCAATGTCAAATATTTAGTCAGCGGCGGCGGCTCCATTGCTGAACATTTGGAAGACTTTTTTGAAATTGTCGGTCTGGAGATTTTGGGCGGCTATGGGCTGACTGAAACCTCACCGATTACTCATGTGCGTCGCCCTCATCACAATTTGCGCGGTGCAGATGGGCAAGCATTAGTTCAAACAGAAACGCTGATTGTGGATCTAGAAACACGCCAGCCGGTAGCAACTGGAAAGCAAGGGCTGGTGCTGCTGCGCGGTCCTCAAGTGATGCAGGGCTATTATCAAAATCCAGAAGCAACCCAAAAGGCGATCGACATCAACGGTTGGTTCAACACGGGCGATCTCGGTTGGCTGTCGGCTCACGGTGATTTGATTATTTCTGGACGTGCCAAAGATACAATTGTTTTAACCAGTGGTGAAAATATTGAGCCTCAGCCCATCGAAGATGCCTGTTTGCGGAGCGCTTACGTGGATCAAATGATGCTGGTCGGGCAAGATCAAAAAGTGCTAGGAGCGCTGATC
Organism: Leptolyngbyaceae cyanobacterium; assembly: GCA_041752515.1. Lineage (GTDB taxonomy): Bacteria > Cyanobacteriota > Cyanobacteriia > Leptolyngbyales > Leptolyngbyaceae > ULC077BIN1. Next base: position 1,074 of record JBGSWI010000020.1, on the reverse strand, counting down.
GTACCGAATGTCGATGCCTTGGAAAAGTGGGCAATGGCTCAAGGTTACACTCTACAATTGGCACCGGAGATTAACAATCAAGATCCCGAAAAGCTATTGACTCTAGATAGTAAGTTAGTGCAAGATTTGATTCGGCAGGAACTCAACCGAGAAGTAAAAAATCGCCCTGGATTCCGCCCAGACGATCGCGTTGGACCGTTTCGCCTGATTGCCGAGCCATTTGCGATCGACAATGGATTGCTGACTCAAACCCTAAAAATTCGTCGAAACGTTGTGATGGATCGCTACCAAGGTATGATTAACGAGATGTTTGTTTAGTCCCCATGATGTCCTGTTAGGCAGGCGTTACAAGGTTAATAAAACATTGGTGGTTGGGCTATTTTTGCTCACTCACTGGTGAAAAATAAATTTTCACTGACCATTTTTTCTGCTCTTGACCCTTAATGAAGCGTTTTATGGATGTCTCACCCTCTCATTTGATTCTAAAGCGTTCTGTTAATGTAAAAGCGATCGTCACGCCCCGCTGGAAAGAAGAGGCTCAGCAACAACTACAAGAACAAATCAATCAGGTAGATAACCAACTGCAACAGCTTGAAATGCAAGCGCAGCGGATGATTTCTGAGATTCAAAAACAAATTCAGTTGCCTGGTTCTGAAAGCGCTCAGCAAATTGAAAGCATTCAAGGGCAGGTCAATCAGAAAAAAAGCGAATTACTAGAGCAAAAAAATCAGGTTTTGCAACAGCTTCAGCAGGTCCAAGTTTTAGAAATGGATCAAGAAGTCAACCAAGGGCAAATCGACAGCGTGTTTCGGATTGAATTGGGAGACAACTTGATCGAAAAAATGCAGGTTGAGCTTTTGCTGCGTGATGGCATGGTCGAGGAAATTCGAGGCATGGTTTAATATTAGGGCGATCGCGACCCAAAGCGATCGCTCTCAGCAATTCTCATTATGACCAATAGCTGTTCAATCTGTGAAAAACCCAGTAGTGTAAGGACATCTGAATGACCCAAGAGAGTCAGAACGGTTGAAACAGCTAGGGTTGTTTGATGGGATAGTAAAGTCTTTTCGCCAG
>JBGSWI010000019.1:0-52471 GCA_041752515.1 Leptolyngbyaceae cyanobacterium | reverse complement strand
TGGGCTGTCGGCGCTTAGTCAGAGACTATGAGTTACTACCAGAAACATCGGAGACTTTTATTTATCTGGCGATGATCCGGGTCATGGTCAGACGGTTGGCATGAAATCTGACTCCGTAAAACTTTTAAAACGTCCTCTAAGTTATCTGTAGGGGCGCAGAAGAGGAGATTATCGGTGAGATTCAACAATCACCAAATCAGGTAATGTTTCAAACTTGTTGTTTTCGATAACAAAGATTACTTTGATAAAGGACTCAAAGATTGTGGAGACTCAAGCATGGTTTTAGAGCCGATTCACTGCCCTCAATGTGATGGAGTCGAAGTGATCAAACACGGCAAAACTCCAGACGGCAAACAGCGCTATTTTTGTCAAAACTTACAGTGCCATCGGCGCACCTTTATTTTGCAATATACCTATCCAGGGTATTTGCCTGAAGTGAAGCACCAAATCAGCGATATGGCGATGAATGGGAGTGGCATCCGAGATACTGCCCGTGTGCTTCACATTAGTCCGACTACCGTGATTAAGGAGTTAAAAAAAGGAGTGTCAACTCAAAGCGGTGAATGAAGCGAAACTCGCCCAACTAGAACCGACTCAAAGCATCGTTAAGCTTTGCCAATGGGAGGATACAGAAGCCGAAGCCGATGAAATGTGGAGTTTTGTTCAGTCTAAGGCGCAACAACGATGGCTGTGGCACGCCATTGACCATGCGAGTGGCACAGTATTGGCTTATGTCTTAGCATCGCATCAAGATGAGGTGTTTATCCAACTCAAAATCTTGTTAGAACCATTTGGAATTATGCAGTTTTATACAGATGGTTGGGGAGCTTATGAAAGGCATCTCGACCCAAGTCTTCATACCGTTGGTAAACGTAATACTCAGAAGATTGAGCGCAAGCATTTAACCTTACGCACTCGCATTAAACGACTGGCTCGCAAAACCATTTGCTTTTCCAGGTCCATTGTGATGCATGACATTGTGATTGGACTGTTCATTAACCGTTATGAGTTTGGCTTACCTATCTAACCTGAAACAACAACTCTAGAACACGACCAATCATGGGTAGCCTAAAATAGGAAGGCTTGAGGTTTTTCATAAGTTAGGCTACGAAACCACAGGAAAACATGTCGATTTCTCAACAACGATTGCATAAGCTATGGATAAAAAAGCTCAAGAATGTCAAAGACGTTTGCATTTCATTTGAGAGCAAAAATATAACTGGCATCCTTGGTCCAAACGGGTATGGAAAATCAACTATTCTTCATGCCCTAGCCTGTTGCTTTCAGCCACCAACTGAAGGACAAGAAGATTATAAATTTAGCAACTTTTTTCTGCCAAGCCCTGATGCATTATGGGAAGGTAGCGAGCTAAAGCTAGTTCATACTTACAGGCAATCATCTCACCTACACGAAAATGTAGAGCAGATCTATGGAAAGAGTAGTGATCGATGGAAACCAATCTACAAAAGACGACCTACAAGGAACGTACATTACTTCGGTGTAGATAGTTGTGTTCCACTCATCGAAGCAGAAAGACGAAATGTAAAAATCAACTACTCAACTAAGAATATAAGTGAAGATATTATTACTACAATTCTAGAAAAAGCATCATTTTGCCTTAATAGGCAATACACAGCTTATAACATTCACGACCCAGGTAAAGGGAGAAAGTTTATTGGCGTTGAAGCCAACGGAATTAGATATTCTGCGCTGAGTATGAGTGCTGGAGAACAAAAAATATTTTTACTACTAGAAAAAGTTTTTAGAGCCGCGAAAAATAGTCTTATTCTCATAGATGAACTCGATCTCCTTTTACACGATTCAGCAATGAAGAATCTGATAGAAGTAGTATCTGAAAGAGCAGAAAGTTACAACCTTCAAGTAATATTTACGACGCATAGAGAATCAATAATTGAGTTGTCAGACTTAATTAACATAAGGCATATTTTTGGCACATCAGAAAAAACGCTTTGCTTTGATGAAACAAAGCCAGATGCAATAAATCGTTTGACAGGGACTCAGCCTAGATTAATTGAGGTTTTTGTTGAAGATGATCTTGCCGTAGCCATTATCAAGAAGGTGGCGGGTCAATTAGGTATTTCTAGGCATGTCTCTGTACAGAGGTTTGGCGCAGCTATCAATTGTTTTACAGTCCTAGCTGGATTACGCCTACGCGGTGAAAAATGCGATCATAGTATGTTCGTGTTGGATGGAGATGTTTATAGAACCGAGGAAGAACAGCGAGAACGATTAAAGGCTGTTTTAACTGGAAATGATGAACATGCAAAATCACTTCGAGAGTTTAGCCTTGAAAGAATAAAATGTTTGAATCTTCCAGAAAATACTAAACCTGAAAAGTACATTCATAGCATTATTATTGTCCTAGAAGACACTGATAATAACGAGTTCAACGAAATCATTGGGGTAGCAAAGCAGATTGTAGCTGTTGGTAACAGCCATAAGTATGTGGATGATATAATAACAAGACTTGATTGGAATAGAGATGTTGGATTATCAAAAATAATTGATCTATTTAGTTCTACTCAAGAGTGGATCAGCTATGTTTCTAGTGTGAGAGACTGGTTAACTTTACAAATTCCATTAGTGGAAGAGACTACATCGCGCGAGGTCTAACAATTCAAATGCAGCGGACTGTTGATAGTCATTGGTTGTGTCGCCAAGGTTGCTTGCCGCCGCTGATTTGAGCCGTTATATTACTGAGCGATCGCGGTGGATCTAGCGATGAAGCTATTGCAAAGCTCTGAATGAGAACAAGCCACAGGCGATCACTCATTCCTTGGTCAAACAATCGATGATAGTTGAGGATATTCTTGCAGTGAGCGATCGCATCATTGAACGGTTGAAATAATCAGGTTATTCCTCTCCTTCAATTTTTTCAGGTTTGAGCAAGGGGAACGCGATCGCTATAAATTATCTTGATATTCAATTACAGCAGCAATCCCGATAGTGATTTCCACCATTATTTCATCTGAAAGTTGTCCTAACTTTTGCAGAAACCTTTGAACATCAACCCCTCGCAATTGCAGCGCATCAACGGCTGACATTTTTGAAAGACCATTCTCTTCAGTTGGTTCAAGCTTTATATGCCAAAGGTTCTGATTAAAGTACTCTTTCCAATCCGTAACTGGGGCAATTAACTTAATTGGAAGCCTGCCAACAGCATCAGAGCTAGTGACAACCGCAGGTCGTGTCTTACGAATCTCAGTTCCTACCGTTGGGTCAAAGTTAACCGTCCAAACTTCTCCACGTTTAGGCACTGGTCTAGTACTCAACGCAGTCTCCTATCTCCAACTCACGCCACTCTGTATCTTGTTGATAGTGGTCTGCAATAGCTTCAGCCTGCTGTGCGAGAAGTTGGTGACGCGCTTGCAGAGAAAGCTGCATAAAGGCACGGCGATCAACACGATCCTGAACCAAAATATCCACACGAGAGGGTTCAGCGATCGCTTTCAGCAGTTTATATTTCTCAGCCTGATCAAGCGATTGCGCCAGACGCAGCGCTTCTTCATATCTAGACATTGGCTTTCGTATAAGAACTTTAGATTCTAGTGTAGCCGCGATCGCATCCTTCCCTGAGTCCACAATACTAGGCAAGGGTTTTCCGCCTTAACTGGTGGGATGGTTCCATGCCTCGCTATTCCTCTTCAGCTTTTTCGGGTTTGAGCAGGGGGAATGCGATCGCGTCGCGGATACTGCCGCAGTCAGTGAGGAGCATGATCAGGCGATCGATGCCGATGCCTAAGCCTCCCGTGGGCGGCATTCCGTACTCCAGGGCCGTGACAAAATCCTGATCGACGCTGTGGGCTTCTAGATCGCCTGCCTCCTTGCGATCGGCTTGGGCTTGCAAACGCTGCAACTGATCCACTGGATCGGTCAACTCCGAGAAACTATTTGCCGTTTCGCGTCCCACCATAAACAATTCAAACCGTTCCACCAGTCCGGGTTTAGCGCGGTGGGGTTTTGCCAAGGGCGAAATTTCCACCGGATAATCCAGCACAAAGGTTGGCTGAATCAAGGTTTCTTCTACAGTTTGTTCAAACGTCTGATTCAGCAAACCGCCGATGGATTCTGCCTTTTCCACACTATGTAATCCCGCTTGGGTTGCCGCCGCTTTTGCCTCTTCCAGGCTAGTAAACGCCGCAAAATCAATCCCAGTCTTTTCCTTCACCACTTCGTGCATCGTCACCCTGCGCCAAGGCGGAGTCAGATCCACGGGTTCGCCTTGATAGGTAATTTTCAAAGTACCCAAGACATCCTGGGCAGCGGTGGTGACGATCGCCTCAGTCAGCGTCATCATATCGTGGTAATCGGCGTAGGCTTGATAGACTTCAAGCGTCGTGAATTCGGGATTGTGCCGGGTGGAAATACCCTCATTGCGAAACACGCGCCCCAGTTCAAACACCTTCTCAAACCCGCCCACGATCAGCCGCTTCAAATGTAGCTCCGTGGCGATCCGGAGGTAGAGGCTCATGTCCAGCGTGTTGTGATAGGTGATGAATGGACGCGCTTCGGCACCACCTGCTTCGGTTTGAAGCACCGGCGTTTCGATTTCAATAAAGCCCTGCTGATCCAAGTAGCGGCGCATGGAGGCAGTGATCAACGCCCGTCGGCGAAAGGTTTTCCGCACTTCGGGATTGACGATCAAATCCACATAACGCTGCCGATAACGCTTGGCAACATCGGTCAAGCCATGCCACTTATCCGGCAGGGGCAGTAAGGCTTTGGTCAGCATGGCGTATTCCCGCACATACACCGACAGTTCGCCTTTTTCGGTGCGCTTGATGCTGCCCGTTACGCCAATGATGTCGCCTGCGTCGGTCAACTGTTTCAGGTGGTCAAAGGCGCTGTCGTCCTTCGCCGCCATGGTTTCTTGAATTCGGCTTTTTTCTAGATAAAGCTGAATGGTGCCCGTTTCGTCTTGCAACGTGAAAAACGCCAGTTTGCCAAAGACGCGCTTTGCCATAATTCGTCCCGCGATCGCCACTTCCACCGCAGCTTCTTCACCGTTGGGCAAATCCACATACGTTGCCTGCAACTCTGCGGCGTGGTGGGTCGATTCCCAGCGGTAGGCATAGGGGGTTAACCCCGCTTGCTGCAACTGCTCCACTTTTGCGAGGCGAGTGGCGCGAATTTCTTCGAGGGTACTTTGCGAGTCAGATGGAGCTTGAGCGCGATCGCGAGACATAGCGGCTGATTTTGAAGATTACAAGTCTTAATTATAGGAAGGAATCGCCAGCAAACCTGGTTTTTCCGCCAGTTGCAAACGAACCCTCCATTAATTCCCTTTAGCAGATCGAATTTAGGTAAATGATTTATGAATTTTGCGGTGCCCCCATCGGATTTCTAACTTGTTATGGTGGATCGGGGTTACGATCGCGCTTTCAAGCTTAAACGCGCCATCTGGCAGGTTACGCCAGCGCTCAATTTGGGCAAACTTAAAACGCAGAATTCTAGCCATAACATCCCCATGAGACACAGCAAACGTACCAAAACTGTCGTTTTGATTGGCACCGCCCTGTTATTTAGCCTTGGGCTTGCCTGGTTTCTAAAAAGCTCCGGTAGCAATTCGCTGCAATCGCTCGGCACCAAAAGTGATGGGAGCGCTAGCGCTGTCGCGGCAGACCCAAAAGTAAGTGTGGGCATCAATTTGTCAGGCATTGCCGATTGGTCAAGCCAATGGGGATTTGTAGATGCATTTAAGACCTCTCGTGAGTGGATTCCACAAAAGCAAGGCGCGCCATGGGGAGAAGGCGGCACCCTGAAACTAACCCGCGAGGGCTGGATCGCCTCCCTAGAACCCGGACAAACCGCCGAAACCGTGATGATGATTGGCAAACACTTTCCCTCTGGCAAATACACGCTGCTATATGACGGCGATGGCAAGCTGGGTTTCACCTTCGACACTGCCAAAATCATCAGCCAGTCTGCCGGAAAAATGACGGTGGATGTAGCGATCGACGGGGAAGGGGTATTTCTCAAAATCTTGGAAACCAATCCCCGCAATCCGATTCGTAATATCCGCTTCATCATGCCGGGATTTGAAAACACTTATCAAACACAGCCCTTTCATCCCGTGTTTTTAGAGCGCTTGAAACCCTTCAAAACGCTCCGGTTTATGGATTGGGGAGCAACCAACAATTCAAAACTGGTTCACTGGAGCGATCGCGCCACCCCCAGCAGTCCGTCTCAGGCAAGCGGCAAAGGGGTTGCGCTGGAGCACCTAATTCAACTAGCGAACACGCTCAAAATCGATCCATGGTTCACTCTGCCCGCTCAAGCCAGCGATGACTATGTGCGTCAGTTTGCGGTGATGGTGCGCGATCGCCTCGATCCATCGCTCAAAGTTCATGTGGAATATTCCAACGAAGTTTGGAACAGTATGTTCAGTCAGGCAAAATATGTTGGAGAGAAAGGGCTGGAGCGGCGGTTAGATGACACGAGTTGGGGCGCTGGCTTGCGCTATTACTCAGAGCGCTCTGTGGAAATGTTCAAAATTTGGGAAGATGTTTTTGGAGTAAACCGCAAGCCGCGCTTGGTGCGAGTCTTAGCAGGGCAAGCTGTCAATCCTTGGACAGCAGAGCAGATTTTAGGCTGGAAGGATGCTTATAAACACGCTGATGCTTACGCGATCGCGCCTTACTTTGATGGGTTCGATGCAGATGGGGATGGTTCAAGCGATATCAATGATGTTAAGCGTGTCAACACCACAATCAACATGACTGTTGACCAAATTATTGATGGAATACTGAGGGAAATTCCCACGGAAATTAAAGCAATGCTGGATGGCAATGCTGTTGTTGCTAAACGGTTTGAAGTCGCTCTAGTTGCTTATGAAGGCGGCGCGCACCTGACGAGCTATCAGTTTCCTGATGACAAGCTGGCTAAAATGACAACCCTTTTTACTGCGGTCAATCGCAGCCCTCGCATGAGAGAAGTTTATCAAGCCTATCTCAACCAATGGCAGCAAAGCGGCGGTGAGCTATTTAATCAATTTAACGATGTGGCAGCACCAAGCAAGTGGGGTTTTTGGGGCGCTCTAGAGTATCAAAATCAGGATATCAATAGCGCCCCAAAATACTTAGGCTTGACAGATTTTATTCGCGCCAACACCCGATAGCCCCCCTTTTGAAAAGCTCGATGATTAGCAATACTCATGAATCCGACATCGTTTGTTTTCAAACGTTTGATGTCGTACTTTGGCTGCGCTCAACACTCGATCGCTTGGAGGTTTTGACTTTGCTCACCCACGATTCATTGCCTTGGTGGGACGGAGCAGCCACGGTTGACAGTAGAAGCATTGCTTTTTCTCTTGCTCAGGATAACCTTGAAGAAGATAAACTAGCTACCCAAAAGCAAGTTTTAAATGCCTCCAGAGAACTGGGAGAAACACTAAATCTTCTCCTATCAATGGAACCCTCACTGCGCACTGTTATTGCGGAAAGAATGGCGGAACCCGTTGCCGATTGGCATCATTCGGAAGAAGAAATCAACTCGGAAACTCTCCGCTCGAAAATGTGTCTTTCCGATATCGATCTGTACATAGGCGCGGATCATTCGGTTTCCTGCCTGATGGATTCAATCGCGTAGCCATACAGGATTACCCTGGCTCTTGACACTGCTCTCAATATCGTTGACATTACGGCAAGCTATCGCCTAGCAATTCATCCAAGCCTGACCAGAACTATATATTCAGTGATCCAAGCCGTCAATACCCTGGAAATCACTGAAACTTTGATCAAGCGACGCAGCATCACTTCACCATTGAAGCGCGTAGTTTCGATCCTGTCTATCAGTGTTGCAACTTTCACCGATCGCCACTTTTCCCACTACTCATCTCTAGACATCTTGATTTCCAAGCCGGTTCCGGTTAAACACGTACCTGTCAGATTGGTTCCTGATAGGTTAGCATTCTCCACATCCGCACAGAGGAGGTTTGCGCCTGCCAGGTTTGCGCCCGCCAGATTTGCGCCTGTTAAATTCGCTTCTTCCAAATTCGCTTCGCTGACGATCGCGCCTTGAAGGTCAGCCTGCGTCAAGTTCGCCCCATGCAAATTGGCGCTGCCGAGGTTGGCACCCCGCAGGTCGGCACCCCGCAGGTCAGCACCTTGCAGATTGCAGCCCATCAGGTTCGCGCCGCTGAGAAATGATCCTGCAAGGGTTGCTCTGGTCAATTGCGATCGCATCAGGTTTGCGCCCCGAAGGTTTGCCCCGCGCAGGTCGGCTTCAGTCAAGTCAGCCTGCATCAAATTTGCGCCCATCAGCGTTGCCCGCAGGTCTGCCTTGACCAGTTGGCAACCCAGCAGATTTGCGCCTTCCAAAGAGGCTCCGGTCAACTTAGTGTGCTTCAGGTCAGCACCCATAAGCCGTGCGCCAGTCAGATTCACGCCTTGCAGATTTTTTTCCGCCAGGTCAGCTTCTTCTAAATCAGCACCTGGCAAGTATTTCACGTCTGAAGATTGAGTTGTGGAAGATTGAAGATCAAGAGACATAAGAACATCAGTGAAATGAACTAAGAGTGAGCAATCAGGGCTTCATCGTGAGAATCTAAGAGCCAGAGTCCGGCAGAAATTTTGGGTAGACTGACGGGTAAGCTGAGTCCCTGCTGTAGCCCAGACACCAGCAGGGTTAGGGTATCCACCAGTTTAGGGTCCCAGCGCTGGCTTTGTTCTTTGTGGCATTGAGCTAGGGCGATCGCCAAACACTCCGGCAAATTGCTTTCATCGGATTGGGCAGAGAGATCGGCAACTTGCTGTTGAAAAGCAGTCACTAAGCCCAATATACGAGATTCCAAAGGGATCTCATCGCCAGCCAAACCGGCGGGTTGCCCAGAGCCATCCCACTGTTCGCTCAGGTGAGTAATGATCGTGGCGATCGCCCTTAGCTGAGGCATGGTGCGGAGTACTTGAGCACCAGGCACGAGGGGGCAATAGGGGGCATCGGTAGATTGCTCTTCAGGATAACGCCCAAAGCTAGCGGAAGTAAGCACCGAGGGGGATGTCTGTAAAGGAGCCAAGCGATGAAGCAAACTCGCCAGTTTCAAGCGATTCAACTGCCACACGGGGAGGTCTAAAAATTGCCCCATCGCTTCAGCCAAGGTGGCAACTTCAGCGGCGGCATTGGGATTAAGCGCATCTGCTTGGTCGGTTAGTTGTGCCATCCGCAAAAATGCCTGCACCTCATTCGATAGCAGATTGCTATCTAAAATTTGAGGCTGCTCAAAGATATGATGGCTGGGGGTGGTGACAGTGTGGCTATCCTGCAAATAATCCACCACCCGCGAGACGATTGCTTCCAGCGGATCGCGCTGTTCGACGGTCGTAGAAACGATCGCCTGGATCTGATCTGCTAGCGTATCTGCCAATGTTGGATTGTAGGTACGAAGGTGAGCGATCGTAAGTTCCATCGTTTCCTGCACCAATTGGGCTTCAAACGTCCAGAAGCCATAAAACTTGCGCTCTAGATCAACCGTAGGAACTCCTTGCTTGCCGTAATCCTCTACCGATAACTCCTGACACAGCACCATTGCGGAATAAGTGGGAGCCAAAATCATTAAATGCCATTCCTGTGCCACCGGATCATTGACATTGAGACTGACCAACTCCACATTTTGGCGTTGGCTAGTAGGATGTTCGCCAAAGCCGCTGTCGGGTGCCGCCATGATCACCACCTGCCGCGATCGCTCCGCTAGGTCAGCATAGCGATCGGCTTCTTCTAAGTACCACTTGCCCCGCTGAAATGCCGTGATTACCAAGGGTTCACTGCTACAGGTGAGAATGCAGTCCTCCAACGCATGGCAGAGCGCCACCAGCGTATTTTTGTAGTAGACCCCAAAATTGAGCGATCGCGGGCTTTCTTGCCCCGATTGGTGCGCCGACTTTAACTGAGAGAGGATTGAACCTTCAAGCATGGTACAAAGATTTTCCTAAACTGACAGTAATAATTCCTTCGGGTTTGGCTCAATCGGAGCCGACAGCGCCTCTTCTAAATCAGCCCGACCCAAACGCTCTTCCAGAATATCCATCACCTCACGCCCAAAGTCGTTGGGGTTGCGTCGCCACGCTTCCAAGCAAACATTGCCGAAAAATGAGCCAAGGGGTTGGGGATTCCAAAGGAGCTTATGCACGGTCCAAGGCTTCACGTTCATGGGGTCATAGCCGGGACGCAAAATATCATTTTTGAAGGCATATTCTTCTAAATGGGTGTGTGGCTGTAAGCCAATAAAGAAGATGGCAGGTTCTACTTTATCAGCACCCAAGATGCTTTCGAGTTCACGATGGTAGGCAATAGTTTGGCGAATCGTCTCAAAGGTTTCGTCGATTACGTTAAAAGAATAGTTAACCGACACCAAATCGTTAAATCCAGCGGCTTTCAAATCGCGGCAGTTCTGTAAAACAGTCCGCAGGTTATACCCCATTCTCATTTTGCGAACGAGTTCTTGAGATCCGCTGGTGATGCCGATTTCAAAGTAGTTCATGCCCGTCTTCACCATCAGATCGCAAAGATGCGGGGTGAGGTTATCGGCGCGAATGTAAGCCGCCCAATGGATGTCTTCCATGCCTGCATCCAAAACCTTTTGCAGCAGTTCCACCACGTCATCGATATATTTACGGGCAGGAATCAACTGAGCGTCGGTAAACCAAAAATTACGAATGCCGCGATCGTACAACTGGCGCATTTCAGCCACCACTTCATCGGATGGATTGATCCGCACCTGCTTGCCTTCAATCACCGTATAGATGCAGTAGCAGCAGTTATGTGGGCAGCCCCGCTTGGTTTGCACCCCTACATAAAAGTCTTCGGCTTCTAGGTAATAGTCAAACTCTGTCCAAATCGTTTCGATGTAGCTGTAGTCGCAAGCGGTTTTTTCGATCGCCGCTGGAACTTCATGAATCAACCGATCACGAGGAGTAGCCTCTCCCACAATGTAGCAGCGCTCTTGAGCCAAACTCTCGCCGCGTACAATCCGTTCGAGTAGCGCTTCGCCTTCACCCACAGACACGATCGAGCCTTTCGGTAGACTTTTACCCAGTTGCTCATAAAATACACTAACCGCACCGCCGCCGACCACCACTTGCGCGTCGGGTTGATATTTCTTTGCCCGTTGAGTGCCGCGCTTAATTAACCCTAAGTTGCGCCACAGTTCGCCATAATAGCCTGTAGCGATTCGAGTTAGCCCAAAGGCACCGCGCAGTTTAACCAAAGGGTTGAGCGAGTAAAAGAATTCAAAGGTATATTGCAGCGGATTACCACCCCGCCCGCCCACGGGCGCGTAGATTTGAATATCCCGCCAAGAGAACACAATTAGCGTCGGCTTAAAGCTATCGATACAGTCATCTAAGGCATTGGCATAATCGAGAGGGGGCACAGTGCCTAAATCGAAAATGCGCTGCTCAACATCTGGAAACTGCTTGTGGACATGATCCGCAAGGTAAACAACACCAATTGGAAAAATTGGGTTGCAGGGGAGACGAACGTAGAGAATCCGACTTTCCATAGCGGTCACTTTACGATGGGATTTTTGAAAAGAATAATTTCTGAGTTTATGTCACACAACTTTACGATACCACTGACTTCACTGACCTGACAGACTTAATCGAAATTGTTAAACCAGTTTTTGCCAATCTTTATATAAGTGGTTGTGTTTCTCAAATAAATGCAGCAATGGGCGACGGGTGTGTTAAAACGTTTTGGTTGTTGTGTGACTCGGATGTGTTGATGTGAAGCCTCGGTCATTCGTTCGGTCGGCTCGTCAACAGGCGGCTCAAAAGAAGCACCTAGCCTCTGATGGTTCAGGCGCAAACGCCCCTCAATTAAAACCTCGGATTAGTCGCTCAGGGCGACCGCTGCCGCAGAGGCGTAGAGGCGCGATGCGGCGAAGCCAGCCTGAAATTGTTAAGACCGTTGTGCGGAGGATGGCGATCGCCGCAATTCGGCTATCGGCAGGGGTCTTCAATCACGCCATTCAAGTCGGACGGATAAAAGTTGCGGGCAAGCCCGTCTGGCTATTTTTTTCAGTGGCGTTAGGCTTAAGTTTTTTAATCGGCACCGGTTTGGGCATGATTCGCGCTGGATGGGAGCGATCGCCGGGTGCATCGGCTGAATCGGTTGCCTACAGCGAAGGCGGATTGAACAGCAACGGTAGACCGCACATTTCTCCGTTGCCGACTGCCAAAGAAGTGTGGACGTGTGATGTGGTCGTAATTGGCGGGTCGTTGGGTGGAGTTGCGGCTGCCTCTCATGCAATGCAATCGGGCGCTACCACCTGTTTGATTGAGCTAACGCCTTGGCTAGGGGGGCAGATTAGCTCTCAAGGAGTCTCGGCGCTGGATGAATCGCAGGTTATGCGATCGGATGAAACCCTGTCTGAAAGCTGGATGCACTTTAAGCGCTTGCTCGCCAAGCAAATCGTGAAATTACCAAGCTGGACGACCTTAAAGGGCGATCGCCGCGTGGATGAAATGAATAGCTGCTGGGTAGGAATCTTGTGCTTTCCACCCAGCGCTGGAGCTTCCGCCTCAGAACAGCTTTTGAAAAATGCCGCCACGCGATCGCCCAACAGCCGTTGGAGCGTTTCCACAGCGTTTAAAGGGGCAGACTTTGATGCCAGCGGTCGGATTGTAACCGCCATTCATGCGGTGCGACGCACGCCTCGTGACTCCAATTATTTACCCAAAGGGCGATTTTCAGCCGAACTGTCAAACTGGTATGCCTGGAGTTCCACGGATGAGTTTGACAAAACGCCGATTCGGCTAGAGGCTCCCCCTGGCAAAACCCTGATGGTGATTGATGCCACCGACACCACAGAGTTAGTCGGCTGGGCGGGAATTCCCCATCGGCTCGGCTCGGATTCGATCGCCACCACTGGCGAACGCAATGCCTCCCGCCAAGACAATCAAGACTGTACTCAGGCATTCACCTTTCCCTTTGTGCTGGCAATTCGGGATGATCAAGGAGCTAGCCTCCAAACGTTGATTCAGTTGGAGTCCGGCTACTCCAAAGAAGAACATCGTAAAGACTACGATTTGCAAGGGTTTCCAGTGTTTACGGGGCGCAGCTTTTTTAACTATCGTCGCATCGTCAGCATCAATCCCGGTGATCCCTATGATTCCACGCCATCACCGGGCGACATGACTTTGGTGAACTGGAATCGCGGCAATGACTGGAAGTTTATGGACCCGCCATTGATTTTGAGCGATGCCGACATTGACCAATCGGGACAGCGGCAAAACTGGCTGGGGGGCTTGTCGATCGCGGCGTTGCGTCACGGAGAAAATCATGCCCTGCTATTTGCCCACTGGCTCCTAGAAAACCACGCCAAAGAGCTACCCATGACTTACCTAGCGGGCACGGAATCGCCCTTGGGCACCGAGTCTGGCTTGAGCATGGTGCCGTATATCCGCGAAGGACGGCGGATTGTGGGACGCAAGGCATACAACCAGCGAGAGTTTGCCGTACGTGAGGCAGATTTGCGGATCGATCTCCCTGGATCGCGGGATCTCAGCCCCACGGCGATCGCCCGAATTCACTACAGCATCGATATTCACGGTTGTCGCTATCGCAACTCAGAAGACGACGGCGAAGCATCTAGCGCACCGACCTTAGAAACCAATGTGCGACCGACTTTGATTCCCATTGAAGGGCTGATTCCACGCGGAGTTGATAATCTGCTGATCGGCGGCAAAGGGATTGCAGTCACCCACATTGCCAACGGCATGACGCGGATTCATCAGGGCGAATGGAGCATCGGCGCATCGGCTGGCGCGATCGCCGGCTGGCTAACCACCCGCGCTCAACCGGGGCTATTGCCCCAAGACATTGCCTCAAAAAAACTGATTCCCCAAGTGCGTGATCATATGAACCGTCAAGGGTTGGGCTTAGAGTGGCACCAGACTACCCGCGATCGTCCAAGATTCACAACAAGGTCAAACTCGGCAGAGGAGTCGGAATAGACTGCTATCGAAATCGCCAGTATTCTAATGGGAAGTCAATTGAATCCCTGCTTATGCCGTACTACACTCAACCCGATCGCATTCCAACCTTGCTTGAGGCGCTCAACCAACAAACAGTGGATCAGTTAAAGGTACTGGCAGATTTATTGCCCAGGGGCACGGTGCCAAAACGCAAAGCCGAACTGGTCAGCTATGTGCATCAGTATTTGCAAGGTACGGGGCTAAGACAAGTTTGGACCCAGTGCGATCGCCTTCAGCAAGCGGTCATTTCAGAAGTGGTGTATTCCGATATCGATCGCTATCAGGAAGCCCGATTTGTCAGCAAGTATGGCGAGGAACCCATTTGGGGCACGGGCAATAGTTTTTCTTACCACTACAAACCGTCAGTTTTAGGATTGCTGTTCTACAGCTACACCATGCCCCAGGATGTGAAGGCGGAACTGAGAACCTTTGTGCCCCTGCCTGCATCCACTCGGATTCAAAGTATTACAAGCTTGCCAGCCACATTTTCTGGCGCTTCGAAACAATACGATTCCACCACTCGTGGCTACAAAATTCACACACTGGAACTGCCGATGCAGTCGCAGGAAACAGAACAGTTAGCCCGACGAGATTTGCTAACCATCCTGCGATTGGTTGATTTGGGCAAAGTTGCCATTAGCGATAAAACTTTTTATCCAACCGGCGCAACCTTGAGCGCGATCGCCGAGGTGCTAGAAGCCGGTGACTATTACAGCGAGTGGACGGAAACTCAATCACCCGCAGGTTGGAAGTACAACTATCTGATTGGAGCTATCAAACCGTTTGCTTGGGTGATGCTGTTGCAAGCAGGCAAACTGGTGGAATTAAACGGCAAGCGCTTGAGTTTGACCAAAGCCGGACAGAAAGCACTGAATGAACCAGCCGAAAAGACCTTGCAAGCACTGTGGAAAAACTGGTTAAAAACCACCGTTCTGGATGAATTGCGGCGAGTGGATAGTGTTAAAGGGCAAACGGGCAAAGGCAAGCGCAGCTTAACAGCCGTTGCCGGACGACGCAGTAAAATTGTGGATGCCCTCAAAGATTGTTCGGTGGGGCAATGGGTGAAGCTATCTGATTTCTTTCGCTATATGATCGCGGCTGGATATGACTTTATAGTTAGCCGCAATCTAGAAAGTCTAACGCTGGAAGGATATGGCTCTTTATATGATGCAAATTTCCTCATTTTAGAAGCTCGTTATATCTTGGCATTCTTGTTTGAATATGTGTCTACATTAGGTTTAATTGATGTGGCATATGTGCATCCTGACGATGGCTTATTCAATTTTCAAAATGATCGAAATCTTGATTATTACTATGAGTCTTGTTTAAGTCGCTACGATGGCTTAACTTATTTTCGGATTACTCCTTTGGGTGCCTATTTTTTGGGCTTAAGCGATCGCTATGTTCCTACGACCCTCCCTCAAAAACAAGTTTTACGGATTTTGCCAAACCTCGAAGTGGTCGCCGTACAGCAACTCAGTCGCGTCGATCGCCTATTTTTAGATGCTTTTTTGCAACCGACTTCGGATGTGGTTTGGCAGTTAGAGCAGGCTAAATTACTGGATGCGATCGCTCAAGGGCGCAGTGTGGATGAACTGCAAAAATTCCTGATTGCCAACAGCAGCGAAGCCCTGCCCCAAACCGTCCTACAGTTTCTTGCAGACCTGCAAATTCGCACCACTAGCCTGCAAGCTCTCGGCTCTGCCCGATTGATTCGCTGCACCGATGCCGCTCTAGCAACATTGATTGCCAATGATTCTCGCACCAAAGCCTACTGTTTTTTGGCAGATCAACCCAAAGCGATCGCCGCCGGACAAGCCTGCTATCTCGTTGTGCCCACCGAAACCGAAACCAAATTTCGCAACGCCCTCAAAAAATTAGGCTACAGCCTTCCCGGTCTGAATTAACCGCGATCGCGCCGCGTTAGTTTTAACACTGCCAATAAGCTCGAAAATATACAGAACTCTGACCTGTATCCACGTTTAAGATTGCTTTCAGCCGCTGGTTATGAACGTTAGGTGCTTAATTTATAGATTTATATGACATTACCTGGATTAGCCATGACCTATATTCCCGACAATGCGCTGATTATTCAAAGCGATCGCTCTGTGCTTTTGGAGGTTCATTCGCCCGGTGCAGAAGCGGCACGGGAGGCGATCGCGCCGTTTGCTGAGTTGGTGAAAAGCCCGGAACATATCCACACCTATCAGATTTCGCCCCTCAGCGTTTGGAATGCACGAGCAGCGGGAATGCCCGTGGCAAAGATGATTGCGGCACTACGAGAATATGCTAAGTATCCAATGCCAGAGGCGATCGCCCAGGAAATCGAATCGCTGGGGGGGCGCTATGGGCTGACGGTGATTCAGCGAGCAGATGACGGAAATCTATGGCTGAAGATGGCAGACTTACCCTTAGCAGAGTTGCTTAGTCGGAATGCGGCAGTTTCAAAACTGCTGGGCGATCGCGTCTCCGATCTGGTTTTTCAAGTCAACGCTGCCAATCGCGGCGTGCTGAAACAGGCGTTGCTGGCGGCGGGATATCCGGCGGAAGATTTAGCCGGCTATGTGGAAGGCGATGCGCTGGAAATTCAGTTGCGATCGCTGAGCCAAGCGGGTATGCCTTTTCACCTGCGAGACTACCAGAAAGAAGCAGTGGCAGCCTTTTATCAGGCAGGGCGGGTTCAGGGCGGCAGTGGGGTGATTGTGCTGCCTTGTGGAGCCGGGAAAACCCTGGTGGGGATGGCAGCCATGACTGCCGTGCAGTCCAACACGCTGGTTCTCACGAGTAGCCTCACCTCCGTGCGGCAATGGCGGCGGGAATTGCTGGATAAAACCACCTTGCCCGCAGACGCGATCGCCGAATACAGCGGTGAAAGTAAGCAAACAGCCCCCGTCACCCTGGCGACCTATCAAATCCTCAGCTATCGCTCCAGCAAAGACGGGGAGTTTCCCCATTTTCAATTGTTTAGTGCGCGATCGTGGGGCTTGATTATTTACGATGAAGTTCACCTATTGCCTGCGCCCATTTTTCGGATCACTGCTGAACTGCAAGCCCGTCGCCGCTTAGGATTAACCGCCACGCTGATTCGAGAAGACGGCAAGGAAGGCGATGTTTTCGCGCTGATTGGTCCCAAACGCTACGATGTGCCGTGGCGCGAACTAGAAGAACAGGGGTTTATTGCCACGGCGGAATGTACTGAAATTCGGGTGCCACAAGATGCAGAGCGCCAAATGGAATATGCATTAGCAGAGAAACGACACCAATTCCGGCTTGCTGCCGAGAATCCGCGCAAATATGAAGTTGTACGATCGCTGCTCCAGCAACAAGCAGGACATCGTATTTTGATCATTGGTGAATATCTCGACCAACTCAAGCAGCTTGCAGAACTCACCAGACTCCCCGTTGTCACCGGCAAAACCACGCAGCCAGAGCGCGATCGCCTGTATGAAGAATTTCGATCTGGCAAGATCAGCGGGCTGATTCTCTCGCGAGTTGGCAACTTTGCGCTGGATCTGCCCGATGCAGATGTGCTAATTCAAGTGTCGGGTAAATATGGCTCTCGGCAGGAAGAGGCACAGCGATTAGGGCGCGTGCTACGCCCGAAAGCCAATGGTGGCAGTGCCCAATTCTACACCTTAGTCTCCCAACGCACCTGTGAAGAAGACTTTGCCCGACACCGCCAACTCTTTTTGGCAGAGCAAGGCTATAGCTATCAGATTGAAATTGTGGAGACCTAAAGAATCACGCCATAGGTAACACCGAGTTTTTTGAGCCATTGGCGGTAGGCAAGGGAGCCGCGATCGCAGGGTACATGAAACTCGGCTTGGGGGTTCAGCGGTAGACGTTTAGGATTGTGAGATTCTAGATTGCCGAGGTCTTGGGCAAACACTGTATCTTGAAAGGCGATCGCGGCGGCTTTTTGGCTATCATCAATAAAATTCGCGCCGACCCACATCCAGCCAATGCACTCCTCTTCACTGATGGGAGTGACGCAATATAAAATGGTCAGGCATTCGCCCGTGGGGGTATCTTTCCGCAAATAAGCGGTTAAAGGACGCACAGCAAAATAGTTATAAAGGACATAAGTACCCTTTCCGATACCGAGAGGATCGGGTTGCCAAACGCGGATGTTATGCAAATGAACGCCGCGATCGTCCGTTGAAACCTGATAATCATCCACGGCGGTGAAGGCTGGATCACCCAAAATGCCGGAGTGGATGAAGGGAAAGTGCGCCACATCCAAAAAGTTTTCGATCGCCCGATACCCGCCCGTGTGGCAAAAATGCGGTCCTGACAAAAAGTTGACATAGCCGGGAGCTTGCCATTCCGGAAACAGTGGAATGTCGTGATCAGGTTCTCCCAAACAGACAAATACTAATCCGTAGCGTTGTTGAACTTGAAACGTGCGAACACACGCTTGTTTGGGCGGCACATAGTTGGGATGAGCAGGCACTTTGATGCAGCGCCCTGTTTCGTCATACACCATGCCGTGATAAGGACACACGAGTGTATTGCCGACGACTGAACCGTTAGAAAGTTTGACACTGCGATGGGGGCAGCGATCTTCCCAAGCGGAAATTTGTTGATCGTGTCCACGCCACAAAACTAAATCCAATTCTAATAACCGGACATTGCGACAAGTTCCGGCGGCGACCTCGTCTCCTTGCGCCACCACATACCAGTCGTTCCATAGAACCGGATCTACATACTTTTTATGGGCGATTTCTGGGAGAGATCCGCGATGCGGCGCGGCTAGATAAGAAGACAAATTTTGCTGAACCATTAAGCAGTCCTTCCCCCAGAAGTTCTATCGATGAGTGCGTTTTCTGGGTGCGTTGAGCGCAGCCGCAACAGACTCAGAAAACGCACTTTATACCTACCCTTTTTTGGGCGGCGGAATGGTCACGTCGATCGCAGTCACCTTGGTATCGGCGCTCAAGCTAGACAGGGGCGGCTGAATTTGGGCGGAACTTCCGACGACTAAAGTGACTAGCTTTTCGGGTTTGAGATAAGTCTGGGCAACCCGCTGCACGTCTGCCACAGTCGTGGCTTCAACTCCTTGGCGATATTGAAAAATAAAATCTTTGGGATAGCCAAAATATTCATAGCGCAGCAGGCGGGAAAGGGTTTGCCCTGGATCTTGAAAGTTGAAAATAAATGAGTTGAGGACGGTATCTTTTGCGTAAGCAAGCTCTGCCGTTGTAATGGGCTGGGTGCGGATTTTGTCGATTTCTCCAAGAACGCTTTGGATGAATGGCACCGTGGCATCAGAGCGGGTTTGCCCCCCGGCGACGAAGGTTCCAGGATAGTCGTAGTTGGGTCGCCAAGTCGCGTAAACACTGTATGCCAAGCCTTGACGCGATCGCACTTGGTTAAACAATCTGCCACCAAAGCCGTTTAACACACCATTCATCACCGAGAGCGCCGCATAATCAGGACTATTCAACTGTCCGCCCAAATGCCCAATTTGCACACTGCTTTGAGTCAGTTGGGGTTGATCCACCAAAAATACACCGCCCTGATTTGCCTGAGATGCTGACGGGATGGCGGGTTGTGCTTCCACGGGCGGGTTCCAGTCGCCAAATTTTGCTTCGATTAGCGATCGCATTTTGGCGGGGTTAAAATCGCCCACAATCCCTAGCATGGTATTTTTGGGTGCAAAATATTGTTGATGAAAGCGGACTAAATCTTCACGGGCGATATTGTTTAGCGTGGCGTATTCCACCATGCGCGCATAGGGGCTGGTGCTGCCATACAGCAGTTTGTCAAACTCGCGTCCGGCAATGCCGCCAGGAGTATCGTTTCGCCGAGCGATCGCGCCCCGCTGTTGAGTTTTCGCTAGATTCAGCTTGCTTTCGGGAAAAGCCGGATTGCGTATTACCTCAGCAAATCGCTCAAATACGGTTTCCAAATCTTCAGTCAAGCCGCTAAACCCGGCACTGCCCGACGAATCGCCCATACCCGTTTCCACAGAAGCCGCCCGCCGCTCCAAAAAGCGGTTCAGGTCATCTCCCGATTGAGCCGCCGTGCCCCCCGTTCGCATCACCGTTGCCGTTAGATCTGCTAAGCCTACTTGGTTGGCAGGCTCTAAGCGATCTCCCGTACGAATAAGCGCCGTTCCACCCACTAGCGGTAGCTCATGATCTTCCATCAAATAGACCACCATGCCGTTTGCAAGCTGAAACCGCTCATAGGGAGGCACTTTCAACTCTGGCAGGGGCGGAAAGGTGAGCGCGGTGTAGTGCTTCGGGGTGGCGGCTTGCACAGGTAGCACTGTCGTGAACAGCAGCAAAAGCAGCGGCACTAAAAGCAGCGAAAATCCTACTGTTAACCTCTTCACAAGTTTTTGTCGCTGTTTGAGTGGCTGTTCTGGCGATCGCATATCGGTGGTTTCCTTGTCTACTTGTTTAGAGCTTAGCGCGATGACTCGCGAAAAGAGCCACTTTTATTAATCCCGACTTAATTAGTCGGGTATGTTTGACCCGTTGCATTGTGAGTGTTAGTATCCAAGTCAATTAAGAAATACTTTTTGTAAAAAACGCTAAAGCTCACCAACAACCACACCCTAGGCATTTCACCCATGACGCAAGCAGCCACCCGTCCAACTCCAGTTCAGCCTCAATCTTCTGCAACCTTTCGCGCTTTGAAGTGTAAGGAATGCGGTGCGGAGTATGAACTCAAAGCCATGCACGTCTGCGAATACTGCTTTGGTCCTTTAGAAGTTGCCTATGATTATGACCAGCTTCGCCGCACGGTCACTCGTGAAACGATCGCGGCAGGTCCCAATTCAATCTGGCGCTATCGTCCCTTTTTGCCCGTTGAAACCGATACGCCGATTGATGTTGGCACGGGGATGACTCCCTTGGTACAGGCAAAACGGTTGGCGCGTCGGTTGGGCTTGAAAAATCTGTACATCAAAAATGATGCGGTTAATATGCCCACCTTGAGCTTTAAGGATCGGGTGGTATCCGTAGCGTTGACTCGCGCTCAAGAATTGGGCTTTACAACGGTTTCCTGTGCGAGTACAGGAAATTTGGCAAACTCCACTGCCGCGATCGCGGCTCATGCTGGGTTAGATTGCTGTGTCTTCATTCCGGCGGATTTGGAAGCCGCAAAGATTATGGGCACCTTGATCTACAATCCAACCGTAATGGCAGTCAAAGGCAACTATGATCAGGTGAATCGCCTCTGCTCTGAAGTGGCAAACACTCACGGCTGGGGTTTTGTCAACATCAACCTGCGTCCTTATTATTCCGAAGGTTCTAAAACCTTAGGTTTTGAAGTAGCAGAACAACTCGGCTGGCAACTGCCCGATCATATTGTGGCACCGTTGGCATCAGGTTCCTTGTTCACCAAAATCTACAAGGGTTTCCGCGAATTTGTCGAGGTGGGCTTAGTGGAAGATAAGCCCGTTCGCTTTAGTGGTGCCCAAGCGGAAGGCTGCTCGCCGATCGCCCAGGCATTCCGCGAGGAGCGCGACTTTATTAACCCAGTCAAGCCCAGCACGATCGCCAAATCTCTGGCAATTGGCAACCCTGCCGATGGGATATATGCGATCGACATTGCCCGCAAAACGAACGGCAACATCGAATCAGTGACCGACGCTGAGATTATTGACGGCATCAAGCTGTTGGCAGAAACCGAAGGTATTTTCACCGAAACCGCAGGCGGCACGACGATCGCCGTTTTGCAAAAGCTGGTAGAAGCTGGCAAAATCAACCCCGACGAAACCACCGTGGTCTACATCACCGGAAACGGGCTGAAGACCCAAGAAGCGATTCAGGGCTATATTGGTGAGCCGTTCACGATTGAACCAAAGCTGGACAGCTTTGAACGGGCGCTGGAACGTGCCCAAACCCTCGATCGCCTAGAGTGGCAGCCGGTTTCGATTTAGTTGCGTCCTTTTTCCATATCCATTACTTGATGAATTGCTCATGTCTATTAAAGTTCTCATCCCTACTCCGCTGCAAAAACTGACTCACGACAAAGCTACGGTTGATTGTAGTGGCACCACCGTTGCCGAACTGTTGGAGTCATTGGAAAGCAATTGTCCGGGTATTAAAGGTCGCCTATGTGATGATCAAGGTGAACTGCGTCGCTTCGTCAATTTCTATGTCAACAGTGAAGATATTCGCTTTTTGGATGGCATCAACACGACGCTGAATGACGGCGATGAAGTGAGCATTATTCCCGCGATCGCGGGTGGCTAACCCCTACTAGCCTTCACACTCAATCTAGGAGCAGCCCGTTACAGCGATCTTTTGTAGCGCGGCTGCTTTTACAATTTTGTGGCAATAATAACGCCGCTACCCGAACTCAACTTAGTCATGGTCAAATTGCTACGGTTCTCTAAATCTGCAATTAGAGCAGCGACTTTTAGCTCATGTCCTTCTGCCCAATTTGGCTGAGGAAGCCTACCATCAATAATGTAAAGACCGCCGGAGTTTAAGACTTGTAGGGCTTCTTCAAGATGAGTATACTTGCCAGCCCAAGTATCGGCAAAAATTAGATCAAACTGTTGATCTGTAGTACTCAGACGCTCCATGAAATTGCCTGCATCTTTTACACAGCAAAGCTTTGCTCTGTGCTTTGTTAGAAATTCTTCTCCCTTAAGTCCCTGAATGATTCATGGAGCCAGTATATTTTCATTGCAAAAGCTGATGAATAAAGACCTTCAAAAAGACGCTGAGAAAGCGACAGATTTATTAGAAAAAGCATCTAAAGAAAACGCTGAGTTCTCCGCTGCTTCTCGTTGGGCGCTTCAAGCAAGCTTTCTGTTCATAATTGGATAGATGATTGATACTTTACGCGATGCTGCAAAAAGCTCAATACGCGATCGCCCTACCCAAACTCAATTTCCACCGTAGGATGAGTAAGGCGCAGCCATAACGCATCGAAAAAGCATGGATTTACAAGTTTTGGTTCAAGGAGAAGGCTCTCCCATTCTTTGCCTACACGGACATCCCGGTAGGGGGAGCAGTATGGCAGTGTTTACTCAGCACCTATCCAAACGCTATCAAACGATCGCCCCTGATTTACGCGGCTATGGCAACAGTCAAACGACTGCGGAGTTTGTCATGACTGATCATCTGATTGATTTAAATGCGTTATTAGATCGGCTGCAAGTTGAAAAATATTTAGTTTTAGGCTGGTCTTTGGGCGGCATTTTGGCGCTGGAACTGGCACTGCGATCGCCCGATCGCGTCAGCGGACTGATTCTTATTGGCTCAGCGGCGCGTCCTTGGGGCGATCATCCGCCGATTACCTGGCAAGACAATGTGTATACGGGAATTGCAGGCATTGTCAATTGGCTCCAGCCCGGTCGTCAGTGGCATATCGACACCTTTGGGCAGCGATCGCTGTTTCGCTATTTGGTGCAAACTCACACGCCTGCTACTTATGAATATCTCGCCCAAGCCGCCGTGCCAGCCTACCTTCGCACGTCGCCACGGGCAACCCGCGCTTTGTTTACGGCAATTCGGCAAGGCTATAACCGCGTGCCCGATTTGCCGCAAATTCAATGCCCTAGCCTCGTCTTGGCTGGAGCGTGCGATCGCCATATCACCGCCGCCGCCAGCCAAGAAACCGCTCGACACCTGACAAACGCTGAGTGGCAATGCTACCCCAACACCGCGCACCTGTTCCCTTGGGAAATTCCAGATCAGGTTTTGGCAGACATTGACGGTTGGCTGGAACGATATCCGCAGGGGTGAGTTTTGAGTTTTGAGTTTTGAGTTTTGAGTTTTGAGTTTTGAGTTTTGAGTTTTGAGTTTTGAGTTTTGAGTTTTGAGTTTTGTAAGTCCTTCGGACTGGCTTTGCCCACGCGTAGCGTTGACCTAGGAGATATTTTGAGTTTTGAGTTGTAGAAGCTTTACTCAGCGACGGTTTCAAGGTTGGATCTGTCGCGTTCTCCGTTTAGATGGGTATGAGTTTTGAGTTTTAACTTCTGTCCTTAGAACTCGATTCCTGAAGCCTGATGTCTGCTGATCAAAAGTCGAAGTAGATGTAGGGGAGTGCGCCTTGGGGGGCGAGTAGCCAGACGGCAAAGAGAAAAACTGGGACGAGCATGAGTTTAACGTTCCAGTTAAGTTGCAGTTTGAGGGCGCGATCGCAGAAGTAGGCGATCGCCATTAATGCGACGATGGCGGCTAACAAAAGGGAAATTTGCAAGGGTTGTAGCCCGATCGCCTCCACGTAGACCTTTTGGGTAAACTGAGCATCGGCGGCATGACCCCACAAGCGCTGAATCACGACCCAGGAATCTTTGAGGTTGGGCAGGCGGAAGAAAATCCAGCAAACCGCGACCATAGATTGAGTCAACAGCCACGCGACCAGAATTCCATAGGGTTGTCGCCAAAAGTATTTTAGCCATGGCATTTGATTCGATAGCGCATCTGTGAGTCGATGGATGACTAAGCCCAGTCCGTGCAGCACCCCCCAAACGACGAACCCCCAGGCAGCGCCGTGCCAAATTCCGGCGATCGCCATCACAATCATCAAGTTTAAGCAGGTGCGAAACAGCCCTTGACGCGAGCCGCCCAAGGGAAAGTAGAGATAGTTTCTGAGCCACTCGCCCAAGGTCATGTGCCAGCGCCGCCAAAAGTCTGCAATGCTGGTGGTGAGGTAGGGGAAGTCGAAGTTTTGCGGCAGATTGAAGCCAAGCAAAATTGCTGAACCCCGCGCCATGTCTACATAGCCGCTAAAGTCGAGGTAAAGCTGTAAGCCGTAGGCGATGGTTGCTAGCCATAAATCACCACTGCCAGCCCGCTGCAAGTTTTGAAAACTGAGATCAACTAAAATGCCAATGTTGTCAGCTAGCAAGCCTTTTTTGATGGCACCACAGGCGATCAGCCACAGCCCTTCAACACTGCGATCGAGCGTTGGACGAGTCTGCTTCATTTGCCCGGTCATGATGTGGTAGCGGGTGATTGGACCCGACAGCAGCTTGGCAAAAAATAGCTTGTAGGCAGAAAACTTTAGCCATTGCTCAGCCGCAGGCGCACCGCGATACACATCCACTAGGTAAGCGATGCACTCAAAGCAAAAAAAGCTGATGCCGATCGGGGCAATCAGGGTACTACTCGTCCACTGAGCGACCTCTTTTGCCGCCGTCCAACCAAAAACTGCCGCGATCGCGTTTAGGGTAAAGGGAATATATTTAAAGCCAAACAGCAGCAGCACATTGAGCACAATTCCAAACCACAGCAGTTTGAGCCGCTTGCGACCCCAATCTTGCTGAGTAAATTGCCAGTTGTCGCTGCGCCAATCGGGAGGCTTGGAGAGGGCTTGCCCCAAGCGAAAATTGACCCAGGTTGCTGCCAGTAACAGCGGAATGTAATGTATCTGAAATGAGGCATAAAAAATTAAGCTGGCAATGAGCAATACCCAAAGCCGCGATCGCGGTTGATCTAGCAGCCAATAGATCACAACCAGGCTCAGCAAAAATAGAACGTAGGGAAAAGAAATAAAAGTCATGGGCGATCGCAACGATTTCAACGATCCGCCAAATCAACGACGCGATCGCACGCATTATAGTGAACCTTCAACCATTGAGCGAATTATTTTATCAATTTCTATGCCTCATTCTCCTCGTTTTGCGGCAATGCGCTCCCAAATTTCTAGATCGGCGGGATAGTCCACATCCGAAAGGACGGGCAGCAGACCCACGGATCGGTGAAGTTCTTGGGCGATCGCGAGTGTGCGTGCCAAAACCGTCGCCGTACTCCATTGAATATCGACGAACAATGGGGGAATCCAGCATCGCAGCCCAATCAAATAGTAGCCGCCATCGCTGGCGGGTCCTAAAACAAGGTCATGCTGCTGAAGTTCACAGAACGCTTGCTTTAACACGGGCGCATCCAGGTCAGGGCAGTCGGTGCCAATGATCAGTGCCCGCTCAGCGCCCGCATTAAACGCAGACTGAAACGATCGCCCCATGCGATCGCCCAAATCGCCCTCACCTTGCATGATGTAAGTCAAGTCAGTCCCCAACCAGTGCTGCATCAAACTCTGATTTCCGCCTGCAAACCGCACCTCCACCTCCACATCCATGTCCATATCTATGGAACACTGAAGCTGAAAAGTCTGCACTTGCTGCAAGGTATGGTCTGCCATTTGACGATGTAGCGCTGCGGCTCCCTCGGCTCCTAGTGCAGGAATCAGGCGAGTTTTAGCTTTGCCCGCTTCAGGATAGCGAGTGAAAATAATGAGTCGATCAAAGGTCATACCCATTTAAACGGAGAATGTGACAGATCTAAGCTTGAAACCGTCGCTGAGTAAAGCTTCTATCATTCAAAACTCAAAACTCAAAACTCAAAACGGTATCATGTAGAACAAGAGTCATACAGACTATGTGATGCCTTCCCTTAAAGCAAAAATTCTGCGATCGCCACAGCCGCCCCGTTTGCCTCAACGCCCAAGGTCACCCAATCAGCAGCCGCTTTCACCGCTTCCGGTGCATTGCCCATCGCCACCCCAATTCCTGCATATTGAATCATTTCTAGA
Organism: Leptolyngbyaceae cyanobacterium; assembly: GCA_041752515.1. Taxonomy (GTDB): domain Bacteria; phylum Cyanobacteriota; class Cyanobacteriia; order Leptolyngbyales; family Leptolyngbyaceae; genus ULC077BIN1. Next base: position 25,976 of record JBGSWI010000019.1, on the reverse strand, counting down.
TCGTTGAAATTATCGCCAATCACCATGACATTTTCGGGCTGAATGCCGAGATAGTCTTCTGCCAAATATTTAACCGCCGTGCCTTTGCTGACCAATGGGTTAGTGGCTTCCACAAAGATAGGCACCGACTTTGTGAGATACAGTTCATCGGCAGGATGGCGATCGCGCAACTCTGCCAACACGCGATCCATCAGCGCTGGATCTTCTCCTAACGCCAGTACTTTGGTTGGCTCTTGATCCAACAGCGATCGCAGGTCACCGACAGGAATGGGAATCACGCTAGTGCGATAGCCATAATCTTTGCTGTCGAGCGTCAGTTCGCGCACATAAAGCTGATCACCAATATAAAGATGCACAGAAAGCTGATTGCGTAGGGCTGGCTGTTCATAATAGTCCAGCAGCGCAGCAGCCAGGTGGGGTGCCATTGTCCAGTGGCGATGCACTTGCGCAGTCTTTGGATCTTTGATCAATGCACCCTGGTAAGCCATCAAGGGTAAAGTTGCCCCGATCGCCTGATGAAAGCGAAGCGCCGAGCAATACATCCGTCCGGTGGCGATCGCCACTTGTATCCCATTTGCCTGGGCTGCTTGAACTGCTTGCTTGATCGGCTCGCGAATTTCGTTGGAAACCCCGGCGATCGTGCCATCAATATCAAGCACCAACAGTTGAATGTTTGCCTTGGAAGAATTGGGGGATTGCATAAGATCGTTGGGTTGGGGTGATTGAGCATGAGCAATAGACACTTGCCGATGCTAAGCCTGGATTCAAAGAAAAGCAATCCAAATTAGTCAAATTTTTCGTGCATTTTTGAATTTGGTGCCCCTGCTTAAAGGGAAATCCCTCGCCAGAATCGCGCTAACCCACCGGGCTAGCCGTCCGTTCAGCTAACTTGGATGAAGCGTTTTTACAGTCGCTATTTCTCTAAGAATTATTTTTCTAAGAATACGATATCGAGTAGATCAGCCTGAAACACAATGCGACTGTTTCGCTGATCCAACAAATTACTCAGCTTAAGCTCAATATCATCCACCACCAGCCGATCATTCTGCCCAGGGTTCGCCTCTAACCACTCGTCAAGATTCCCTCGAAAGCCGCCGTTGACCGCCTTGAGATAATCCATCGCTCGGCGAAATAGCTTAGGCAAGATGAGTTGCCCCATCACACCCACCGAGGCTTGATCAATCAGCTTGAATTCAGACGTTTTATCGACTGCCCAAATTCCCAAATCTGCATCACGCGCTGCTGTCGCCGCTGCGCGCATTTTTTCGCGATGAGCCAGAGGGGCTGAAGAATAAGCTGTGTAGTAAGCAGTGCCCTCTTGCAACATCCGATAGTTGATGCTTTTTCCAAGCAGGTCTTCGCCCACGAAAACCCACTCACCGTTTTCTAAGGTCTTAGATTCCTCGGCAAGCAACACATAAGAAACTGGGCGACCATTCGCTTCTCCGGCTTTCGTCAAGATGGCTCCAGGAATTTGATTGGGGTTCGCAGTTTTCACCTTGTTGCCCATAAAGGTGATGTTTTCAAAACCCATCCAGCCTAATAGGCGATCGCGTGCCATGTCGCCCAAAGGCTGCGCGGCTGAACCATAATGCACCTCTGGCGCGTCTACCATTTCAAACCGGAGTTGCACACTGCCATCCTTCGACGGCTTGATCCGATAGGATCGATGCAGGGCTTTAAAGAGAGTCGGGTCATCCGCAATAAACCGTACCGAATCGCCATCTGGCTCTTTGCCTAAAATGGTGAAATTGCCCGAAATAACTCGATAATAGGGTGCAGACACAAGCGTTCTCCTTTACAAATCATTCTATTGGTGACTCACCAGCCCTAGATTCTATCCGGATCATGGCAAATTGAATCGCCAGTGCCGTCACTCACACGGGTGCCTCTAGATTAATCGGCAGTAAGATGTGAGACGGGTGATTCTCTATTGAAAAAGCTCCATCCACGCCGCCATTGAGCACCGTCACTGTAATAATTTGCTGATCTATCCACTGGGTTTTATCAGCAGGTTCACCGGTTCCAGGATTGACCGGATAGGCTGGAAAGCAGGCAGCACTGAGGCTGAGACGAATTGCATAACCTGGCTGAATGCAAATACAGGTCGGCTGAAGCGTAAAGGTCAGCGGGTTAGTTTTTTGCCCTGCTTGAACATGAATATAGCCTTGAGTAAAGTTGTAAACCGCGCCGTTCGGCTGCACTGTTGATAATACCGCGCAAAGATCAAAGCTTGGAGTATCGGCAAAACAGTACACCTTAAGAGTCACTTCTCCAGCCAAATGCAGCGCTTTTGTCAGCGGCTCAGAGGTGTAAGTTAAAACATCTGTGCGACAATCCAACGCCGATCGCTCAAATGAACCAGCGGGAATAGCAGCGTGACCTCCAGCGGCGGGAACAGGTCGCCAAGGATCGTGAACCAGCACATCAAAGGATTGGCGAGTGGCAAGGGGCGAAGAGCGAGGATTGAATGACGTGGGTTGCATCAGCTTGCCGTCTTGCTGATTCATGCCAGCGAGTCCGGTGCTGTCGAGATAAAAGGGGGTGGGTTTGGCGGAGTTCCAAGCCTCCAGCGATCGCCATCGGTTTGCGCCCATCTCGAATAGCTGAATCGGCGGTTCGTGGAGCAAGTCGGTATCCTTGCCTTTGAGAAAGTGATCAAACCAGCGAATTTGCAGGCGATCGCAGGGGTTATTCGCTTCCATGCCAAAATCGATCGCGCCAACCCGCCGCCCCCAAGGCAAATGTGCCCAAGGACCGACAATCATTTTTTGGGGGGAGTGGCTGCGACTTGCCATCTGCTTGTAAAGGCTAAGGGTGCCCCGCAAAAAGGCATCAAACCAGCCGCCAATATGGAGCATCGGCAAATCTACATCTTGCAGATAAGTTTGGGGTGAGAGGGCTTCCCAGTAGGCACCGGGCTGAGGATGCGCTAGCCACTCATGATAAAACGAGGTCGGGGCAAGTTCGTTGAGAATGCGCGATCGCACGGGCATCATTTCGTCAAAGGTCAAATTCTTGGCTGCCTTGGCAAGGGCGCAAAAGTCGGCTTCCTCCTGCTGAAGCCGAGCCGTTTCAGCCGCTAGTTGCAACGCCCAACTTAGATTTGCCTGTAAACACAAAGCGCCATTCTCATATGCCCAATCGCGATACACATCGTAGGCAAGCATAGCAGGGCACAGGGTTTTGAGTGCGGGTGGCTTGCCAGACGCAGCATATAGCTGCGTCATGCCCTGATAAGAAAAGCCATACATTCCTACCAAGCCTGTGCTGCCAGGAAGATTTGCCGCCCATTGCACGCTGTCGTAACCATCCTCAATTTCGTGAGCAAATAGCTGAAACTCTCCTTCTGAGGTGCCGCGTCCTCGCACATCTTGAATGACCACCATGTATCCTTGGGCGGCATACCAAGTGGGATGAGCATAAACTACCGTGGATGCGATCGCCCGCCCATAGGGTTGTCGCATGAGCAGCACCGGAAATTCTCCATCCCCGTCAGGACGATACACATCGGCATCTAGCCGCACGCGATCGCGAGTCCACATAGACGCTTTTTTTTTGGACACCCAAAAATTCATCAGGATAAATTCAGAACTCAAACTTATCCCATACAGGACTGAGAAAGCACTTAACTGAGAAACTATTCAACAGACTCGTGCAGCTAGGAGTTGCTCGTTTGAGCAGCCAAAAGCTGTTTGAGCTTCTCTAAATCTTGCGCCCATCGTGGATCAGGCTGGACACTTTCTAGGTCAGGGCTAGCAGTTCCACCTTTACGGGCTTTCGTATTAGCTCCTTTGGCTACGCCAGCTTTACGCGCTCCACTGGGTGCAGGAACCGAAGCACTCGCTACAGGCTGCAACTCATCCTCCTTCTCCTTAGTTCGAGGTAACGCTTTCTCAATTTTGATCGGGTTATCGTTCAAAATGTGCCCATTAAACTTCTCGATGAATGCATCTGCCTCTTCATCTGTTTTAACGGTTACAAAGCCAAAACCTCTACATTTATTCGTTTTTCTATCAGTAATCAGTTTGGTAGAGATTGAATCAGCTAATTCTACAAAAACTTCCTCAAGCTCTTGACGAGTTAACTCTTCCGATAAGTTGCCTATGTATAGACGAACGGACATTGAAGATACCTCCGACTTGGATATTAACTAAACAAACTTTTTGTACTAACGCAGTATGTCACGCGGTAATGTATGCACCCGAAGCCTAGCCAAAGCCAAACTGTTTCTTGAATTAAACCAATACTTAAAACACAGCTTACTAAAGCAAAACTACAGTGGCTCACAAGTTCTTTGGTTGCGCTGATTAAACACGGCTGCGATAGCATGGCTGTTACGCAAGACTTAAAATATAAATCGGTGAACAAATTGAGGGGTTGCTCGAATGTGTTGCTTTGCTTGAGTACGTATGCCATCCATTAAGGTATCACGGTAAGTCTGCCCATGCCATGCTGAAACAGAATTTCTACCTATCGATTGATCATTAATTCGCTCTTTTTTCCCTTTTCAAGAACCGAGTTTTTTCAAGCCAAAACTAAACGTACTAAAAATCTGATGGATTACGCCTCATTGTAACAGGATCGTAACAATAAACGATACATCCTCAGAATCGCAGCTTTTAGACTGTTGCTAGTCTTCGGTTAATCTTCGGCAAAAATATACCGATAAAGCTCGGCAGGGTCAGGCTCAGGACTTTCCAAAGCAAATTCAACAGCTTGATCAACTTGTGTCTGAATTTTCTTCTCGATCGCCTTCAGGTCATCTAAGGTTGCTAAATTTTGTTCAATCAAATAAGCCGAAAACTTTTTGATCGGATCGCGTGCAAACCAGAGTTCTTTTTCGGCTTTAGAGCGCAGTTCATCTGGATCTGCTAGTGAATGCCCTCGAAAGCGATAGGTTAAGCATTCGATCAAAGTAGGACCTTCACCTGCACGCGCTCTAGCTACGGCTTCTTGAGCTACTGTATGGACAGCCATGATATCCATGCCATCCACCTCAACACCGGGTAAGCCAAATACGCTCGCCTTTTTATAAATTTCTGGCTGAGCCGTTGATCGATCGTGCGCCATGCCGATCGCCCACTTATTGTTTTCTACTACAAATAAAATGGGTAGTTTCCATAATGCCGCCATGTTTAGACATTCAAAAAACTGACCGTTGTTGGTTGTACCATCTCCAAAAAAAGCGGCAGTCACTTGATCAGCGCCTTCATCCTTCATCACTTCCCGTCGATACTTCGACTGAAAAGCGGCTCCAGTCGCGACCGGGATGCCTTCGCCAATAAAAGCAAATCCACCTAAGAAGCGATGCTCGGCAGAGAACAGATGCATAGAACCACCCCGCCCTTTGCTACAACCGGTGGCTTTGCCAAATAACTCTGCCATGACATTGCGCGCTGGCACCCCGGCACTGAGCGCATGGACGTGATCACGATAGGTGCTACAAACGTAGTCTTCGCCGGGGCGCATCGCTTTGATGACTCCGCTGGATATGGCTTCTTGCCCATTATATAGATGGACAAATCCAAACATTTTGCCGCGATAATACATTTCAGCGCACTTGTCTTCAAAGAAACGCCCTAAAATCATGTCTTCATAAAGAACCATCCCTTCTTCTTGAGTGATGGTTGCGATCGCGGATGGAAAACTGGGAACCGTTCTTTCCTGAACCATGGGCGCTGTTTTGACCTCAGACACGCTTTAACAATTTTCCTAGAATTTATGTTGCTAACCGGAATATTTGCTTATTTTAGAGGTAAGCTTTCACTCGGTAGAGCGAACTAGCCGATCAACTGCCTATCTCCTTTGCATCTTGACAGGATGCTGTGAGACGCTACCATAGCTTAACTTGCTTCTTACCGTTGGGGAAGTCTCCTGTGCGTATTCCGCTTGATTACTATCGAATTTTGGGCTTGCCCATTCAGGCGACCAACGACCAGTTGCGACAAGCTCATCGCGATCGCACGTTGCAGTTGCCCCGGCGAGAATATTCTGATGCGGCAATTACCGCTCGGAAGCAACTGATTGATCAGGCTTATGCGGTGCTATTTGATCTAGAACATCGACAGCAGTATGATGCCAGTTTTCTTGCCAAAACCTACGAATTTTCACCCGAAACAGATCTCCTCTCAGCCCACGCCCCCTCCGCTTATGTGGGAGCCAACGAGGCTGCCGAAATCGACCCCCACGCCCCTAGCATCGAAATTGAGCAACCTCAATTTATTGGCGCACTGTTAATTTTGCAAGAATTGGGAGAGTATGAGCTAGTCCTTAAGCTGGGGCGACCTTTTTTAACCGGAGGAACCGCTAGCTTAAAAGACGGGCAGTATGGAGAGCCTGCCATCGTCTTTTCAGATGTGGTGCTGACGGTAGCATTGGCGTGTCTCGAACTAGGGCGGGAGCAGTGGCAGCAAACTCAGTATGAAAACGCCAGTGAAGCTCTGGAAACCGGACAACAGCTTTTGCTACGAGAAGGTTTGTTCGCGAATGTGCGGGGAGAGATTCAATCTGACTTGTATCGATTGCGCCCCTACCGCGTATTAGAATTGCTCGCAATGTCTGAGGAAATGGTAGAGGCTCGGAGCAAAGGCATTGGGCTTTTGCAGGCAATGCTCCACGATCGCGGCGGCATTGATGGAGCCAATGACGATCAATCTGGGCTAAATGTAGACGATTTTTTGCGGTTTATTCAGCAGATCCGGGCTTATCTAACGGCGGAAGAACAGCAATATTTGTTTGAGCGAGAAGCCAATCGTCCTTCGGCGGTGGCAACCTATCTGGCGGTGTATGCCCTGTTGGCAAGAGGGTTTGCTGACCATTACCCAGAGTTGGTGCTGCGGGCAAAACAATATTTGACTCGCCTGAGCGATCGCCAAGACGTAAACCTAGAGAAGGCAGTTTGTTCGCTGTTGCTGGGTCAAACGGAGGAAGCCAGTCAGGCGCTAGAACTCAGCCAAGAGCAAAACTCGATCGCGTTTATTCGTCAGCATTCTCAAGAATCACCTGATTTGTTGCCTGGGCTTTGTCTATATGCAGAGCGCTGGTTTCAAGATGAGGTGTTTCCCCATTTTCGAGATTTGACAGAATGTCAGGCGGTGCTGAAGGACTATTTTGCTAATGCTCATGTCCAAAGCTATTTAGAACAGTTGCCCGATGTGGAAGTGGCTAATCGGCAATTACCCTTCTGGTCTCCAGTCGCTACAGGTCTGCCCAATCGAGGTGTGCCTGATCGGGGCAACGCGGTTTATGCGTCGGGAAATGGGTCACATCCTATTATGGAAAGTCGTGAAGCTAGTGCCAATTCTGATTCTTACATAAGGGAGCGAGAAATAAGGGAGCGAGAAACCGAGCAAGCGTCACTCATTGCAGCAGCAAAAGCTCGAATTACTTCCCGCTCCGCCACCGCAACGTTAGGGTCTGATGTGCCCGGTAGCTCACTGATGCCAATGGCAGAGCGAGATGGTGAAGCAGTGCTCGAAGGACAGCAGGAGATCTCTCGTTCTATTGATCAGAGCGATCGCCCCCATTCATCCCCCGGCGGCGGTTCAAATCGAAACCATCGAACGGATCGAAGGAAAATTGCGCCACAGTTTGCCCGCTGGTTCCTGCCCGGATTGGCGCTTTTAGGAGTCGTTGCCTTAGGCTTTTTCCTTTCTTGGCTGGCGAAAGGATGGCAAACCAATTCTGGGCAAATTGCCCAACAGCAAGATGAAAAACTATTGGTGCAGCTAGACAAACCGCTGATGGACTTGGGGAAGGGTGCGATCGCGCCCATTACAGCCGCAACTTTGGATAAAGTATCGGCTCAATCAGTCCTTTCCTCATGGCTAGCAGCAAAATCTAAGGCAATGGGGTCTACTTATGAAATGGATCAGTTGAGTACAATTCTGGTAGATCCTAGCCTTTCTGCGTGGCGCACCGATGCAGAAGATCTCAAGCGCAACAGTGAGTATCGAGTGTATAAACACGATGTCGTTGTTGAAAGTGTTGAACTGCTTCCAGCGATCGCCCTCTCCGATAGCAGTGCGCCCAGTCCTAGCCCAGAAGCCACCCCACTCGCAGGAAGCCCTAGTCCATTGCCTGCCGACAGCGCCACTGCACTAAACACAACGCCCTCAACTCCGTCAGTTTCGGTCGCGGCAAGCGAGGCAACAGTCATTGCTAACGTCAAAGAAACGACTGAGATTTATCGGAATGGCAAGGTCGAAGGATCGCCCCAAACCGATAATTTACGGGTTCAATACAACTTGGTGCGACGAGATGGCAAGTGGCTCATTCAAACTTGGCAAGTGCTTTAGCTCATTCATCTTTGCACTGCTGAATTCGAGTGATGTTGGATCTTTTCAAAGTTTTCGGATCACTTACCCATTGATGTGGAATAATTAGCAGGTTTTAATACGCTGCGTTTTTCTTCACGCTGCCCCATCACTATGAATCAATTCTTACGGCTTTTGCTCCTCTCCCCAGCGACATTTGCTTCAATTGCGTCGGTGATTATGGTTCAACCGGCTCAAGCGAATAAACCTGCCTGGGTGCCCGTTTCTAAGGGAACCACTTGCCTCCGTGCGGGGACTCATACAGACACTCAATTTACCTGCAAGCGGGTCACGTCAGCAACCGCTAAGGTTTTTGATATTACCCAATCGGCTGCTAGTGTGCGGAATGCAGCCGAAATCGATGATGTAACCGCGACTTCATTTGATATGAGTGAGGAAGAAAGCGATGCCACGATCGCCCTATTTGGGTGTGATTGTCCTGCTTGTGTACGATCGCTTCGCCAGTTGCGCAGTATGCTCTCTTAGATTGTCTTTCCATTTAAAGAGTCTCTCCGTGGCGCGTTAAGGTAGTAGTGAATAGTGTTTATGGCGCGATCGCCTGCTTAACCTCCCAATGTCTACCTCCTCTGTGCCATTGCCACCCGTTTTAGAAAAGAGTGTTCGTCGCCTCCAGCAAACAACCGATCCGAAGCGCCGCTATGAATATCTTCTCTGGCTTGCCAAACGGTTGCCAGCGATTTCAGAGGATCAAAAAACGTCTGAGAACAAAGTTCCAGGATGTGTGTCTCAAGTTTTCGTCATCGCCGCCTTGATGGATGGAAAAGTCATATTTCAAGCAGATTCCGATGCTCAGTTAACCAAAGGGTTAGTAGCATTGCTGGTTGAAGGCTTAAATGGCTTGACTCCTCAAGAAATTTCTCAGCTTACTCCCGATTTCATTAAAGATACAGGGTTGGATGTTAGCCTCACGCCTTCTCGCGTCAATGGCTTCTACAATATTTTTCAAGCCATGCAGCGTAAGGCACGTTTATGTCAATTAGAAATGTCCATGCAATCATCGGATGATCTGGATGATTCGTTCCCATCAGCACCGCCGGATAGTCGCAGCCAATAATTCTAACTAATGATGAATTTCTAAGCTTAAAGTATATTGCCCAAGCTGAAGGCGATCGCACCGAAGCTCGTACTCCAAAAACAGGTAAGTAGGCAGTGGATTTCCCTTCATGTGCAGATTTCGAGTAAAGTTACGCAACCGCAACTCATGGTTGAGCCGCGTATCATCTTGCAAAAAATAGCGGCTAAGCCCCAGCACTCCCGGCTCAAACAGATGGCGATAGCTAAACTGACCGTTTCCTTGCATGGTCATGGTGACGCGGTAGGGCGAAAACTCAATCCATAAGAGGCGCGGAGTTGGCACTGCGGTGGTGATCAGCGTTGTGACGGCAGAAGTTTCTAAAATCTGCGATCGCAGATCCCAATCCATGACCAGCGGCTCTGTGAACACCAGATGATAGCGATCGCGATCCTGTTGATAAAGCGTGCCAACTGTCTCTAGCTCTGAAATTGGCAAACCGTCAGCACTAAATAATAAATGAATGGGTCGGCGAAGTTGAGTCAGCATGAGGATTAAGCGGTAGTATTACTAACGCAGTTCAAATGGCAGTCTAGCCGATCCCCATGGCAGTTACCCAGATCATTACCCTGAACCAAGCGGAATATCAGCACCACCTGACAATTATTCCCCCGTTATCTGGGCTTTCGTTGCAAGGCAAGATTCGAGTACCAGGGGATAAATCCATTTCTCATCGAGCGCTCATGTTGGGAGCATTGGCAACAGGTGAAACAGTGATCCACGGCTTGCTATTAGGCGAAGATCCACGCAGTACTGCCCGTTGTTTTCAGTCAATGGGTGCCGAAATTTCAGCGCTCAACAGTGATGAAGTCCGGGTTCGTGGAATTGGATTGGGCAGCCTCATCGAACCGCTAGATGTGTTGAATGCCGGAAACTCTGGGACGACGCTGCGACTGATGCTAGGGATTTTGGCTTCCCATCCTGAGCGATTTTTTACCATAACGGGAGATGGGTCTCTGCGATCGCGCCCAATGTCGCGGGTTGTTAAGCCATTGCAGCAAATGGGTGCCGAAATTTGGGGACGCAAGGAGGGTTCATTGGCACCCTTGGCAGTACGCGGGCAAGCCCTACGGGCGATTCACTACCACTCACCGATCGCTTCTGCTCAGGTAAAGTCTTGTATCTTGCTAGCGGGGCTGATGACAGAAGGGCAAACGACCGTCACAGAACCGGCTCTCTCACGGGATCATAGCGAACGGATGCTGAAGGCTTTTGGTGCCGAAATCAATGTTGATCCCGATACCCATAGCGCCACGGTGACCGGGCAAGCAACCCTTCGGGGACAAACCGTCGTGGTGCCAGGAGATATTAGCTCGGCGGCATTTTGGCTGGTGGCTGGGGCGATCGTGCCTGGATCAGATCTCACCATTGAAAATGTTGGGGTGAATCCTACCCGCACCGGCATTTTGGAAGCGTTGGCAATGATGGACGCAGATATTACTCAGGAAAATGTGCGGGAAGTCGCTGGAGAACCGGTGGCAGATTTGCGAGTTCGCTATCGTCAAGGGCGAGATGCCCCACTGCAAGCCTGCACCATTGGCGGAGACTTGATTCCTAAATTGATCGATGAAGTGCCCATATTGGCGGTAGCGGCGACGTTTGCCCGTGGCACAACTCTGATTCGAGATGCAGCAGAACTGCGCGTGAAGGAAAGCGATCGCATTACCGTCATGGCAACTCAACTCAATCAGATGGGAGCCACCATTACCGAACGCTCCGACGGCATGGAAATTGTGGGGGGTACGCCTCTCACGGGCACTGAAGTAGACAGCCACACCGATCACCGAATTGCGATGAGCTTGGCGATCGCCGCCCTGACTGCCCAAGGAACTACAACAATCCAACGTGCCGAAGCCGCCGCCATTTCCTATCCATCATTTGTAGAAACCCTACAACAAGTCGTGCGGCAATAAAAACCAATGATTAAGTTTCACTAAAATACGTAATCTTTTTTGAGGAAATCTCATCTTCTAATCATCCTTCTATACACTGATATAAATTCATTGAAGCGATCCAGATGTCTGGATGGCATTTTCGTATCATTTGTTTTTTGTTCAAATTTAGCTAATTTATTTTTAATTAAGGAGTTAAGCATGACCATTTCCCAAAGCCAGACTATCGACCAATCAAACTATGGCTTGATGCTAAAAAGCTTTTTATTGTGGACTGCAATTTTAACCGTATGCTTGCTAATCGCTGGATTTCCAGTTGGAATTTTAATCGTGACGGTTGGTTCATTGCTCGCCATGGTTCTGCATGAAGTGTTGCCCGGAATGGGTCTGGTGATGATTGTTGGCAGCTTTATTACAGTTCAGTTAATTGGCGTGATGATTGCGGCAGCCATGCTAACTTTGCAAGGAACTCACCCCAGCGATGTCAGTTGGTTACCCTGGTTAAGTGGTCAGTCTAATCCGCAGAATTATTCAGTTTATGCCGCTTGCCCCCTCACCTGTGAAGTGAAATAAATTGGCGATGTTTTTCTGAATAACTTAAAAAAGCCTGGTTAAACCAGGCTTTTTTGTAGGCGGCGTTGCTGAATCTAGGAATGCAAGTATGCCGCAGTCATCGGATAGAAAACCGATAGCCCGTGTACTGTTCTCCTTCATAGAGCACGATTAACCAAGTTTGGGGTTCAAACTCAAGTGGATAAGCCTCCCGTAGGGCGATCGCTCCAGCCCGAATTTGCAAACTCGAAAGTTGGCAGTACGGTTCACTAACAATGTCGCGAATCCGTTGCTTTTTGTCACCTTCTGGCACTGCCAATAGCTGCACCACCTGCTTTTTAGATAGCACCGCGCTAGATTGAACGACCTGTTGACACGCTTCACCGATACTCTTGCGATTGCCAAAGAAAGGTAAGCCCCCAAATTGATCGATCAGCAAGCCGATCGCCATCAGCAGAGAACCACCTGCCATGATCCGTTTAGAATTTAGGTGCCAAAAATTGGGTGTTTCCATGATTTTCTCCTAAAGCTTGCCGCCAACCACCAATCCCACCATGATCAGAAACAGTCGGTAGTAGGGAAGCCAGCCTACTTTGGGAAGGCACACGATTAGAGATAGGGCAGCGATCGCCGGAGCTAGCATCAGAATTAGAAAAACGGGTGAAAGAACAGGAAATGCTGAGAGGACATAACGAGATCCAACCCGAACGATTGCCGCAGTTGCGATCCACAATGCAGCATCGCTGATCCGATCAATGGGTCTACGGGGTAGTTCTAGCGATCGCCCATCGCGCAAACCTCCGCCCCACTTTCGTAAAGAACGGTGCAATAAGGTAAGTAGCGAAGAAGATCGGGAGCGAGAACGGGGTGGATGTGGATGTCGATTGGCGGGACTTTCTCTGCCCCGGTCAAGGAAATTCTCAATTTTGGCGCTCGGTGCTGGCTTTTGATCCCAAGTTTCACTCGACAAATTTTCCCGCACTTGAGTGAAGGATTGACTCGGTGGCAACGGGCTGGCGGCTGGCGGTGTGAGCGATTGCCCAAGGTCACCCTTTCCTTTTTCTGAATGATGAGATGGTTCAGAAAAAGGGCTGAGGGAGCCTGCTTCATTTAAATATAATCCCAGTTCAAGCAATCGTTGATGAATGCTAGATGGCTGAGATTTTAAGCTTCCTATCGGTTGTTCTTCAATTGGAGTGGGAGATTGCCACTGATTTTTGGGCGGTTGAGTGGAACGCGATCGCTGAACGGGCTGCTCTTTAGGGGAAGAAATGGCGGCTTGAGAATCGGCTAAATGAGGAGGGCTGACATCGGCGGCACCCATAGGCACGGTTTCATGACGCGCATCTTCCCTAGAGCGATCGGCAAGAATTTGATGAATTCTTTGAGCATGAGCTTCTAGCCGTTTCAACTCATCTGCATACCGATGCTGCATGGATTGATTGTGTCGAACCGTCTTCAATATATTTTTGCTGCCCGTAGCCCGCATTTTGCCTTCAATTCCGTCATGCTGTTTTCGTTTGGCAGCCCTGGAGGATCGACGTTCATCTTCAGTGATGGGATTTTGAATAGGCATTGGCACCAGATTGCCATCAGAAGATGGCGTAGGATCATGCCCATTTTCTGAATAAAGTGGGCGCACCAAAGGCGGGTGGAAAAGTGAAGGCGACTGAATCCGTGGTTTCTGTTCTTCCATAGCTGAGGATAACCACCTGTGCAAACAACGGACGATTACAGTGTTAAGACACCGTAAATACCCATGATATTAGTACAAGTGTATCATGCTCGTCCAGGGAGTGGATCATTCAGAAATTTTTTAATTGAGATTGGCGCAGGGCAATGTTTGGATTTAACTCTCAATCCGAAACGGGTTAAAGTTCGTCTCTACATCAAAGTAATCTTCTTGTTCTTGCCGCTTTAACCAGTGAGTGAGGGCATAAGTCACTGGCGTAAACACAAGTTCGACCCCGCACTTAAATATATAGTTTGACACGATTAATGTAATTAGCAATGAAGTAGGAATGACGTTGGCAAACGCGATCGCGCTAAAAATTGCAGTATCAATCAATTGCCCCACTAAGGTCGAACCCATCGTGCGAAGCCAAAGATATTTACCGTGAGTCAATATTTTTAATTGGGCTAATATAAACGAGTTTGAAAACTCTCCGGCAAAGTAAGCAATCAAACTGGCAATCACAATTCGTGGCGTAAATCCTAAAATTTGATCATAGGCTGACTGAAATTTCCACTCGGGTGCAGGCGGCAATGCTCCTACTAGGATGAAGGTGAAAGACATGAGAATAGCTGAGAAAAAACCGAGCCAAATTACTTTACGCGATCGCCGATATCCATAAACTTCCGTTAAAATATCCCCAAAAATATAGCTGATTGGAAACAGCAAGGTGCCGCCATCAAAGGTGAAAGGTCCAGCAATTACAATTTTTGTGGAAGCCACATTAGAAATCAATAGAACTGCTACAAACAGCGCTGTAATTGTGTCTAGATGCTGAAAGGATTTTGCAGCGTAGTGATAAACGTTGGTATCGGGTCGATTCATTCCATGCAACTCATCTCTGCGTAGAGTAGATTACCTTATATTTAGCTTTTTTCTGCTGGGGTTGTGCAGATCGATGAAGAGGTCGATCGATGATTCCTCATTCAAACAGTCTGGTGATGCCGACGATTCTTGCGCTCGACTGTGATCTTGACTGGGATGGAGTTATTTGGGATGGTCGCAACAGTCCGGGCATCCATTCAAGTCAATCCTCGAATTCACTTACTATCACTACCCCAATTTTTACAAGATTGCGTCGCTTGGATAGGATGCCATCTGCTCATCATTGGCATCCCGTTTGAATCGCGGTTGTCATATCTAGATCATCAAGCTTTAAGGGTGGCAATAGGGCTGCGCTACTTCTACTTCAACGTTTGGATTTTGCCCTAATCCCAAACTGCGATCGCTAAGTTTAAGTAAAGGTTAACCCATATCTTTGATTCAGCGCTTATACTATATGACTCTCACTTTTTCGGTTCAGGTTTTATGAAAACTGCACAAAAAACTTTGTCTCAGGCTGCATCACCAATTGATCAGGTATTAACACTGGGCGACTATGCTCATTTAGTCCTTAGTGAACAATACCTCAGCATATTTAAATATGAAAAGAAAGTTTTAGCCGACACCGATCCAGAAGATCTACACCGGATGCGAGTGGGAACGCGCAAACTGCGAACCGCGTTTCAGGTGTTTGGAATGGCAGTGCAGATACCTAAGAACGCTAACCCGAAACGTGTCAGCGCGATCGCTAAAATCTTGGGTAACCTGCGTGACTTAGATGTACAAATTGCCGCATTAGAAGGAACCTACTTGCCCTTAGTGGATGGAGTTGAAGAGGATTTGCTGCATGAAGCGTTGCAAGTGCTATACAAACAGCGTCGGCAAGCCTTTGCGGTGGTTGAACATACTCTCGCGCGATCGCGCTACCAAGATCTTAAAACCAGCTATCAAGATTGGCTAGAAAATCCTGAATATACCTCTTTGGCAACCCTGCCGATCATTCCCTTGCTGCCGGATCTGCTCAGTCCGCTCCTTGCCGACTTGTTGCTGCATCCCGGTTGGTTAATCCCGGCGAGTGGCTCTTCAACCGCTGCGGGCGAACTCCTCCACGATTTGCGAAAGGCGTGTAAGCACGTGCGCTATCAGGCAGAGTTTTTTATCCCGTTTTATAGTCAACCCTTTCAGAATTGGATTCAAGAAATAAAATTGCTGCAAGATAATTTGGGTAAACTGCAAGACAGCTATGTGCTGCAAGATCTTTTAAAGGAATATTTGCCCAAACGGGCTGAAATGCCAGCCTTGCAAGCTACGATTCAGCAAACGCGATCGGACGCATTAGCCGATTGGGATCGGGTGCGGCAGCAATATCTTGACCCAGCATTCCGGAGTTATTTGCACCAAATGTTGTTAGAGCCTGTTTTGCCCATTGTTGAGCCAGATGCAGCGCCAGTCAGCACTCGCAAAAGATCTGCTGCTAAAAAGGTTACCAAAACCACCACAAAAAGCGATGCAGTTCGTAAGCCATAATCTTTGCTCGTTTGGTTCGTTATCCCTAAAATAGTGAAAGCATTCTGTGACATGGCGAGTGAATTATCAAACTTGCGATGTTGGTTTTGAATGTTGCATAGCAAACCGTCTGTTTTAGCTGATTTTCTCATGAGTAATGATAATTTGAATTTTTTGGATGATGGTGAATCGATCGCGTCAACCGTGAGTCAACTGCATCATTACTTCAAAGCTACCCACTCCCGCTATAAGCTGAAGCAGGGTAACCTGCTCAACCGGGTGCACGTAGATGCTAAGGAGACTGCCCAAGTTCAGGAAGATGTGCAGCATTTGGAGGAAGTGATTGCTCTGTTTGGCAGATTGACCGATTCGCTTTCGGTGGCGAATCGGGTGTTGCACTCTGAGGCGATCGCCCAAATTATTGGCTCAGATGCTGATGTTTACAAAACTCATCTAGAAGACGAAACCGAACGAACTTTTGAACAGGCTGCGGCTCAGCGCAAAGTGGCTCGGCAAAACAACGAATAGATTAATCGCTCAGTCAATTTTTCTCTAGCTTTTTCTTTGCCTCTTTTTCAAACCAGGTCACCACTTGAGCGATCGCTAAGCTTTCGATATCACTATTGGCTTCCCTAGCGATGCGCCTCAAGGGTTTAAGGGATGAAATCACGAGCTGCGAAAAAAATTGGCGAAATTCGCGGTCTCCAGTTTTTTGCAAGCTAGCATCTTGATATACCCACGCTTCAATTTGCGTCGATTCCAGAGCGGCGATGGAAGTGTTAGCTTGCTGAGCGATTTGTTTCAGCGATCGCAGCGCATAAATCGTCACTCGCGTCGTAAATTTATCGTGCGAGGTGAGCAGCGCTTTGTCCACTTCAGCACATTCATCAAGCGTTAAAAAATCAGAACCAGGTTGCATAGAGTCTTTTGTCATCGATAGGATTGGAATACTGTAATAAACTATCCACTATTCACGAAATTATGACGAAGCGGACTTCTCCTGACGATATTCAAGATTGGGACGATGTGCCAGATCTCAATCATATTGTGAATGATAAACGGGCTGTTAAAAGAGCCACTCCGGCAAAAGGTCGTCGTCGCAATCGGCGCTACGAAAATCGCTTGCTCAATGCTCAAATCGAGAGTCACCTAACGCCTGAAGAAAGCGAGGAATCTTGAATCAAGAACTTTAAAGCTGATCTGATTTCAAAGGGTGTGATGCGATCGCCCGCTGTCATTCCATGCAATCACTATGACTTCGGCTGAATCAGATAACCACAGCGATGTTCTCCATTCACCAGCCAATGAGTCCGCTCTACGGTGCAGTCTCGCAGCGCCACAGCAAACATTTCTAACTCATGCCCACATACGCTAGGAAACGATTCTGCAATTTGAGAAATGGCGCAGTGATGCTCTGTCAGCACAAATCGATCGCCCTCTGCCGCCGCCCCATCCCCATCTATAGAATGGCACTCTGCCATATATCCTTCTGCCTGACGAATCGCAGCAAGCTTACTCACTCGATCTTTGAGCAAACCGCACCCGATGCGATCGCGATATTCCAACGCCTTCCGCTCCCATTGTTTTTGCAGAATTGATTTCATCTGCTCTTTGCTCACGGTTGCTGCTAGCGTATCTAACAAAGAAATTGCAAACTGATCATAGCGATCGGGAAAGCGATCGCGCCCAGACTGGCTTAAGCCGTAAGTGTGGCTAGGGCGACCCATGCTTGCCTGCACCGACTCATGCACAATTAACCCTTCCTCCTCCATACTTTTCAAATGACGGCGAACGGCTTGAGGACTGATATGCAAATACTCAGCCAAATCTTGAGCGGTGGCTTGCCCCTGCTTCAAAAGGTATTGCAGGATGTCTTGCTTCGTTGAAGGCTGCTGAGTGGTCGTCATTCTGGCAAGTAGAGTCAAGACTTACTGATAATTATTCAAGTCTATAGCTAACTTTAGCAACAAAACTGTTTCTAAAGTGTTTTACAATAAGGTTAAGCAACAAAGATGTTGTTTTAATTATAAAATTCATTTGATACATTATCCCACTTGCTATAGCGTTACCTGCCTCATGAACACTCAAACGAAACCTAATCAAGCTTCCGAAAAAAGTTTGGAGGCAATGAAGAACTTTTCAGAAACCTATGCTAAACGCACAGGCACTTACTTTTGCTCTGACCTGAGCGTGACTGCCGTAGTCATTGAGGGACTCGCCAAGCACAAAGATGATTTGGGCGCTCCCCTGTGCCCTTGCCGCCATTATGAAGACAAGGAAGCTGAAGCGGCTGCCGTCTATTGGAACTGCCCGTGTGTGCCGATGCGGGAACGCAAAGAATGCCACTGTATGCTGTTCCTCACGACTGACAATCCTTTTGTGGGCGACAAACAAGAAATCTCCATAGATGAAATCCGCGCCACTACCAATCAGGCATAACCCCTTTAGAAGCCGATTGAAGATTAAAGATTAAAGACCCCCCGCAAATCTGCAATCTACAGTTTTTTCCTTCAAAATCCGATCCCTCAGAGAGAACACTTCGATGACTGTATCCGTTCAAAACCTGGTCAATCAGCCTTACAAATACGGGTTCATCACTAACATTGAATCCGATACGATTCCTCGTGGCTTAAGTGAAGACGTAGTTCGTTTAATTTCTAAGAAGAAAAATGAACCTGAGTTTATGCTGGAGTTTCGCCTCAAAGCCTATCGCCAATGGCTGAAGATGACGGAGCCAAACTGGGCAGAGGTGGGCTATCCGGCGATCGACTACCAAAACATCATTTATTACTCTGCGCCTAAAGTAACCGAGAAGAAAAAGAGCCTAGATGAAGTCGATCCTGAACTGCTCGACACCTTTGAGAAGTTGGGTATCTCTCTCTCTGAGCAAAAGCGGCTGAGCAACGTGGCTGTGGATGCGATTTTTGACAGTGTTTCGATCGCTACCACCTTCAAAGAAAAACTAGGGGAAGTCGGCGTTATCTTCTGCTCTATCTCCGAAGCCGTTCACGATCACCCTGAACTAATCAAAAAATATCTAGGCAGCGTTGTGCCCGTTGCAGACAATTATTTTGCGGCACTCAACGCGGCAGTCTTCAGCGACGGCTCTTTCGTCTATATTCCCAAGGGCACTCAATGCCCGATGGAACTATCCACCTATTTTCGGATCAACAACGGCGATTCCGGGCAATTTGAGCGGACGCTGATTGTGGCAGAAGAGGGCAGTTCCGTTAGCTATTTGGAAGGCTGCACCGCGCCCATGTATGACACCAATCAGCTTCACGCGGCGGTAGTGGAACTGGTGGCAATGGACAATGCTGACATTAAATATTCCACCGTGCAAAACTGGTATGCCGGAGACAAAGAAGGCAAAGGCGGCATCTTCAACTTCGTCACCAAGCGCGGATTGTGTCAGGGCGTGAACTCCAAAATCTCCTGGACTCAGGTAGAAACCGGCTCAGCCATCACCTGGAAATATCCAAGCTGTGTGCTAGTGGGCGATAACTCCGTGGGCGAGTTCTACTCGGTGGCATTGACCAACAATTACCAGCAAGCCGATACGGGTTCCAAGATGGTTCACATTGGCAAAAATACCAAAAGCACCATCATTTCCAAAGGCATCTCTGCGGGCAATTCTCAAAACAGCTATCGCGGCTTGGTCAAAATTAATCCCAAAGCCACAGGCGCGCGCAACTATTCTCAGTGCGACTCGATGTTGATTGGCGACAATGCCCAAGCAAATACGTTTCCCTACATCCAAGTGCAGAACGACAAAGGCAGAGTCGAACACGAAGCTTCCACTTCCAAAATTGGGGAAGACCAACTGTTTTACTTCAAACAGCGGGGCATTGCAGCGGAAGATGCGGTGTCGATGATCATCAGCGGGTTCTGTCGCGATGTCTTCAATCAACTGCCGATGGAATTCGCCGCCGAAGCCGATAAGCTCCTCGCCCTCAAACTCGAAGGCAGCGTGGGTTAACCCAATATTCCTGTTCGTGGGGAATTGAGATGATGGAATCAGCAAACATGGGATTGGTATTCGCAGAAATTGAACTGATTAGTGGCGATGATTTAGCTTTTTTCCGCAGAGGTCAACTTCAAGAAGAGCAAATTCATCGCTGTACTGTGAGAGCAATGGTTGATAGTGGTGCCACCATGCTTGCAATTCCAGAGTTCGTCAAACGACAGTTGGATTTGCAGAAAGTGACCGAGATTGAAGCAGAACTGGCGGACGGCTCTAATCTCAACTTAGAAGTTGTTGGTCCAGTTGAGGTAAGGTTTCAGAACCGACGCACCAGCGTAGAAGCATTGGTTGTTCCCCACTCCAAAACTGTTTTGTTAGGAGCTATGCCAATGGAGGGAATGGATGTGCTGATCGATCCAAAGCGCGAACGGCTGATCGTAAATCCTGAAAGCCCTGATGTTGCTCGAATGTTGTTGTAAAGTGTCAGATTGATTTTGGTAAAAGCGATGGTTCAAACTCTACAAGCTAGAAATGTCACGATTCGCGACCTGATTGATAATTCCAAGTTAGAGCTTGTGCACGATCGCGATTTTTTTACAGAGTGGCGAGAACATTTACCAGAACTGACTGACCCGGAAAAACAAATGCTAGATATCGTCCAAGCAGGCTTTTTCAACTTGATGGAGTATCCACCCTACTTAGAGAAAGCGGTTCAAATCTCTGTTTTACCGCCCTTATTAACCCGATGTGCTACTAATTGCCCTCACCCCAAACCCCTCTCCCGATGGAGAGGGGCTTTCAGAAATTTCCGCTTCCCTCTCCCATTGGGAGAGGGCTAGGGTGAGGGCTGTCTTTGCATGGTTTCGGGAAAGTCGCTCATCGCGTTTATTACTCCTAGGAGCCTTTTTTCTGCATCTCTTTCAAATTAGAGCAGAACAGTCTACTGAAGTTATTAGTGAAGATAAAGGCATGGTGAGTCAAGGAGTGATTGAATCTAAAGTTTTAGGGAAAGATTGAGATGAAAATTAGAGGGGTCGAATGGTGATTCAAGAGAACAGTGAAGTGATTTTGTCGGTGAAGGATTTAACGGCTGAAGTGGATGGAATTTCTATTCTCAAAGGGTTGAATCTAGAAGTGAAAGCGGGAGAAATTCACGCGATTATGGGACCGAATGGATCGGGGAAAAGTACTTTTTCTAAAGTGTTGGCGGGGCATCCTGATTACACGGTGACGGGTGGAGAAATCACCTATTTAGGGCAAAATTTATTGGAGTTGGAAGCGGAAGATCGATCGCGCTCTGGTATTTTTCTCGCCTTTCAATATCCGATCGAAATTCCCGGGGTCAGCAACCTCGACTTTTTGCGAGTGGCGTATAACTCCAAGCGCAAATTTGCGGGGCTGGATGAACTCGATACCTTCGATTTTGAAGACTTGGTGCAGCAAAAATTGGATGTCGTGGAGATGAATCCGGCGTTTCTCGATCGCAGCGTCAACGAAGGCTTTTCCGGTGGCGAAAAGAAGCGCAATGAAATTCTGCAAATGGCTTTGCTGGAGCCAAAGCTAGCGATTCTAGACGAAACCGATTCGGGACTCGATATCGACGCACTGCGGATTGTGTCCGGTGGCGTAAATCAGTTGACCACCCCCGATAACGCAGTAGTGCTAATTACTCACTATCAGCGCTTGTTGGATTACATCGTGCCGGACTATGTGCACGTGATGGAAGGGGGGCGAATTGTAACCACGGGCAACAAAGAACTAGCGCTGGAACTGGAAGAGCGCGGCTACACCTGGATTCGCGAAGAAGAGGTTGCAGCACGATGATTGAATTGTCTACCGTTTCCGAAGTTGGCAATAGGGGATTTTCTGGCAAGGGCGATCGCGCGGCTTATCTGCAATCTCTGCTCAATCTGCGGGTTCCATTACCTGAATCACTGATTCGCTTAAACGTGATTCGCGATCGCGCCGCCGCAAGAGTCCCAGACCTAGCGATTCCATCCACGCGGGATGAAGAATGGCGGTTTTCAGATTTGTCAGCGCTATTACAAGTCGATTTTCAATCAGTCAGCGATCCATCCACCCTAAGCTTTCCTCACATTCAACCCTTTATTCTGCCAGAGGCGATCGGCAGTCGTTTGGTGTTTGTCAATGGGGTGTATGATCCCGCGCTGTCGGCAGTGGATGGCTTGCCCGACGGGGTGTTGGTCACCCATCTCGCAACGGCGGCAGCGCTCAAAGAACTTTCACCTCATCTCGCCCAACAGCCGGGAGCAGAAGAAGTCTTTACCACTTTAAACACTGCTAGTTTTACCGATGGCGCACTGGTTTGGGTTGAAAAAGATCAGGTGATCGATAAGCCGATCCAGATTTTGTATGTGTCCACTGCCACTCAACCTGCGATCGCGCATCCTCGGTGTTTAGTGATTGCCCAACTTGGCAGCAAGCTCACCTTAATTGAGGAGTTTGTCGCGCTGCATGAAGGCGTATATTTCACCAACTCGGTTACAGAAGTTGTGGTTTCAGAGAGTGCCGAAGTGAATCACACCCGGATTCAGCGCGACAGTGTTGCAGCGTTTCATATTGGCAAAACGATCGCAACTCAAGCGCGAAATTCTCGCTATATCTGCAATGCCATAAGCCTCGGCGGTAAGGTGTCTCGGCATAACTTGGAAGTTTATCCAATGGGTGAACAAACGGATACCGTGTTGAACGGGCTAACGACGATTACCGGCGACCAGGTCGGCGATACCCACAGCTTGATTTCCTATACCCAGCCCCACAGCACCAGTCATCAGATTCACAAATGTATTGTGGATGATCACGCCCACGCAATTTTTAACGGCAAAGTGTTGGTGCCCAAAGCTGCCCAGCTTACCAACGCGGGACAGTTGAGCAAAACCCTGTTGCTGTCGCCCAAAGCGCGAATTGATACCAAACCTCAACTTGAGATTGTTGCTGATAATGTCAAATGTGCCCACGGAGCCACGGTTAGCCAACTCGATATCGATGAAGTGTTTTATCTGCAAAGTCGCGGCATTGATGAGGTGAGCGCTCGAAAACTTCTGGTCTATGCCTTCGCCTATGAAGTGATTGATCACATTCCCGTTGCCTCATTGAAAGATCGACTGGCTGATCTCGTAAAGACACAACCAGCGAGCATTTAAGCTATCAGGTGTCAGATATATGCACCTATATGCACCCTTTTCCCTAATCCCTCGCCCTTTATTTTTATGACCTTCACTCAAGCTAAATCCCTCGCTGCCACCGTCCATGCCGACTTCCCCGTTCTCAATCAAGCAGTGAATGGCAAGCCGTTGGTCTACCTGGATAATGCCGCCACTTCCCAAAAGCCGATCGCGGTCTTAGATGCCCTGCGGTATTACTACGAACACGACAACGCCAACGTGCATCGGGGGGCGCACACCCTCAGTTCTCGCGCTACGGATGCCTATGAAGGCGCACGGGACAAAATTGCCGCCTTTATTCACGCTGCATCCCGCAATGAAATTGTTTACACCCGCAACGCCAGCGAAGCGATTAACCTGGTTGCCTATAGCTGGGGCATGAGCAATTTGCAGCCTGGAGACGAGATTATTCTGACGGTGATGGAACACCACAGCAATCTGGTGCCCTGGCAATTTGTCGCGCAGAAAACGGGCGCGGTGCTGAAGTTTGTGCAGCTAACCGACACGCAAGAATTTGATTTTGCCCAGTTCAAATCACTGCTGTCGGACAAAACGAAGCTCGTATCGGTGGTTCATGTCTCCAACACACTGGGCTGCATCAATCCGGTGAAGGAAATTTGCACGGAAGCCCATCGCTATGGCGCAAAAGTATTATTGGATGCCTGCCAAAGTGCGCCCCATTTGCCACTCGATGTCCAGGATATCGACTGTGATTGGCTGGTGGCTTCTGGTCATAAAATGTGCGCGCCCACTGGAATTGGCTTCCTCTACGGCAAGCTGGATCTGCTGAACGCCATGCCGCCGTTTATGGGCGGCGGCGAAATGATTGCGGATGTGTTTTTTGATCACTCCACTTACGCTGAACTGCCCCACAAGTTTGAAGCCGGAACGCCTGCGATCGCGGAAGCAATTGCCCTCGGTGCGGCGATTGACTACCTCAGCGCGATCGGCATGGACAAAATTCACGCCTATGAAGAAGACCTCACCGCTTACCTGTTTCAACAGCTTGAGCAAATTCCCAACCTGCGAATCTTGGGACCCAAACCCAAAGCAGACGGCAGCGGGCGGGCGGCTTTAGCCGCATTTACCGTAGGCGATGTTCATGCGAATGATCTGTCTACCTTATTGGATCAAGCTGGAGTTGCCATTCGCTCTGGGCATCACTGCACTCAACCCCTGCATCGCCTTTTGAATATCTCTTCTAGCGCCCGTGCCAGCCTCTACTTCTACAACACTCGCGAGGAGATCGATGTTTTCATCGCTGAGCTAAGGCAGACGGTGGCGTTTTTCAACGGCATTTTTGAGGATAGTGAACCTGCTATGTTCGAGTAATAGCTGACTTAAATAAAAACGCAGAAGTCGGGTGCGATCGCTGACCGGCGATCGCACTTTGCCATTTTCCCTCAATAGCAGCAGCAAGAACAGCGATTCCAAGTATCAAGTTTGCCCGATCGCTTTCACGGCGGCTAGATAGCGCTCTTTGACATCCTGGCGATCCAACTCTTCAGTGATTCCTTCCTGGCTGCCCTGTTCAATCATGGTGGCATGACGCAACAATGCGGCTCGATCGGCTTTGGTATGGGTAAAAGAAGCAACGACAGCGATCGCTTCCAGCAACCGCATCGTCACGGCGACGCTGGTTTGCCCATACTGCCGAATCTGATTAAAAGCAGCATCCGTCACATTGGCAAACGTTACGGGTTTTGCAATGACGCGCAATTTGTCTTGGTCATCATACCGATAGGCAGAGGGAATTTCTTTTTGTGCCAGGTGACACAGCGCCGCGCTGAGTTGATCAACACAGCGAATAGCGGTAAAGGGGTCGTTAATGCCGGGTGAGAGGGCGCGGACGGCAATCTCAACCAGTTGATTAATCGAAAACTCGACATCTTGCTGATCCGTGCGCTGCGAACCCAAGACAAAGGCATCATTGATTGGTTTTACCAGCTTTTTGCCCCCCGATTCTGCGGGATAAACCAGTACCAGTGGACTGCCTTTAATCACAAAGTCTCCAGGACGACGCTGAAGCTGAATCTGAATATTGTGTTCTATTGAAATTTTCATGAGCTGGTCTGGATCGATCGCTTGCACATAGTTACTGCTAGTCGCTTGAATGGCGGCTGCTTCGCGATCGAAATTAGTTGGAATCTCAGAGGGGAGTGGTTCGGGTTGCTGCTTCGATGCGCCGCGCCCCATCTGTTTAGGAAAGAGCCGATCAATCAGTTCATCTAGCTCATCGCCCACCTTAGAAATGACGTGATCCACCTGAATAGAGGTGGCGGAATGGTGGATAAAGTAGATCAAAACGCCAATACTGGCGATCGCTAGCCCAATCCCGCCGGTGACTGCAAGATGCGGCACAAACTCATTTTCTGCAACCCCATTGATGGTTCGCAGCACCATCAGGCTGTAAACAAAGGTGGAAATGAAGGTTCCTAATACAATTTGGTTGCCCGTATCTTGCATAAAGTTACGCAGCAGACGCGGACCAAACTGCGAAGACGCAAGCTGAAGCGCCACGATGGTAATCGAAAATGCAGTCGTGGCAACCGTCACCATTGACCCGGCGATCGCAGAGAGAATGGCGCGCGAACCACTGGGACCTAGTGCATACGCCCAACCTAGATTACCAACAATGTCGGTTTCTCGCTGTTGGTCAATGCCAATCGCGCCCAATGAGAGCAAAACCGCCAACACAACCATCAGCGTTGGGATAAACCAGAAGCTGGAGTGCAGCGAGTCCACAAGCTTACTAAATTTGGTTCTCATTTGCTATTCCTCTGCTGCTGGCGCAGGCTTTGTGCTAACGGCTTTAGACCCATTGCCCTGCACCTTGATTTCGGCAAGGCGGTTGAGCGAGCTACTGATGCTGCGTGGCTGTGGAACTTCGCTTTTTCCGGCGGGCCAACCTT
>JBGSWI010000018.1:0-41893 GCA_041752515.1 Leptolyngbyaceae cyanobacterium | reverse complement strand
TTCCTTAAGCAGTTCAATTGCTGAACCACTATAGGCAACCATGCCCACGGTGTAGCCTGCCTTCTCCAGCCGCGATCGCACTGCCATTCCAAGGGTAGTTTTGCCGCTGCCCGGTTCGCCCACAAGCAGCAGAGATTCACCGCTCAGCAGTGCATCACTAACCTGCTGAATCTCTGTCTCTCTCATGCTGCGATCTGTTCCTCGGTTTCAATCAGTCGCCGCGATTTTTTCCACGCCGAAACCGTTTTCTTGCTGCATCCGGTTCCAGTCTGAAGCTCGACATATTTGATCAGTTGAGCGTAGGTTCTGAGTCCCTGGCTCCACGCTTCACATAACAAAGCTTCTACTAGCGCTGTTCGTCCTGGGGCGCAGATTAGAACCTCGGCGATCGCTTCTAGGGCATCGTTTGGGGCTGGCGGCAAGGTAATCACTAATTCAGTGATAGGTTCTGGCTCTACAGGTTCTACAACTGAGAGGATTGGTTGTTCTGGGGTAAAGCTGATAAACATCTCAGCATGGGAGCCTACCGGGTAAGTGCCGATGTGAACCAAGGGTGTTTCTTCCTTGGCGAGTTCCGGTGCTGCTGATTTGAGCAGGGGTTGTTCTGGTTCCAACGGGGGAAGGATGCGATCGAGAAAATTAAGCAAGCCATTGATCGAGGCTTGCAGGAATAGCTTATATAAATTTGCAAACATGGTGTTTCCTGTGATAAGTCAATTAACCGTATTGACCAACCCAGAAACTTCACTATGCAGAAACTACGGAACTGTGCGTAAAGCTTGTACGAATCTTGTACAGCCGCTTTCCGTTTTCAATCCGGCTTTTAATTGTCCCTTCAATGCACAGGTTCTTGGTCTGCCGTCGAACTTGGTCGTAGGTCAAGCCACAAGAAACTAGGTCTTCCCGTGACAGTTCGCCCTTTGCCAAGCACTCGATAATCAGCGATCGTGTTTTCTGTCCTTGATTGGTCGTTTCGTAAATGGATATCATGGCTTTAAAGAAAGTCTGTTCTACTGTGTTGTCCTTCTTTGCTTAGTGTGGACAAGGGGCATAACACGGTACTCAATTAGAGTTCATCAAGTTCTCATGGTGGTGTGAAGGAGTGGTAAACCTTTGAGGTAGTATTAATCAGTTTTGGTCACAGTTATGGTTACAGTCCAATTCAGTATTCCTCAAAATCCTACCTAGCAAACGTTTTGAAATTTTGACAGAGGATTGCAAATCCTTTACCCCCAGTTCGAATCTGGGTGCCGCCTTTAGGGGTTAAGGAGATTTCTGAGAAAAAAGATCCCAATTAAGCAGGTCGGATGGGAATGTCCCATTTAGTACAGTGGACAAAGAACGGGAATTCTAGAGTATCGACCGCTAAATGCCTTTTGATGCCATTGGGGGCTTTGTAAAAGCAGAACCCTTTCGACTCCACCCCAGCATTACAGGTGTTCTTCACCGCTTGCGAGTCGATCAGCAGCATTGTCCAGGTTTGTTTGACTTGTTCGCGCACTTGAGCCTGTAAAGTATCCCTAATTTGCTCTAGCACCCCTTCTGAGTGCTAGAGCCTGTAATGCCAAAATACCGTGGAGTAGGGAGGGAGGTCTTTGGGTAGGTCGCCCCAGTTGCACCCATTCTTGAGTTGATATAGGATGCCATCTAAAATTTGTCGCTTTGTCCAAACTGGAGGTCTGGTTTGCTTCTTTTGAGGCAGCAATGGCTGGATGATTTCCCATTCTGCGTCGATTAAGCTACTCGAATATGCCATTTATTTCTAACTCTACTTCCTCATCCAAGGTCCAAAATAGGTTCTGTATCGCCGTAGCCCCATTGCTCCCGCGATGTAGCGAACTCTCTCTCGTCTAAGCAGCTTTGCACAACCGCATCCACACCCAAACCAACAATGCCCTGCTCTTGTAATAATGAGTTGCTGGAACTATCAAAGGTAACCACAGATTTTCTGGCTGCGATCAGGCGTTGGGCAAACGCTAAGGTTTTGCTGTTAGGGGCGGCGCAGGCGACAAAGATGGTGTGAGCGATCGCCCCAATCATTTCGTTGCGTTTTGCAGCAAGTTCAGGCGTAGCGCGGGGGTAGCTGGCACTAAAGGGCGAGATGAGGAGCAAGCGATTTTCGCCAATTGCCTGTTTTTGCGCGGAGGACAAGCGAATTTTGTGAATACTGCGAGCAGGACAGTGAATAATCGGTTGGATACCACGCAGCAGAATTTTGAGGCAGTCTTGTTCGATCGGGGTGTGAAAACCGCTGATGACAGGAATTCCTGCATCTCGCAACCTCTGAGCGAGGTCGTAGGTTTTGAGAATGAGGTCGCCAGGGCATTTAATCGAGCAGAAGAGGGCGACCACCTTCGGTACGGCAGAGCCGAACGCAGGTTTTTGAATCAGGCTGAGATTGCCGATCGCGCTCAATGGGGGGAGGCTTTTGAAGGCAGTGCAGGTTGTGAGTGCTACCGGATAAGCAGAATCGTTAGGGGTAAGGGTTTGCAACTCTGGAGTCGTGGCAGGTATATTCATGTCAATGATGGGCTTAAACTGCTGCATAGCCTGAGTATTGGCGCAAATAAGGCGGTTGAAACCCAATGACAATATCTTCTTTGGAGATACCTCTCTCAACCAGGTCTTGACCAATATCTAATTCAGTGTTGTTAATCTGAATCCAAATTTTCTCGTTTTTAATGTCTAGATGAATTGAACAGCCGTAGATTCTCTTTTTTTTGTCCCAGCCGATCGCAACTATCTGATAATGGTCGTGTTCTGTGTCAAAAACTGTTTGAATTTCAATATCACCATAGGATGGTTTGTAGGCAGCATACTGTTCAAGCAGTTGTTTGATGATGGCGCGATAAGTTTGAAGTTTTTCTAAGTTTGCCATAGAACAATCACCTCATTTTCAATGTCATAAACAAAGAGTTCAAGTTGATACTGCTCAATTACCATACGCGGAAACTCTTTTTGAAAGAATGTTTTGTAGGCGATATCTGGAACAGCGAGAAATAGTTTTCGTTCTGGATCTACTACTTTTAATGCCACCCGGTAGTTAATGAATTGCCCGATCGCAAGATGGAAATCAGCAACGCTGGAGGTGTTGAGAAAGCTTTGATCTCGACGGCGATCTTTTTGCCATCGCGTTCGGCGGCGAGTAGTTTTTCTGCACCAAGGTCGATGAAGAAGTCTACGCCACCTACTTTGAGGAAAAGAGGATCGTCGGTGATTTGCCAGCCGTCTTTGATCAGGGCAATTTTGACTACATCATGGAACAGATTTTTTGCCATCAGTCATCACCTCCGTTATCGCGCCCCATGCGGTATTTGATGCCGCGAGGGAAGGCAAAGGGCAAAAGTAAAAAGGCAAAAAATTGGAGTCGTTCTATTTCTGTTTTTTTCATATCTCCCATCATCATTTTTTCATCCTCACTTTTTACTTTTACCTTTTTATTTTTTACTTGAAGTAATGATTGCTCCGATGATTTTCATGATTTCTTCTGCTTCAGATTGGAGAGTGGTGATGCGGTTCTCAGGAAGAATATCTGTGGCACTGAGTGGCACTGAGTAGTTTTAGCCAGTAGTGGGTTTCGCGAGCTTCTTTGAGCGCGATCGCATTTTTGCTAATAAAATCTGCCTTACTCTGTCCTGCCTGTGCCTCCTCCAAATTGGCACCAATGACAGACCTTAACAATCCGCACCGCAAACTCGAATGCTCTCTCCCGTATATCTTTCATCTCCTTTTTCCTTTCTCCTTGTCTTCCTTTTGCCTTTTTACTTTTTACTTTTAACTTTCGCTATCTCTGCCCATGCGGTATTTGATGTCGTAGTTGATGATGAAGTCGAGTTCTTCGGCGGTGAAGCCGTAGTGTTGGGCAAGAACGCGATCGATTTCGTCAATGATGGGTTTTGCTTCACGGGGCTTAAACTGCTCCATCTGAATCGCCCCTGTCTGACTATGATTTACGTTGATGTAAGTACTCGATAAATCCAGAGCTTTACAGAGTTTCTCAGATAGCTTAGATAAGTCTTCTCCATCCAAAGATAATGGAGTTGGAAATGTTTTGTAGTCCGATGGATTGAAGTCTCTACAATTTGTCCTGACTTGATAAAACCAGTAGAATAATGAGCTATTCAGAACTGATAATGCTCTACCCCTAGATTCTTTGTCGAAAAAAGATATCAAACTTTCTCTAGTAGACGAAGATTCTTGCCCCTGACGTAGAAATTTGGGTGGTCTCGCTGTGATGGTGAACCAATGACCTACACCAGTGATTTTATAGTAAATATTATCTTCGGTAGTGGTTGGCGAAATCCAACTAGAAAAGGTATTTTTACAAGAAATAATTTTTTCAATGATTTCAGATTCTAGGAAAGAACTGATTTTCGGAAAGCATCCCAAATTAACGTGCTGTTTACTTTCTGAGTAAGAGAGAACTTGAAATAATCGTTCTCGCTCCTCTTTATACCATTTCTCATAAGGAGTTACATAGACCTTAGATTCCTTGCTTTTTGGTGACTTCTGCGATATCGAAATAGCTATTCGAGCATGATTAATTCCATCAAAAAGCTTACTCGGTCGATCATCATAAGTACTACATAAGACCATTGAGGAATTTTCTAATAATAGATTTCTAATCAATTTCATGCGTTGCGTTGACGAGAAAGGTTGCTGTACAACGAATCCAAGTAATGCAGAATCTTTCATTATTTGTAGAGATCGTTCCATGCAGATGGCATAGAGATTTCCACAAGATAATGTTGCTAGTCCTTGAATATCATATAAAGACCTTATTTTCGAGGACTCAATATATGGTGGATTGCCGATAATCACATCAAAGCCACCGCGATCGATGATGCTGTAAAACTCAATAAACCAATGAAACGGTTGATGGCTTTCTCGCCACTTCTCAAAAACAGCAGGTTTATCTGCATCAACACCATACTCTCTTG
Source organism: Leptolyngbyaceae cyanobacterium (assembly GCA_041752515.1). Classification (GTDB taxonomy): domain Bacteria; phylum Cyanobacteriota; class Cyanobacteriia; order Leptolyngbyales; family Leptolyngbyaceae; genus ULC077BIN1. The sequence continues at coordinate 36,953 of JBGSWI010000018.1, read as the reverse complement.
CCAAATAGCGATTTAATTCATCATTCAGTTCTGTCAATCGTCGCCGCAGTTCCTTCTTAGCATCTCGAAAATCGATCGCATTCATACCAAATTCCGTTTGCATTTGCCGAAAGCGTTGAAAGGCGCGGTCTGCCAGTTCAGCCTTTTCGTTAATGCGGCTGGCATCATCTTGCAAATCCAGCTTGAATTGATCTGCCTCAATCTCTACACTTTTGCCCTTTGCCTTTTTACTTTTGACTTCATCCAGCGCGATCGCCTTTCGCACCTCGTCCAAACTAGCAAACCCCACCAGCGTATTGCCTGCTCGAATATTAAAGTCAATGTCAGGTAGAGGTTCTAACCCAAAGTTATCTTTTTTGGGTTGGGCTTCCATCTGCGCCACCAGCTTCAAAAACAGCCGCAGCTTACAAATTTCGGCGGCTTCCTCCATGATGTCTACACCATAGAGGTTGTTGAGCATAATCGACTTCAGCACAAAGTAGCGCGGGTTGGGGTGCTTTGCCATCTCTGCTAGGACTTTGCGGAAGTATTCGTAGCGTGGCTTAAGACCCTCACCCCCAGCCCCTCTCCCAGAACGGGAGAGGGGAGCCGGAGTTTCTTGTCCCCCTTCTCCCAAGGCGGGAGAAGGGGTGAGGGGATGAGGGAATCTAGCATCATCCTCATCCACAAACCCCTGCATTCGCTCTAGACAAGCCGTATATAGCGGTTCCAAAATATTCAACGCCGCAAACAAAAACGCCCCCGATCCACAGGTGGGGTCTAGCACCGAAACTTGCTCGATCGCCTGATAAAACGCCTTCAGCAAATCTGAACTTTCACAACTGGCGATCGCATTCTGGGCAAATTGACGAATATCTAGATTGTGGGTAATCAGATCATTGATCTGGGTGACTTCTCCCGCCGCCAACTTTTGCCGCAGTTCCAGACAACGCTGACGACGGGCAACGTGTTCTCGCCAGGTTTCGGTCGGCAGCGCAAACCCTGCTGCTGCGGGCTTATTCCAGCCGCCCCGTTGCGCCACATCCTCAATGCCAGCCGCAATCTCGATAGGTAATTCAAGATCAACCCCTTGGCGAACCGCTTCGTAGATGTAGCGATCGCCTTTCTCCCGCAGCAATGCCCACAGTGCCCCATCCGGCTTAAACGCAATCTTGCAGGCTTTCTGAGCCGCCTCAAACAAAAACGGAATAATCGTATTCTTGCTAATGTACTCAGTGATATCCTCCTTGGTGTAGTACGCCCCCATTTGCTTTTGGTTGATGTACTTCTCAAAGATGTAGCCCAACACATCGGGATTGATTTCCTTTTGGTCACGCAGGGGGCGATCGTCTAAGTGCCAGTCATATTCATCAAAGAAATTGAATACGGTTTCAAACGCTGCATCGGGAATTTGAATCGTGTCCTCGTATTTTTCTTCAAGTTGATGCACTTCAAACAAGCCGCCATTGAGATAGGGCACCTTGCCCAACAACTGGTCTAACTCGGCATCGCGCCCCGGCTTGCCCAACCCCTCATGGAACAGCTTTAGCAAAAACTGCCGATAAAACGAATGAAACGTGTCCGTACCCCATTCCGCCTGACAGCGTTTGAGCCGATTTCGCAGGTAGGCTGGGTCATTATCCAAAAAGTTTTTCTTTTGAATGAAATAGATAAACATCAACCGATTTAGCATTAACGACGCATACCAGGTGCGATCGAACTCTGATTGAATGCCATCAATAAATTTGAGAAACTGTTCGTGTTCTTTTTCAAACCGAGTAAAGAATTTCTTGGTAACTTTTTCAACATCAAAGGCTTTCTTGACCCGCTGCGCTACTTCCACCAGGGTCAATTTTTCTTCCTCGGCAAAAGCGATCGCCAACGCCTCTAATTTCTGCAACAGCCGCTCGGCAGACTGCCCCACCTGATACTGCTCAAACCTGGGTGCTAGCGGTTTTCCCAATTCCTGCCGCACCCACATCCAAGTTTGTTGCGTCTTGCCCTCATCCCCAAACACCAGCAGATGCGATTTGCTGTAATCCGTCAGTTGGCGATCGAGCTTTACCCTGAGCGGACGCGCCGGAAGTTCAGTCGTGATGCACTGGAACACCGTAAAGCCACGCTTTTGGGCGATCGCCACCACCTCGAAGGGTTCTCCATCCACTTCAAACGGTAAAGTGACGCGATCGACCGTATCCCAGCCCAGTTCCTCGATGAACAGGGACTCAAAATCAAACTTTTGGAGATACTTTTGCGCGCGTTGGCGATGGAGTAGCATTTTAGGTTAGCTCAAGCAGGGTTCAAATCAGTGGGAAAGTCAGGATCAAACAGTTGCTCTGAAAGATAGGGACAGGTTTTCGGTAAATCCTCATGATCTAGGGGAGTTTCTAGCCGTACCAAATCCAGCCCCGCTTGATATCCCTTAGCGATCGCCTCTGACAAGTATGGTTTTAGACTAGGGTTTTCCTCCAATAAATCACCAATTTCTCGTCTCTGAATTTGAACCGTCACTCGCCAGCTTTTACTACGCTTTTCGGGCTGGTAATCCCACTTCAATAGGTGCCCGATCAAAACGCCTAATCGGTTTCTGAGTTCCTGACGCTGTTGCTTCCCCAACGACTCTATTTCTTCCACTAAATTAGTAATATCCAGATGCTTAAAATCGCCTTCCTTAAGTAACTTTGACTGCTCTAACGTCCAGGCATAAAAATCAGTTTCATAGAGGTTGGCTGGCATTGTGTCCTCCGGTTGCTTGACTCTAATCTAGCCTCTAAATAATCCCATCGAACAAATAATCTGTGCCCCGTCGCGCCGTTCCTCTGGGCTGATCACACACAGGGCATCATGCTCTCGCAGAAACGTCACCAGTTTTGCTAACTGCTCATCGCTAATGCCAGACTTGAATTCTCGGTTTAGACGGGCGATCGCATTTTGCTTCATGGGATGCTGGTTAATTTCTTCGATCGCCCGTTCCAGGGTTTCCCACTCCGTCCCCATTGCCAGTAAGGGCGTAGTTTCGCGGACGTGTTGCGTGTATGCCATCAGGCGATCGTAAGTCCGCGCCGCCGCACTGCGTTTATTGCCTAGTGTGCCCGCCACCGTTTTGGTCTGCTCGGCAATCAGTTCCGCCCCGCGTGTGACTAACTCATGGTGCTGAAGATGGCGCGGCAAGGGAGGCGTATCCATGCTGCACCGTGCCATGCGGAGAATTCGCATCTGAGATTGGGTGACGCTGTTGCCATCTTTGTCTACCCATGCCAAGGCATCGGTGCCGCCATCCGTGCGGAGGTACAACAACACGCCCTCTGGATCAGATCCGGTCGGTTCATGTTCCCTCGTGGAGTACACCACATCGGGCAGTTTTTCAATGATGCCTTTCAGAGCAGGGTTGGCATCGATCGCACTTTGCCAGATTTGCAATGCCTCGGAGGTCAGATCCACCTCGCCTTCTTCCGCTTCATCCAGCACACCTGATCGCTCATTATAGAGATTCAGCAGCATCTCCCGCGTTTGCTCATCCTCAAAAAATGCCTCATCGGTACCCACCACCTCTTGATTTTCGTTGAGGCGATCGCGCAACCGTCCCCGCAGGTTAATCAACCGCTCCACCCCCTCCGCAGGCAAAAACGAATAACAGAGAATTTCCTCTGCCTGCTGCCCAATCCGGTCTACCCGCCCCGCCCGCTGAATCAGCCGAATAATCGCCCAAGGCAAATCGTAATTGAGAATAATGGCGCAATCTTGTAGGTTTTGCCCTTCACTCAGCACATCCGTCGCCACCAACACCCGCAATTGCTCCGATGCCGGAATGGGTTTCTCATTACTAATAGGGCTAAACCGCCAAGCTAAGGCAGTCGGGTCAGCCGATTGTCCGGTCGCCAACCCAATCTGAGTGATGCCCTGCGCTTGCAACGCCGTTGCCAGATACCGACCCGTATCGGCGAATTGGGTAAAAATCAGCACCTTATCCGTAGGATGTTGCTGTTGTAGCAAATCTATCAGTGCTACCAGTTTACTATCCTCAAACGGGTTCCAATTTCCCGCCAGTTGCAAAATTCCGATCAACGCGGTGGCATCTTGCTGAAGGTTTTGCCGCAACTCCGGGCGGAATAGATTGGCGCGCATCCACTTAAACCGACGGGGATATTGCTCTCGATACAAGCGATAGATTTCCGCTGCCCGTTGCACGAAATTGCCCTCACCCCCAGCCCCTCTCCCAAGCTGGGAGAGGGGAGTAAGAGACTCCAGTTCCCCTTCTCCCGACCTGGGAGAAGGGGCTAAGGGATGAGGGCCTTCTTCCCAGTCCTGGCTCAAGAGCGAATCTTCGTCTTCCTCGTTACCCCCTTCATCCAGCAAAGCGGCATCCTGAGTGCCAATCGGCAGAGGGAGATCATGGGAGATCGCATGGAGATACACATAATTCCGCAGAATATGTCGCTCCAACGACTGGATAAAGGCGGCTCCACTGCTCTCTAATCGCTTAAACAAATTCGTGCGACAAAAACCCATCAGCCGTTGCCCCGCGTGGGAAAGATTCGCTAACAGTTGCTCTTCTTCAGCACTAGCGATCGGGCTTGGCAGGGGCGCAATGTATAACCCCAACCCATAGCGAGGCAAGTTGAGGGCGTTGATCACCTCAACCACGCGATCGGCATACAACCGAGCATAGGGATCGGTCTGCGGTTCCCCAATCGCAAACCGAACGGTGCGAGGACGACGCGCCGGGAAATAGGATCGCCGTCCATCGGCAAACTCCAGGTAGTACCGTTCCCCATCTTGTCTGGCGTAAGTATGCTTGATAAAGCTGCGGGTTCGTCGCACCATATAGCGACTCATCAACTGCTGCCAGTCTTCCGGCTCTGGACTTTGATCAAATGCTAGGAGCGATCGCACGGGGCTAGTGCTGTGTCTGCGGCGAAACTGCATCTCACCGCCAATGCTGCGGATATAGGCTTCTGGCTTAATTCCCAAATCGGCATCTGGGCGCAAAAATAATTGCAACTGAGCCGATAAGTCCAGATAGGTTTTGTTGTAAGGCGTTGCCGTCAGCAAAATACACCGACTGCCGCTTTGCTCAATGTAATCTTTAATTGCTTGATACCGCTTACCCTCTTTATTTCGCAGGTTGTGGCTTTCATCAATCAACACCAATCGAAACCGCGCTGGCACATTGGGCAGTTCCTGGATCGCTCGGCTAATCGGAACGACCTTGCCCCGCAAGCCATAGCGATCGATATAACCCTGCCACATTTTTTCTAGGTTCTTCGGGCAGATAATCAGCGTGCTGGTGCCGTAGTCCTCCTCGCAGAGATGGGCGATCGCCGTCCCCACCAGAGTTTTGCCTAACCCCACTACATCCCCAATGATCACCCCATTGCGCTTACTGACATGGTGTGCCGCAATCTGCACCGCTGCTTCCTGAAACGGCAACAATCCAAAACTAGCCGGGGCGCGATACTGACTCAACCCATCTCGTGCTTCCTGAGACAGGTGATACGCCATTTTTAAGTAGATAAAATAGGGCTTCAGCGATCGCCCCGCCCAGCTTTCATCAATAATCTCTGCCAGTTGCTCGGAAATATCCAGGCAAAAGCGATCGTCCCAGCGCTCTTCAAACCACTGCTTCAGCTTGTTCGTGTCATCCCGATCGACCACTTCTACATTTAGCTCACCCTGAGATCTCAGCCCAGATAGAGTCAGATTACTGCTGCCCACATAGCTAATGATGGGTGTGGCGCGATCGTGGCGATAGATCAAATACAGCTTGGCATGGAGTGGATGTCGCAAAAACAGCTTGACTTGCAGTTTGTGGGTGAGGAGTTGCGATCTCAATCGCTGCAAACCCTCCTCATCGGCAACAGTGGGGGCACCATAGGTTAGTTGCTGCCGAAACTCCTGTGCCATTAAGTTTTCCAGTCGCTTAGCTGGCTCATTAGACATCCGTTTTGGATCAACCCCAATAGCTAACGCTTCTCGTAATTCTTCCTTTGGCAAACGATGCATTCCTACTAGCAACCGGCAAGCCTGACCCTCACCCCCCTCAAATTTCTCAATATCGGCATCAATTTGCTGCCATCCCCGCAGGTTAAAATAACCCACACAAAAATCAGCGCGATAGGCTTGCTTTAGATAAGCCTGTAACTCAGGCAGGATGGGCTGCTCGATATTGTCGTAAATACTTGACATGGATTTTACACAGAGCAGGATTTTGGGCTGACGTGATCAAATCATATCCGGTAGATTTTCAATTAATCCCTTGCCCTGCTGAGAAACAGGAAACGCTGCTAAAGGTGGGTAGCCAGAATCTTTCCACATGGTTTTAGACGGCAAAGCCAGCAAGAGCCGTGTGACGATGTTGCCATCGAGTGTAGCGGTGAAATTGATGAGGCATAAGGATGTGAAGACGATGATCTCACGCACGTTTTAAATCGAGGTAGCCATGCAATGCAGAAGCCCGCTCGATCCTGTCCCCTATAGCGCTGCAACAAATTACTCTGGTTGCTCACAAAGCGGAAAGATAAAGTGGCGCATTTCCATCTCTAATTCGGGACTGTTGAAATCCCCAACAGGAAACAGCATTACCAGATAGTCCGGTTGCCTCAAATGCATCTTAATTCCAGAACTAGGAATCGCTGTAATTGCTCAACTGGAGTAAATTGACAAAATCTCAACAGCGGATGAAGTGAGCGGTATGACAGTTCTGAATTGCATGAAGATGTTAAGTTTGATAAATAGATAGTCTAGATAGTCGATTAAAAATGGTTATCGACGCTAATTATTTTGCGGTTAAGAAAGGATTATCAAGTTGTAAAAATAATTGAGCGAGAATAGTGCGTTGTGCCGGGTTGTTATCAAATTATTAACTTCGATTAGCGGTTTTTACTTTAGACATGAACATCGTTGAAATTCAAGAAAGTTTAGATAATTCAGTGGCAATTAGTTTGGACATACACTCTCAAATTAAGGATCTTCATCTTCATGATTGCTCAATTGAAATTGAGCAACTAGGCATCGATATTTCAAATATTTTTAAGGAAAAATCAATTCTCCCTGGAGTGATTCTGAAAAATAACGGGGTGTTTTTCGGGATGCTTTCTCGGCGGCACTTTTTAGAGCTATTGAGCCGACCTTATGGTCCTGAACTGTTTTTGAAGCGCTCAATCAAAATATTATATGAATCGGCTGAACATAATGTGCTGATTATGTCAGGAGGCACCTTAATTGCTGAGGCAATTTATCAGGCATTGTTGAGAGAACCTGAGTTACTGTATGAACCTATTGTGGTTCAAACTTCTGCAAATTCATATTTTTTATTAGAGATTCATCATCTTTTACTCATCCATTCTCAGGTTCATGAATTAACTATTAAACTGCTCAATGAGCAGACTGAAGCTAAATTGATTCAAACTGAGAAGATGGCAAGTTTGGGAGAAATGGTAGCCGGAATCGCTCACGAGTTGCTAAATCCCGTGAATTTCATATGGGGAAACATTGAATATTTGCAAAATTATATCAACGACATTTTGCAGGTTCTTTCAGCTTATGAAAAGGAATGCCCTCAGTTAACATCAGCGATCGCAGAATTGAAGGAGGAACTTGAGTTCGATTTTCTGGTTCAAGACCTCCCTCAGATTGTTGCCAGCATCAAAATGGGTGCAGAACGCCTTAAGAAAATTAGTGGCGCTTTGAAAAACTTTTCCCATGTAGATGAAGCCATTCAGCGCCCAGCAGATATTCACGAGTGTTTAGATAACACGTTGTTAATTTTAGGAAGTCGCATTAGAAATTTTGTTGAAGTCGTTAAAAACTATGGAGAATTGCCCTTAATTCATTGCTATGCAGGGCAACTCAGCCAGGTTTTTACCAACCTCATTGGCAACGCCGTGGATGCTTTATCTGAACGGAGCGATGCTTCATCCCACTCTCAATGGAAACCTTGTATTGAAATTTCAACAGGCATTTTAAAGCGAGAAATTCCAGGCGATCGCAGAACCCACTGGGCAGCGATCGCAATTCACGACAATGGTTCTGGCATTCCCACCGAAGTGCAATCTCGCATTTTTGAAACTTTTTTTACCACGAAGCCCGTTGGCAAAGGAACGGGGCTTGGCTTGGCAATCAGCCGCCAAATTATTGTAGAAAAGCATGAGGGGCATCTTAATCTTGTATCCGATTCAACTAGCGGCACTACCTTTGAAGTCTTGTTGCCGATCACTAGCGCCTAGCAAATTCTGCCGATTACTCCCCGATTGCAAGTAACTGAGATAGAATTATGAAGGCTTCTTTACCAGCATTTGCCTTGGATTTACTGAAAAAATTCCTTTAGAAGCCACGATCTATAGACTTCTCACTCTTAGCGGAACGGTTTTATGACTCTGCCAATTCGCAATGTTGCCATCATTGCTCACGTTGACCATGGCAAAACGACTCTAGTTGATGCCTTACTGAGACAGTCGGGCACATTTCGAGAAGGCGAAGATGTGCCAATTTGCGTGATGGATTCCAATGATTTGGAGCGTGAGCGCGGCATTACAATTTTGTCGAAAAATACGGCTGTTCGCTACAAAGATACTCTAGTTAACATTGTTGATACTCCCGGACACGCAGATTTTGGCGGCGAAGTGGAGCGAGTACTGGGCATGGTGGACGGTTGCATCTTGATTGTGGATGCCAACGAAGGTCCAATGCCCCAGACGCGCTTTGTGCTGAAGAAAGCGCTGGAGAAGGGATTGCGCCCCATTGTTCTGATCAATAAAATTGACCGTCCCCAGGCTGATCCCCATGGAGCCGTAGACAAGGTTCTGGATTTATTTTTAGAACTGGGTGCCGATGAGGCTCAGTGCGATTTTCCATATCTGTTTGCATCAGGAATATCGGGTTTTGCGATCGAGCATCTAGAAGACGAACCCGTTGACATGAAGCCATTGTTTGAAGCATTTTTGCGCCACGTTCCGCCTCCAGTGGGCGATCCAACTGCGCCGCTTCAGCTTCAAGTGACTACCATTGATTATTCCGAGTATGTGGGTCGAATTATTATCGGCAAAATTCATAATGGTGTGATTCGCATGGGGCAACAGGTTGCGCTTGTGACCGAAACGGGCGCAATTGTCAAATCCAAAATCAGTAAGCTGATGGGGTTTGAAGGCTTGAAGCGGATTGATATTGAAGAAGCCTCGGCTGGTAACATTGTGGCGATCGCGGGGTTTGCCGATGCCAACATTGGTGAAACCGTAACCTGCCCTAACGATCCTCAAGCGTTGCCTTTGATTAAGGTCGATGAGCCGACGCTACAAATGTCGTTCTCGGTGAATGATTCACCGTTTGCTGGTCAAGAAGGTCAGTTTGTCACCTCTCGCCAAGTGCGCGATCGCTTAATGCGCGAACTTGAAACTAACGTGGCTCTGCGGGTCGAAGAAACCGATTCTCCCGATAAACTGCTGGTTTCGGGTCGGGGTGAACTTCATCTCGGCATTTTGATCGAAACGATGCGGCGAGAAGGCTACGAATTTCAGGTTTCTCAGCCACAAGTCATTTTTCGAGAAGTCAGTGGTCGCCCTTGTGAACCGTTTGAAACCCTAGTGCTTGACGTGCCCGATTGGGCATCAGGTAGCTGCATCGAGCGCCTGGGGCAACGCAAAGCTGAAATGCAAGATATGCAAGTCGGGAGCAATGGACGCACCCAACTAGAGTTTACAGTGGCTGCCCGTGGGCTGATTGGTTTTCGAGGTGAGTTTATGCGGCTTACCCGTGGTGATGGCATCATGAACCACAGCTTTTTGGACTATCGCCCCTTGGGTGGAGAGGTTGAGTCTCGCCGTAATGGAGTTTTGATTTCCTTTGATGAAGGGGTTGCCACGTTCTACGCCATGAAAAATGCCGAAGATCGGGGACTTTTCTTTATTGCACCTGGAACCAAAGTGTATAAGGGCATGATTGTGGGTGAAAATAATCGCGCTCAAGACCTGGAAATCAACGTTTGCAAGACCAAACAGTTGACCAACCACCGAGCATCGGGTGGCGAAGAACTGGTGCAACTGCAAGCCCCGATGGATATGAGCTTAGAGCGTGCTTTAGAGTACATTGGATCGGATGAACTGCTGGAAATTACTCCAGAATCGGTTCGTCTACGGAAAATGTCGAAAGAAAAGCGCTTAGCAAAGCGTTAATCTGCTCTTATCTTAGATTGCAGACTTCCTCATCCTCTTAAGAATAGAGAGATAGACCGTAGACTGTGGGATGCAAAGCATCGTCAAGCAGCTAGGTCATCTCTCTATTTCAGTATTTAAGCGTGTTCAGCATTTAAGCTTCGTATTCAAACTCAACAAAGAAAAATCTCTTGCTTAAACTGTGAAAGCATGAGATTCTTTGATTAGTGAGCATTCAAGCTTCGATCGCTGTTCATCACCCTAACCAATGGCTGCACTCTACCGTGAAATGTGGGAGTTGCTGCGATCGCCCCTGGCTGCAAAAGCCGCGATCGCAGGGAGTTTTCTAGTCATCCAAAGCAATATTTTCTGGGGGGAAATCTATCCTGCCGCCGCTCAAAGCATCGTTACCGATGGCACTTTGGGCACCCCTGCGGCAGCCATTCCCATTACCCCCAACGGCACCCTTAACAACCCCGCCCTGCCAAACTTGCCTGCTTTATATCCGAATGCCTATATCATTCAAGAAGCATTCGGGCGAACGGTCGGCGATAACTTATTCCACAGCTTTGGGCGTTTTAACCTTAGCAACGGCGAGTCGGCGGTTTTTCAAAGCGGGGGCAATATTCGCAACATTTTGTCGCGAGTCACCGGGGGCAACGTCTCCAGCATCGATGGGTTAATTCAAACCCAAAGCACCAGCGTCAACTTGTTTCTAATCAATCCCCAGGGCATTGTGTTTGGTCCCAATGCCAAGCTGGATGTTGGCGGAGCGAATGGACGGGGTAGCTTTATTGCCACCACTACCGATGCTTTGATTTGGGGAAATGACCCCACTCGTCAGTTTAATGCGCGCACTCCCGGCGGAGCCGATAGCTTACTGTCGTTGGTGGGCGATCCTAGCGGCTTTTTGGTGGGTCAAACCCGCCCCGGCGCGATCGCAATCAATGGCAGTCAGCTTAATGTGTTTCCCAATCAGCGATTGCTGTTTTTGGGCAGTGACTTCACTCAAACGGGTGGCGAACTGTTTGCCCAAGGAGGGCAGATCGAAATTGCTGCGATCGCGGATGCTGGAACGATTGGCTTAAATCTAAACGATCCGGCTAACTTTGGCTTTGTGATTCCCAATACGGTGCAGCGGGCGGATGTTTTGATCGATGGCGGCGTGATTAACACCAGTGCCAGAGATACCGAAAGCGGAGATATTTATATTCAAGCAAAAAACATCACCGTCACGAATGAGAGTAACCTATTCGCCGAAACTGCTGGAGCCGGAAATGCAGGCGATATCTATCTATCTGCCTCAGACTCAATTGAGGTCAGCAACCAATCAACCTTGCAAAGCATTGTTAGAGAAGGCGGCGTGGGGGATGGTGGCGTGGTCTTTTTGCAGGCACCGGGCACGGTTTCTATCCTGAATGGGTCGGGGCTTTTTAGCGTGATTGATCAAGGCGGCAGCGGCAAGTTTGGCAGTAATGACTTTGCTGGCAATGTGTTTGATGCGGTGCTAGGTCGCGCAGGTAAGCCGATTGTGGGATCGGTGTTTATTGATGCAGGATCGATTCTGCTATCCAATGGCTCGGTGCTAAACGCTAGCACTTTAGGAAATGGTAATGCGGGGGCGGTGGTGGCACTCGCTCAAGATAGCATCACGATTACCAATGGCAGCGCGATCGGGAGTATTGTTCGTCCCACGGCAAACGGTAGTGCTGGCGGGGTGATTTTAGCCGCTAGCTCCATTTTGATTGATGCATCGTCAGGATTGACGACCTCAACCTTTGGCAATGGCGATGCAGGGTTGATTTTGGCAGTTGCCAGCGATCGCATCACAATTGACGGCAGCCGCAGCGGCATTTTTAGCGCCGTTGCACCCGGACTTGATCAAGCAGCCGGGGGCATAGTGATTGTGGCAAAATCTCTGGTGCTGCAAAACGGGGCAAGAATCAGCGTGGATAATGCGGGTAGCGGATCTGCCGGAGATATTTTTATTACGGGTCTAGGAGTCTACCTAGATCGGGGCGCTCGCATTTCAGCCATTACCAAATCAGGGCAAGGCGGCAATATTGAGTTTCAGGTGGGAGCTTTAATCCTGAACAATAACAGCAACATTTCTACGGATGCAGGCACGGCGGCAGCGGGAGGCAATGGTGGTAACGTGGTGATCACAGGCAGCACGTTTAGGTTTGGCGGCGATCGCGCCTTTGTTGTTTCTGGAAAACCAGTGGGCAACAGCAATATCCGAGCGAATGCATTCACAGGCGATGGCGGTAGCATTTTCATCTTGGCGTATAAGCTGACTGATATCGCCCGACGAGCCGATGTGGCGACAACCAACGACATTGATGCTAGCTCCCGGTTTGGGTTGAGCGGCACAGTCAATCTTAGCGTTTTAGATATTGACCCCGACCGGGGCACCGTTGCATTGACGAGTCGCCTAACCGACATCACGAACTTAATTGCTGAGGGCTGCGATTCTAGGGGAAAGCTATCGGCAGGTCGGTTGGTGAGCACCGGGCGGGGAGGTTTGCCTAGTAGCCCGGTGGAACCCTTGGCGGAGGAATCGGTAGTAGCTAACTGGGTCGTCATCCCAGAGCAAAATCAAGCCTCGGAACGGCAGCCTGTTCAACAAAATATCGCAGAACTTGCGCGTCGTGGAGAGTCGGCGGATCTTGACTTCGGAAGTCTTGGCAACGCCCCCAACAGCGGCGACAGCCTTCAATCGGTACGCCCCACTTTTCATCGCCCTAAACCCAATGCGCCTGCATCCCAAGCTGACCCGTCATCCTCTGAAATTGTTGAAGCGCAGAGTTTGGAATTGGATGCTGATGGGACGATGATGCTTGTTGCTCAAGCAAAAGCGATCGCGCCGCAGATTCCCTGGCTGTTGCCGGGAACTTGCCGGGTGCCTTAATGAAGGATCAACTTTGATCGATGATTTGATCGATGATTTGATCGGTGAATAGAGGATGATTGAGAGGATATTTTTTGAGGAGCTTTAAATCTTAAAAGATTTTCGCTAGAACGTTCGCCCCATTTGTGAGGAGATGATCAGAAATTGTGAATACCAAGCCATTGAATGCCCCACTTGGTTTGTTCGGTTTATTGCTGTCTATGTCATTTTGCCCAACCGCGATCGCGCAACTCCCGGCGATCGATCCGCGTGGAAATCAGCCGCCCTCCTTAGAGCCACTGCCGATTCCTAGAATTGAGCCATTGCCCTCGCCCGATCAGCTTTTGCCGCCCTCTCCAATGCCGCCCAATTCTGAGCAACTTCCGGTCGATGCACCCCAAACTATTCGGGTGACGCAACTTGTCGTAGTGGGCAGCACGGTTTTTTCTGAGCAAGTGTTAAATGAAGCCATTACCCAATCCATTGGGGCAATTCCACCCACCGGACGCACCCTTTCCTTAACGGAGTTGTTTCAAGCGCGATCGGCGATCACCGATCTTTATGTGAGTCGTGGCTACTTAACCTCCGGGGCATACATTCCCCCTCAAAAGCTGCAAACGGGCGTGGTCGAAATTCGAGTTGTGGAAGGCAGTTTAGAAGATATTCAAGTTACAGGCACCACAAACTTAAAGCCAGGATATGTTGCCAGCCGAATTGGGATTGCAACGAAGGCACCTTTAAATCGCGATCGCCTCTTAGAAGCGCTGCAACTGCTGCAATTAAACCCGCTAATCGCCAATATCTCAGCAGAGCTATCGGCAGGATCTCGCCCCGGCACGAGCCTACTCGAAGTGAAAGTGACAGAAGCAAAATCTGCCTCGGCAACGTTTACCGTGGATAATGCACGGGTGCCGAGCGTGGGCAGCGTTCGGGGGCAAGCCGCGGGATTGGAACAAAATCTCCTGGGGTTTGGAGATGCGCTCAGCGCTTCATTTACAAAAACCAGCGGTAGCACGGCGGTAGATTTTGGCTATACGGTTCCTGTTAGCCCTTACAACACAACCCTCAGCTTTAGCGCGGGCTTTTCTAATAGCGAAGTGATCGAAGCTCCGTTTGACATTCTGGATATCAAGTCCAATTCAAACTATTTTGAGATAACTGCCCGTCATCCGCTGATTCAAACCCCCACTCAAGAATTGGCGCTGGGGCTAACCTTCGGTCGCCGCAGCACTCGCACTCAATTGTTGGGCGATATTCCTTTCCCTAGTCCGGGTGCCGACCCAGACGGACGCACCACTGAGTCGGTGGTGCGCTTTTTTCAGGAATACACTAAACGCAGCAGTCAATCGGTGTTTGCGCTGCGATCGCAGTTTAATGTGGGCGTGAGTGCATTGGGTTCTACGGTGAATGTTGAGCCACCGGATACCCGATTTTTTGCCTGGAGAGGGCAGGCACAATGGGTGCGGTTGCTGGCTCCCGAAACGCTGCTGATTGTGCGCGGTGATTTGCAGTTGGGCGATCGCCCCCTGTTGCCCATTGAGCAATTTGGCGTGGGAGGGTCGCTGAGCGTCCGGGGCTACCGCCAAGACTTGTTGCTCACTGACAACGGAGCGTTTGGGTCTGCCGAGGTGCGAATTCCCATATTTCGGCTGCCCAAACAGCAGGCATTGCTGCAATTGACTCCTTTTATGGATTATGGGCAAGGATGGAACAACGGCGAATCTGCCAATCCTGATCCAAGCGCCTTGGTGTCTGCGGGGTTTGGGCTACGGCTGCAAGTGAGCAACAACCTCACCGCCCGGATGGACTTTGGATTTCCACTGGTGAAGGTGAATTCTCAAAAAGAAACCTTACAAGAAAAAGGAATTTACTTTTCGGTGGTTTACACCTTGTTTTGAGCGAATGACGTTCGTGCAACATCTCCGTAGGAGATAGGGCAAGAGATCTGAACATTAAGAGATGGGAGACTATGAAAACTTGGAAGAAATCGGGTCGCCGCGATCGGTGGAGGAACAGGTTCAATTCTCGCTTCAAGGCGCTGTTGTTCGTTGCATTGGCAGTGACGATCGCTCTGTGCGCCACGCTCTCGTCTAAGTTAGCGCCCGTCATGGCAAACCCTCCGACGGCAGTGACGGTGAGCGCGATCGCTCAGGCTGAACCCGACCAGCCAGGAAAAGCCCTATTTGAAGCGGGGCAATATCAACAGGCAATCGATCAACTAGAGCAAGCAGTCAAACTCCACCAATCCCAGGGCAATGTGTTACGGCAAGCCAGCGCTTTAGCCAATCTTTCCCTGGTTTATCAACAGATGGGTGACTGGGAGCCTGCCACTTCGGCGATCGCCACCAGCCTCAGCCTACTTCAGCCCTTGAGTGCGAAACCTCAAAAAAACGCCGTGCTAGCTCAGGTATTGGAAGTGCAGGGGCGGCTGCAACTCAACATTGGCGAGATCGACCAAGCCTTGACAACCTGGCAACAAGCAGAATCGTTATTTCAGAAAGCGAACGATACCGCCGGAGCCATTCAATCGCGGCTCAATCAAGCTCAGGCATTGCGATCGCTCGGTTTTTATCGGCGTAGCCTCGATCAACTGAGCCGCCTCAACAATACCCTGCAAGCCCAACCCAACTCTCGTCAAAAAGCGATCGCCTTAAGGAATTTGGGGGATGCGCTGCAAGCAGGGAGCGATTTGGAGCAGTCGCGCACGGTGCTAGAGCAAAGTTTGCAGGTTGCCGAAGCGGTAAATGCGCCCAATGAAATCGCCGCTGCGCTCCTGAGTTTGGGCAATACCGCCCGTGCCCAAAAGGATGCCAAGCACTATCCAGCGGATGCGATCGCCTACTACGATCGGGCGGCAACGTTTTCGACCGCGCCCCTGCTGCGAATTCAAGCCCAACTAAACCAGATCAGCTTACTGGTGGGCAATCCATCTGTCAGCCCATCGGGCGATTCCCCCAGGGATTCTCCCACCCTGCGGCAAGCCGGAGCTACGGAGACGCTACGCGAAGGTTTCACAAATCGCATCCAGGAATTACTCACCCAACTCCCCGACCAACTCAATCAACTGCCTGCCAGTCGTGCCGCAGTCTATGCCCGCATCAACTTCGCCCAAACCCTGCTCACCCTTGCCAGCCAAGCGACTCAAGCTGAAAATCAGTCTGGGTCGCTTGGCAACCGCACCTCTACCCTGGCGCTGTCTCCCTTGTTGGAAAGCACTCTGCAACAGGCAATCCAGCAATCGCGCCGCTTAGGTGACAAACGGGCAGAATCCTATAGCTTGGGCACCTTGGGGACAGCCTATGAAAAGGCGGCAACTCAACTCGCTCTCACCAATGCTGCTCAACAAGCTCGGCAATTAGACTATGCCAAAGAAGTCACCCAGAAAGCACTCGTTTTAGCTCAGGCAACCAATACCTCAGATATTGCCTACCGCTGGCAGTGGCAGTTGGGGCGCTTACTCAGGCAAACGGGCAATCCAAAAGATGCGATCGCGGCTTATGACAGTGCGATCGCCAATCTGCGATCGCTGCGGGGCGATCTCGTTTCTGTCAACCCCGATGTGCAGTTCAACTTTCGAGACAGCGTGGAGCCAATCTATCGCCAATCCGTAGACCTGCTGCTTTCGGAAGCCGAACCCAGCGCCGGCAATTTGGAAAAAGCCCGTCAGCAGATTGAATCGCTTCAGCTTGCCGAACTGGATAATTTCTTTCGAGAAGCCTGCCTGGAAAGTCAACGGGTCTCGTTGGATGAGATTGTGGACAAGAAGAACCCGACTACCACGATTATTTACCCGATCGTGCTGAAAGATCCCTTGAAATCAGAGGTAAAGATCCAAGTCATTGCTAAAATCCCAAACCAGTCTCTCAAACGCTACCCACCTGTCATTCTGGCGGCAAAAGATTTTGATGCCACGATCGATCAAATTGTCAACACTTCAGACGGAGGGCTAACTCAACTTCAAGCCTTTCAAATGGCGAGCCGCAAAGTGTATGACTGGCTGATTCAACCGATTGAGCAAGATATCCAATCGGCGATCGCCCTAGCGGATGCCAAAACCAAAGCTATCCCCGACACGGCTAAAGGAGCAGCACCCGTAGAAACTCTTGTGTTTGTGCTAGACGATCGCCTGCGTCAAGTGCCCATGGCGGCTTTATGGGATGGTAAGCAGTATCTTGTTGAGCGCTACAGCGTTGCTCTTAGCCCCGGTTTGCAACTACTCGACCCCCAATCAATCCAGCGATCTCCCCTGCGAGTCCTTGCTGCCGGATTAGGCAAGCCTCCTGAATCTCTTAAATTGGACGACTTGCCTTTTGTGCAAGCAGAAATTGCCTCCCTCACAAAATTGGGCTTTTTTATCAACTCCCTGCTAGAGCAAAACTTCACTCGTAAAACCCTAGAAAGCAACATTAACGCGGTGCCATTTAATGTGGTGCATTTGGCAACCCACGGTCAATTTAGCTCTAACGCCAAAGAGACGTTTATTGTGGCAGCCGATGGACCGATCAACGTTACCCAGTTCGATACCTTGTTGCGTAGCCGGGATGCCACCCGCCCCGAAGCGATCGAGCTATTGGTGCTAAGTGCCTGCCAAACTGCCAAAAATGACAACCGCGCCACTTTAGGTTTAGCTGGATTTGCGGTGCGCTCCGGTGCGCGTAGCACCTTGGCATCTTTGACTAAGGTGAACGATGAATCGACTTCACAGATAATGGAGGAATTTTATCAGCAGTTGAGCAATCCCAAGGAGGCGATTACCAAAGCAGAGGCACTCCGGCGGGCGCAGGTTTCCTTACTCAAAGATCCGACCAGCTATGCGTTTCATGCCCCCAAATTCTGGGCACCTTACGTCCTCATCGGTAACTGGCTGTAGGCGATACGCTGTGCTTCTTTACCTAATGTGGTGCGCGATCGCCCGTCCTCATCCCAGGCTGATACCGGAGATTTCAAATGGGGTGCCCCTTGATAGAATAAGCTCATCTGTTGCGAGGGAATCATGCTCGTAGAATCTATTCCCCTACCGCCTCTTCCCACGGCGGAAGAACTCCCCGATTCTGATGATACGCCTGTGGACAACGAACTTCAAAACCTAGTGCCCAATTTGCTGTTGGCGATTTTGGCGGTTATTTGGCGCGATCGCCAAGACTGGTTCTTTGGCGTAGATATGGGAATTTACTATCTGCCGACTTGCCCCCGTAAAGCGATCGTACCGGATGGATTTTTGAGCCTGGGCGTAGAGCGTCGTTCTCGCCCCAGTGGACGACTGAGCTATGTGATGTGGGAAGAACACTGGACTGCGCCGACGGTCGTGATAGAAGTGGTTTCTCAAACCTATGGCGGCGAATATGACACCAAACTGGAGAAATATCTCGACTTAGGCGTGTTGTACATCGTCATTTACAATCCAGATCATGCCAAGCGAGACAAACACGCTCCTTTTGAAGTTTATCAACGGGTGGAAGATGAGTTTGTCTTGCGATCGCAGGAGCAATTTTGGATACCAGAACTGCAACTGGGCATTGGGGTCGCCACGGGAATTTATAAAGGCTGGGAGCGAGATTGGTTGTTTTGGTTTGATCAGGCGGGCGATCGCTATCCCAGTCCTGATGAACAGGTATCGCAAGCGGAACGATCGGCGGCGCAAGCGAACCAAGCTCTGCAAAACTTGCGAACTCGGATGCAGCAGCGAGGAATTGATCCAGATAGTTTGTGATCCCGTTTTGAGTTTTGTTCGCGTAGCGTCTCCGCAGGAGATATTTTGAGTTTTGAATTTTGAGTTTTGAATTTTAAGTTTTGAGTTTTGTTAGCGTCATCGGCGCTTTGCGCTTTTGAAGGGTAGAAGCTTTACTCAGCGTTCTGATCGCTCAGATTCGACAGCGCACTGGATGGATCAATCGGGCGACGGGGCGCGATCGCGATTGGCACCGCCGCTGCCGATCCCCACTGTTGGGTCAAGCCTTGCAGGAGTTGCTCTTGCTGAGCGCGTAAGCCATCTAAATCGCTGCCCCGGTTCATGATCACAAACCAAATTAAGCCGCGATCGCGGGTGGGTAACACTCCCGCCAACCCACTGACATCATTCAGCGTTCCGGTTTTGACGACCGATGCAGCCGGAATCGGGCGATCTTGAATGGTGCCCTGATCCTTGCCTGCAATGGGAAATAGATCGGCGATCGTCAAATTGCGGGCGATCGCATAGCGCTGCACCGCAGACAACATGGCATAAACGGCGCGGGGCGAAATTCGGTTTTCAACGCCCAAACCAGACCCATTTGCCAGCAGAATTTCTTGAGCCGGAGCGCCCGACAGTGCCGCCGCCTTTTGGGCAACTACCGGCGCACCTCCTGCCAAATCTGCCAAAGTTTGGGCGATCACATTGTTGCTATAGACATTCATCAGCTTCAAAATTTGCGCCAGTGGCAAAGACTGATGGCGCAGCACCTCTTGAGTTTGCGGCAAGGAACTTTCTGGAATCACTCGCACCGCTCCAGCAATCTCAATTTGGGGACGGGGCGTACCGGGTGGGAGGCTTTGGTATTGGGCGATCGCGTCTTCCGACCAGGTGGCAGCATTCAAAGATTGCTTGAGCAACGCTCCCGCTTTATCTGGCATCACTTCAAAATTCATTTGAAAGTTATCCACAATCACCAAATCACCCGTAACTTTGGTGATCCCCAATTTGTTCAACGCATTCCCCACGGCAAAAGCCTGCTCCCAAACAAACAGCGGATCGCCCCCGCCCTGGATGATCAAGTCGCCATTCACGACCCCCTGCTGCGCTTGACCTGTCGTACTGATCACCGTTTCAAAGCGATGCTCTGCGCCCCAAGTCTCCAGAGCCACAAGAGTCGTGGCAATTTTGGTGAGCGAGGCGGCGGGCAGCGGCATCGCCCCTTGATTGCTAGATAACACCAGGGGTCCCGCTTGCAGCCATACTCCCTGAGCCTCAACTGACAAACCTCCGTCTGCCAATCCTTTCAAATATTGCTGCAATAGGGCATCAGTCGTACTATCCGCATGGGCGGCATTGACGAGCCAGGGAGTGGTTTGCAGCACATCCACGGCAGAATTAAGCGACTGCGGTATTCCTGACGCTGACAGCCACACCGAAACCAAAGCAGAACTGAACACATCAAACACGGTTATCTTCCCTCAACTAGCCGACTGAACTTGCTAGAGTAAATGGCAAGACCAGTATATTAAAGCTTCTGAATATAGCGCCTTTTAAAGTGTGGAATGGCAAAATCTGATCCAAATTCGATATTAAGGCTGATCCCATTTGCAGTGGGAGGCTTGGCAGGAACGCTCTTGTTGATTAATCGGCTGCTAACTGATAGTTTGACCCCCGCTCAAGCGCGATCGGATGTCGTAGGGATCATCCTCTGCGCCGTGCTGATTTTGACGGGGTTAATCTGGCAACGAGTGCAACCCCGATCGCCCGACAGCGTGCAATTAGTGGGCACCGAAGTATTTGACCTCGATCGCACTTTACCAGAACCACTTCAAACAGAGCTTGCCTGGGCATCTCATCTGCTGCTGACCAATACGGTAACGCGATCGCTCATAGTCTGGCACGATGGCAAAATTCTGTTGCGACGCGGCATTCTCCCTGAGCCAACTGCGATTAAACCTGGCGTGATCCTCCAGCGCGTTTTAAACAAACAGCAGCCTATTTATTTAGTGGCACTGGCTGTTTATCCTGGCAAAATTGAGTTTGATTACTTGCCCGAAAATACTCAAGGCGTAATCTGTCAGCCGCTCGGCGAAAAAGGCGCACTCATTTTGGGTGCCAATGCGCCCCGCAGCTACACCCGCCAAGACGAACAATGGATCAGCGCGATCGCCGACAAACTAGCCTACACCCTCAGTCAAATGACATAACGAACTCAAAACTCAAAATATTTCCTGCGGAGACGCTACGCGAACAAAACTCAAAACTCAAAACTCAAAATATCTCCTGCGGAGACACTACGCGTTGGCAAAGCCAGTCCGAAGGACTTACAAAACTCAAAACTTTCCCTCGCCCTACCCCCTACTCCCCGTTCCCCATGCTCTATCTCTACTGGATTCTCGTTCTCGTCATGGTTGTAGGCATCATTGGTGCCATTGTTCCAGGAATTCCTGGTATCAGTTTGATCGCGATCGCGGCATTTATCTGGGCGTTTGCCACCAACTTTACCAGTGGCGTAACTGCGCTGATTGTGGCAGTGGTAGTGCTGATTCTAGGCATTGGCATTGATTTTTTAGCAGGCTACATCGGTGCAAAGCAAGCAGGCGCAAGTAAATGGGGGCAAATTGGGGCGATGATTGGGCTGGTGTTAGGGCTATTTGGATTTTTGCCAACTTTGCCCATCGGGGGTCCTTTGGGTCCTTTTATTGGCATCATTTTTGGTTCCGCGATCGGGGCAGTCGTGGGGGAATATCTGTACTCCAAAAATCTGATGATTGCCTTCAAAGCCGCACTTGGACTGATGGTAGGTTCCCTGGTAGGCAATTTGATTCAGGAAGTCTTGGCGATCGCAACGGTAGCGGTATTTCTAATCACAACATGGGCTGATAAAGGAGTAGTTAGGTGAGTGTGAGTGAAGTGAATCCGATTTCGACCCGGCAAGAGAGCGATAGTTTAGGGATTGTGCAGGTTCCGGCAGAACGGCTGTGGGGTGCCCAAACGCAGAGATCGCTGCACCATTTTGCGATTGGGGTGGGGCGATTTCAGTGGGGGCGATCGGTGATTCGGGCGTTGGGGATCTTGAAAAAAGCGGCGGCGATCGCCAATGGAGAATTGGGCTTATTGCCGACTGCAACGGTGAAACTGATTGTCCGGGCAGCGGATGAAGTGATCGCCGGACAGTGGGATGAAGAATTTCCTTTGGTCGTATTTCAAACGGGATCGGGCACTCAGTCCAACATGAATGCCAATGAAGTGATTGCGAACCGGGCGATTCAGCTTGCGGGGGGCGTAATGGGTTCTAAACAGCCCGTCCATCCGAATGATCATGTCAACCGCTGCCAGTCGTCGAATGATACGTTTCCGACAGCGATGCACATTGCCACGGTGGAACAGTTGGAAGAGGAATTAATTCCTGCGATTATCATTTTGCGAGACACCCTAGTTGCCAAAGCTGAAGCCTACCAAGCTATCGTCATGGTCGGGCGCACCCATTTGCAAGATGCCACGCCGATTACGCTGGGGCAAGCAATCTCAAGCTGGGTGGCGCAACTGGATGACGCGATCGCCACGATTCGGCGATCGATTCCGGGGGTATGCGAACTGGCGATCGGCGGCACTGCGGTGGGTACAGGCATCAACGCCCACCCTCAGTTTGGTGATCTGGCGGCTCAAAAAATCGCGATCGAAACGGGCAAACCCTTCGTCTCTGCCCCAAACAAATTTGCCGCCCTCTCTGCCCACGATGCCATGGTCAACGTCAGTGCGGCTTTACGAACCCTGGCAGGAGTTGTGATGAAGATCGCCAACGATGTCCGCTGGTATGCCTCTGGACCACGGGCAGGCATCGGCGAAATCACCATCCCTGAAAATGAACCGGGTTCCTCAATCATGCCGGGGAAAATCAACCCGACTCAGTGCGAGGCGCTGACCATGGTGGCGGTGCAGGTGTTTGGCAATGATCACGCCGTCGCCTTTGCGGGTTCCCAGGGCAACTTTCAGCTAAATGTCTACAAACCTGTGATGCTGCACAATGTCCTGGAATCGATTCAGCTTTTGGCGGATGGCTGTCGCTCGTTTAACGACCACTGTGCGGTAGGCATAGAACCCAACCAGCCGCGCATTCAGGATCATCTCGACAATTCCCTCATGCTGGTGACGGCGTTGAATCCCCATATTGGCTACGAAAAAGCCGCAAAAATCTCGCTGCTTGCCTATCGCGACAATATCAGCCTGCGGGAAGCCGCATTGCAACTAGGCTTTGTCACAGGCGACGAGTTTGATCAATGGGTGAAGCCAGCGGAGATGACTCGTCCGGGATAAACGGATAAAAAATGAAACCCTACTCAACGTCTAGGTAGTGAGGACTTTGCATCTCCATCAAATTTTCCTTGCTATCTGACAACACAATTCTTAGATTTCTGTGGATGCCTTAATTTTGTGTTGATTGCTGGCGTTCTTCAGCTAAAGTCTTTCGATAATCAGCAGCCTCGGCAACTTTAGTAAATGTGATCTCTGACTTACAGATTTTAAGTTCTGCATCTGTTTCTCGTACAACTTTGACTATTTCTTCGAGCGAAGCCCGGAAGAACTCTTTTCTCTCATTTGCCTTATTCATTCTCTGGTCATGGAACTGTTTGTGCAATCGGGATTCAAGCTCTGGGGCATTCGCACAGGAGATCATGGCGTGGACATCGAAAGGAAAAGGAACAGAAGCGTCACCGAGTTCCTTTACTCGATCCATTGGGTTTTCGCGGCGCGTCATACCGATCTTATAAACATCTTCGCCAAACGAGCCGATGTTTGAAACGATGTAGACATGTCCAGATTTGGTCAGTTGGGCTTGAGAGATAGCTCTTTCCCTCTTTGCTTCAGCCTCAGCAAGTTGCCTCTGCAACTCCTCGATCTGGTTGAAGAGCTTTTCCTGGTCTTTGCCCGTAGCTGATTCTACGTCCCTACGGGCTTTTTCCAAAGCCTCTTGATAACGACGCTCCTCACGCTCAGCATCTTGTCTGGTTTTTTCAAGTTCCCGCAACGCTTTTTCCTCTTCACGCATCTGCTCACGAATAATGCGCTGCTCTTCCTGTTCCTGATATTTCTTTTCTTGATATTCGTGAGTCAACCATAGCTCTTGTAGTTTGAGATCCAAGTATCGTGAGGTAACTTCGCAATGTGTAGTTTGAGACAGCTTATTCAAGTCTTCATAAGTCTTTCTAATGCGGTTTTCCATTGTTTGGACATTGTTATACTTGACCTTTGTAACCGAAGCATCACATTCACCATTAAAAGCACGAAGAACCAGCTTCAGAAAATTATCAGTCATCTTTTTGCCTTCTTTTACACTGCCACCAACTGACCATTCCGTATCACAGATAGCAGCTTGCTTGTCCTTAATCAGTTCTTTCTGTTGGGCGCGAATTTTGTCTAGGCGTTGCTTGTACTCTTGGGCTTCTTGGAAGTCATATTTGGATTCATAAAATCCAAAGGCTTCGACAATTTCTCGCTCTTCAAGTCCTTGAAGCTTTGCTTTTAGTGCTGAAATTTTGGCAGATATTTCTTGTTCTTCTATGTCTGATTGCTGGCTAAGTTGTTTGAGCCGATCCGTCAAAACAATGATTTGCGTATCTAGTTCTCTAACAGAATCCTCCCTGGAAATAACTCCTCCGTACTTTTGATCCGCTTCTTGTAGCCGCTTATCTGCTTCCTTTAATCGCTGCTGAGCCAGTGTGTGATCGCTCTTGCTTTGCTGTAGTTGCTTCGCCACCAAAGCAAGCGCAGTGATTAGTCCGATGGATAAGAAAAATAGGAAGTAAGTCATGGAGAGAATGCCAAATCACTTGCTCTAGATTGCCCGAAGCTGCTCATTACGCATCAAAAAACAAATATTTTCTAAATGCGCCCCCAAACTATCCGCCATGAAACAACTCTCATTGAGTCAAGAATGTCTGGCATAAAAATTTAGCTGAGGTAAGGCTGTTAAAACTTTAACCTTGCCTAGTGACTCCACTGAATGTAGGGCAACTGGACAGCGATCGCGGCAGTTTTTGTTTTCACCAGCCCACCGTTCATCGCATCTACTAGCGACTCGTTACAATGAGGCAAGCCTTTTCTGGATGGAGCTAGGTTGCTGATGACTAGCCTGTTGATCAAATCCGAACAGATGTCACTGCCGATTGATCTTTCTTCTCTGACACCCATGTCGAAGATGAGCGATCAGCAGTTCTATGATTTTTGTCAAACAAATCCCGACTTGCGAATCGAGCGGAGTGCGAATGGAGAAATTATCATTATGCCCCCCGCATTTGCTGATACTGGAAACCGCAACGGCAGAATCTTCGGACAGCTTTTTGTTTGGACTGAGGCGGATGCGACTGGAGAAGCATTTGATTCCAGTTCAGGCTTTACCTTACCCAATGGCGCAACTCGCTCTCCAGATGCAGCGTGGATTCTGTGCGATCGCTGGAATGCTCTTTCACCAGAACAACAGGCATCTTTTGCCCCGATCGCCCCTGATTTTGTTGTGGAATTACGGTCTAGTAGCGATACGTTGGTGAGCTTAAAGGACAAGATGGAGGAATATGTGGCAAATGGGGTGAGATTGGGATTGTTGATCGAGCGCAAAAATTGCCAGGTTCATGTTTATCGACCCAATTGCCCGCCAGAGATTTTGGACAATCCTGTATCGGTCAGTTGCGAACCTGAGATGCCAATGTTTGCGCTCAAAATGGCAAGAATTTGGTAATGATCGAGAGCATGAACTTCTGTTCTTATTTAGTTGCTCCACTGGATGTAGGGAAGTTGGGCAGCGATCGCTCGAACTCGATCCGCTTGGGCAACTAACTGTCCGCAGGCATCCCAGGTGCCCGACACCAGCATGGAACGAGTGCTTTCATTCATCGTGATGGGTGTGGAAAAATCATCGCAGACGACCTGACAGGTTTCCAAATCCACAGTGACAGTCACTTGAGGATCTGCGGCGATCGCATCTTGCAATGTTTTCACCCCATTCGCCGTCGCCATGACGCAGGGAACCCCCATTGCCAAGCAGTTTCCCAAAAAAATCTCGGCAAAGCTTTCACCGATGATCGCCTTGATGCCCCACTTGGAGATCGCTCGAGGGGCGTGTTCTCGCGAAGAGCCACAGCCAAAGTTGCCGTTTACTACTAGCACCTCTGCTCCTTGATACTGTGGCAAATCAAACGGATGCTGTCCCTTTAGCTGAGCGCGATCGTCTGCAAAAGCGTGTTGCCCCAATCCATCAAAGGTGACACAGCGCAAAAAACGCGCTGGAATAATGCGATCGGTATCAATATCATTGCCCAACAGCGGAATGCCGCGCCCCGCCACCAATTTCACTTGACTCATATTATCCAATCCGACTCGTCTGCTTATTTTCGCACTGAATCTAGCAAGAATCGAAATCTCATTTTATACAAAAGCTAGATCTGTCTTTGTGTAGATGAATCAAGACGACTTTTATACAGCCTAAATGACTGTAGTTAAATATCCGTGCGTTCGATGAAGATTACGTGAATTTGCTGACTTTTCTAAGACTTGCTTACCAATTCTTGAAGTTTTCTTAACCCGCGATCGCTAAAGTCTTAAGCATATTAGTCGGTTTACGGGAACTGTCCTAATTAAGAGCGGCTGACCAAACAGTAAATCCACTGAACTAAGCGCTCACCAAGCCCCCATGTATTATCTCGCATCACTTTTCTGACATCACTTCCCACAAACCTTTCATCCCGTTGTTCATCTATCCCAGTCATTTACCGAACCATGATCATGCAACCCAAAGATTTTACCTGTAACCCAAGATCTCGCCTCAGCCGCTGGCTCCTAGCGTCTACCCTGACTCTGACCGGCGTTTTTGTGCCTAGCATAGCTCAAGCGTTTACATTGAACTTGCTGCACTTCAGCGATGGCGAATCTTCTCTTCTGAACCGCACCGCACCCAGCACTGCAACAACTCCAGGCTTTGATTACAGCGGTGTGAGCCTGTTTGCCAACTTAATCGATCGCCAGCGTAATGCTAGCAGCACTGACTTTGATCTGTTGGTCACCGCTGGAGACAACTACCTGGCAGGACCTCAATTTGAAGCAAGTCTGCGTCTGCCGACGGGGCAGCAGTTTTATGATGCCAAGGCGTTGGAACTGTTTAACATCGATGTGGGCGGCATTGGCAACCACGAATTTGACTTTGGACCGGATGTATTAGCCCGATTTATCGACCCAGATGGCAACGGCACCGGATTCCGTCCCTTTGTTTCATCGAACTTGCTGATTCCCGACAGCAGCCCGTTAAAAGGGTTAATTCAGCCCAGCACCATCGTTACCAAAGTGGTCAACGGCGTAGAAGAGAAAATTGGCGTTGTGGGGGTGACGACTCCCTTGCTTCGCTCCATTTCTAGCCCCGGCAATATTGGTACGATCGGTGATTTATCCACAACACCAGGCTTTAGCGTACTGGTCAGCACGGTTCAGGCAGAAGTAGATAAGCTGACTGCTCAAGGCATTGACAAGGTGGTTCTCGTTTCTCACTTGCAAGACATCAACGAAGAAAAAAGTTTGGTAGGAAAGCTGAAGGATGTAGATGTGATCGTGGCAGCGGGTAGCGATACTCGGTTAGCAAACCCAGACGATCCACTTCTGCCGTTGGCGGGTGAAACAGCCGTGCCGTCCTATCCACTAATCTATAACTCTGAAACGGGTCAGCAAGTCAGCAGTTTAGCGGCTTTGCCTGCGGGAGTTGCACCGTTATTGATCGTTTCTACGGATGGTGAATATAAGTACCTGGGCAATTTGCAGATAGATTTTGCAAACGGCAAAGTTTCCAGCATTTTGGAACCGGGTAGCGGTCCCAAGCGTAATGCCACTTTAGATGGGTTGACTGGTCGTCCAGATTTAGTTAGTCAAGTGCAAAACCCTGTCAACGCCTTTGTTGCTGACCTGAGACAAACTCCTGTTGGGGTGACCAATGTACCGTTGAATAGTGTTCGGACTGAGGTTCGGGCTAAGAGTACGCTGTTTGGAAGTTTAATTGCCGATGCGATTCGGGATGCGGCTCAAGATGGTGCGTCTGCGATCGGGCTAGATCCTACCAAGACTCTGGTGGGCATTCAAAATGGGGGGGGGATTCGCAACGATCGCCGCTTTGCTCCGGGCGGCACCATCTCTGAGTTTGACACCTTTGATGTGTTACCGTTCTCCAACTTTGTTTCTATCGTCACAGACCTTACGGGCGGCGAGCTGCTGCCTATTCTAGAGCGGGCGGTTTCCGGTCAAACGGCTCCCGGTGTCGGCGGCGGCGGTCAGTTTCTCCAGCTATCGGGTTTGGAAGTCGTCTATGACGTGACCAAGGCTGCCCAAGTCGTCACTGCCGCAGGCGCAATCACTCAAGACGGCGCTCGGATCATCAGCATCTTGCTCGACCCCAACAACGATCGCACCGGACAATTCCTATATGACGTGGCGCAAGGCGGTTTCCTGGTTGATCCCAATCAAGCATTATTTGATTTGGCAACAATCAACTTCACAGCCAATGGGGGGGATAACTTTACCACTTTGGCAGGTATCGCTGACAGCCGGAAATTTACTCTTAGCGGCGTAACCTACCAGGGTGCTCTAGAACGGTACATTCGCGAAGACCTCAACGGCACGATTGATGCGACCGATATTGCCAGCGGTGAAGGCATCCGTGTGCGTGATGTTTCGGCTCTCATTTCTGATGCGACGGGTGGAGAAGTGATTGTGGGTGGTGATAGTGCGGCGGTGCCAGAACCGACCACCATGCTAGGAATGCTGGGCGCTAGTTTGGGGATGGGCTATCTAAAACGTCGTCAGGCTAAGAGCAAGCAGAAGTAATCGATCTGCAAATTGAAACTTTAATAGAGGCGATCGCTGGATCAAAACAGCGATCGCCTCTATTAAAAATCATCAAAAAACTACTGAGTAAAACTGGCGATCGCAGAGACAAGCGGTTGAGTCATCCAGTTTAGCCCCACCCGAAGCTGATGATCTAAGGTTGGCATTCGGTAGAGATACGCCAACCGTCGAGCAACGACTGCCAGCGATCCATCCAGCTTAATGCCCATGCCTGTGAGTGTGGCATTGTCGGTGCCCAAGGTCATCATTTCACCTAAGTATTGGTAGCGGAAAGGCAGCAGCGGTCGCCCGGTCAGGGATGCCCACAGATTCCAGCCTAAATAATCAGCCTGTTGAAAAGCAGCTTGCGCGGTTGGCGGCACCTGTTGTCCCTCCACATCCTTGCAGTCTGCTAAATCGCCCAAGGCAAACACATGAGGCTGATCCACCACTTGCAGCGTCGGTGTCAAAACTAATTTGCCGCGATCGCTTTTCTTCAAGGGTAACGTGCTAACCACTTCAGCTACGCGGGTGCCCACCGTCCACATCACAACGTCTACGGGGATAGTATCCACAACATCTTTGTAGTTGAGCGAAATGGTGTCGGCAGTAATTTCCTCGATCGCAGTTTCCAAATCGAGCCAAATAGAGCGGTCTTGCAATGCTTTAGAAGCACTCGTGCGATTAAATTCAGGCGAGGTTTGCAGCAGTTGATCAGATCGCTCTACCAGTCGCAGCCGCCCGCGATCGCCCAGCCGATCCGCTAACTTACACGCCAATTCCACGCCAGAGTAGCCGCCCCCAACAATGGCGACCCGAATCTTTTCTGCATCCGATTCTTCCAACACCCGCAGCCGTTCTTCTAGGCGATGGGCATCTGCCACCGTGCGAAAGGGGAGTGCATATTCAGCGGCACCGGATACTTGATTTAACGGCGTTTCCCCACCCAGCGCCAACACGAGGCGATCGTAAGTCAAGTCGGAGCCATCTTGAAACTGAACTCGCTGGGCTTCTACATCAATATTGACAACCGTTGCCTGATGAAACCGCACTCCGGTTCCTGCCAGCAACTCCGCAAACGGGGGCGCAATTTCCCAAGTTTTCAGTTCTCCAGTCATTAGTTCATACAGCAGCGGCGAAAATAGAAAGCGATCGCCGCGATCGACCAGCACGATTTCCGGCTTTTCTGGCTTCGTCCAAGGCAACTGACTTAAGCGCAAAGCCGTGTAGAGACCTCCAAAGCCTCCACCCAGAATGCAGATACGGGCACGTTGATCAGTCATAACGAGGAATCTTACTCTTGGCGGGCGACCCCTCTAGGATAGCGAAATTAGCAGGAATGGCGAATGGCAAAGGACGAACTCAAAACTCAAAATGTCTCCTGCGGAGACGCTACGCGTTGGCAAAGCCAGTCCGAAGGACTTACAAAACTCAAAATGTCTCCTGCGGAGACGCTACGCGAACAAAACTCAAAACTCACGACTCACCTGCCCAAATCCAACATTTCGTTAATTGCGATTTCACAGCGATGTGTCACGGCTTCGAGTTCTTCGCGATCGCTACAACTAGGCGGCGGGATAACTTCACCAATGCGGATGGTGATCGGCACGGAGCGGGGAATGGCTGATCCTTTTTGGGCGATCGCGTGGGTGCCCCACAGACTCACGGGCAGGAGGGGCGCTTGAGCTTTAGCAGCAATCAGGGCGGCTCCGAGTTTCGGATCAGTGACGCGCCCGTTGGGGGTGCGGGTGCCAGTAATGAACACTCCGGCTGCCCAGCCCTGGTCTAACGACGCGATCGCGGCTCGAATGGCGCTACGATCGGCAGAACCCCGTTTAACGGGATAGGCACCATAGAGCGCGATCGCTTGCTTCAAAACTGGAATCTGAAATAGCTCTTCCTTTGCCATATAAGCAACCGGTCGCTGCACCGCGTTCGACAAAAACATGGGGTCAAGGTCGCTGGCATGGTTGCTCACCACAATCAACTTACCCGCCTGAGGCACATTTTCCGCCCCATAAATTCGTCCCCGAAAATAAGTATGGAGAGTCGGGCTGACGATCGCCCACTTAAACAGACGATAAAGCGCAAGGCTAATCAAGGGTTCACGATCTTTAGCCATAAAAAATTTCTGCCTCAGAGAAATTACAGTGCATTGCTCAAAGCTCGCTGTCTCCTACTGAAGAAATCTCGGCAAGATTGCTCACGTTTTTCAAGACTAAATCCGGACAGGTGCGTTTAATCAAGCCAGTCAGCACCTTGCCCGGTCCAATCTCCACCACGGTTTCAATCCCTAATTCGGGTAGCTGGAGGGAAATTTCTCGCCAGCGAACCGAGCCAGTCATTTGTTGAATCAGTCGTTGTTTTAATGAAGCGGCATCCGTAGCAGGAGTGGGATCAACATTCGACAAAACAGGCATTTTTGCTGGATTAAAGGCGACTTGATCCAGCACACCTTGAAACTCAGCCGCCGCTTCTGCCATCAGGGGCGAGTGAAAGGCACCGCTGACATTAAGCTTCACGGCACGCTTTGCCTTAACGGTGTTCAACACGGTTTCAACCGCCTCGATGGTGCCTGAAATCACCACTTGCGCCGCGCTATTGTCGTTTGCCAGCACCACACCGGGAGTGCGCTGGATTTGTTGGAGTAGCTGATCGCGATCGAACCCAATTAACGCCGCCATCATGCCATCCGAAGCGCTATCCATCAATTCGGCTCGACGCTTGACTAGCTGTAACCCTGTTGAGAAGCTAAACACCTCCGCCGCATAAAGCGCTACGTATTCACCCAAGCTGTGCCCCGCCACCAATGCTGGTGGGTGTCCTTTGGCTCTTATCTGATCGGTCAGCAGACATTCCACTACATATAGGCAGGGTTGGGTATACAACGTGCGAGCCAGTTTATCTTCCGCGTTTTGACAAATTTCCGCGACTGACCAGCCCAAAATGTCATCAGCTTGTTGGGCGATCGCCTTCACCTCTGGCAAATCCAGCAGATCTTTGCCCATGCCAACGACCTGAGAGCCTTGCCCAGGAAACACCCATGCGGTTTTCGTCATCCTTTATCTACTCCACTGAAAAACGGCGGCTCCCCAAGTCAGTCCGGCTCCAAAGCCAGAGGTGATAATAGTATCACCCGGTTTGATTTTGCCCTCTCGCACGGCTTCATCCAGTGCCAAGGGAATAGAGGCAGCAGAGGTGTTGCCGTAGTTCGCTAGGTTGCTAATTACCTTTTCGCGTGGAATGTTGAGCCGACCTGCTACCGCATCTAAAATTCGCTGGTTTGCCTGGTGGAGCAGCAGCCAGTCAATATCACGAGTGGTAATTTCGGCGCGAAACAGGGCTTTTTCAATCACTTCAGGCACACGGCGCACGGCAAAGCGATACACTTCTTGCCCATTCATGGTGACGGGAGCAAAGGTGCCCTGCCCGATCGCCACCTGATTAGTCAATACTTTCTCTTGCGGCTGATATGCCAGGTTGAGATATTTATTTTGAGTACCGTCGCTGCGAAGTTCAAACCCCAACAAGCGATCGCATTCGTTAGCTTGAATCACCACCGCTCCCGCCCCATCGCCAAACAGCACACAGGTTCGGCGATCGCCCCAATCGACCCAGCGAGAAAGGACATCGGCTCCGATCAACAGCACATTTTGATAGGCACCCGCCCGAATAAACTGAGCCGCCGTCACCAGCCCAAACACAAAGCCAGAACAGGCAGCCGTAATATCAAACGCCACAGCGCGAGTTGCCCCTAGCTCGGCTTGAACCAAGCAGGCAGTGCCAAATAGATCATCGGGGGTCGAAGTTGCCAAGATGATCAGATCAATGTCGGTAGCAGACAACCCTGCCATCGCGATCGCCCGCTCTCCTGCCTGAGCCGCCAATCCTGCCAGAGACTCAGTAGAAGAAGCGAGTCGCCGACTGCGAATGCCAGTCCGGCTAGCAATCCACTCATCTGACGTTTCAACCACTTGACTGAGTCGGTCATTGTTCAGCGAAATGGCTGGAACCGCAGAGCCGCTCCCCGTTAGGGCAATCCCGATTCCTGATTGTTTCAAATCTTTGCTCCACTCATCACAGAAAATCCGGCATTCAACCCGTACTCTAAACTAGCCATCCGCTTGAGAACCACTCACCGTTGGAAGGGGGCTAGCCTCAACATAGTTCGCTTGAATTCGCTCCAAAACCTGATTGTCAAACGCTTCACGCGCTAGCCGCGCCGCGTTAAAGATGGATGGAGACTGAGAACTGCCGTGGCTGATAATGCACACTCCAGCCACTCCTAGCAGCAAGCCGCCGCCATGTTCGGCATGATCCATGCGTTGCTTAATTCGCTTTAGATTTGGCTTTAGCAGAGCAGTGCCCAATTTGCCATGCAGTCCTTGAGGCAACTCCTCGCGCAAAATTTGCAACGCCACCTCGCCCACGGCTTCCGCAAATTTCAGCAGCACATTTCCCACAAATCCATCGCAGACAATTACATCAAAACGACCGGATAGTACATCGCGCCCCTCTGCATTACCGATAAAGGAAACTGCCCGGTTTTCCTGCAAAAGTTGATGAGACCGTAAAGCAAGATCATTCCCCTTGGAAGCTTCCTCGCCAATATTCAGCAAACCCACTTTGGGTTCTGCCACTCCCAGCACATACTGAGAATAGACCGAACCCATTGTGGCAAACTGCTCTAGAAACTTGGGTCGGCAGTCTACGTTGGCTCCTACATCCAAAATGATCACGGGCTTCCCTTGAATCATTGTGGGAAAAACTGCCCCGATCGCTGGGCGATCGATTCCTTGCAAACGCCCCAACCGCAGCAGCGCGGCTGCCATCGCAGCACCAGAGTGTCCCGCAGAAACAACCGCATCCGCTCGCTTCTGCTTCACTAGCTCCATCGCCACATTGATTGAAGCTTTTGGTTTTCGCCGGAGGGCACCTAGGGGTTCCTCACCCATTTCGATCGTGCCTTCGGCTGGAACAATCTCCAAAGAAGATAGATCGGCAGCGTGAGGCATTGAGGCTTGAATCTGCTCTGGGTCGCCGACCAAAAGTACTTCAACACCGAGTTCAGCCTGCGCTCTCAAAGCTCCAGCAACGATTTCGCTAGGGGCATGATCCCCGCCCATCGCGTCAATTGCAATCCGTGCTCGCGTTGATCCCATCGGTCAAAAAGTAAGTAAATGGCTTAGATAAGAATAGCTGCAATTCGTGAAACGTTAGCGAAGCTTTCCGCAAGACTCTCTACGGGAATCGCCTAGCTTCAACCATTCTTGCGTACAAGGGGATTTATGTCAGCCGTTTTTAACGAGATCCTCCATACAATTGGTTACCTTCTTAGGCAATTGGGCATCCTAAGGAGGGTTAGGGCTTCATCTGTTCTTCATATATTTTATCGCCGTGCATCTTCATTCCATCCGGTACATTTCTATCTGTTGGCTGGCTTTTTTGGGGATCAGCCTTTCGAGTTGCCAGTCGGAAGAAGTACAAACTCTCCGACCTAGCCCTTTACCCCAAGATCCGCAAATCCAGGCTTACACCAATCATGAACCTGCCTCAAGCTATACCGAGCCTGATCGGCAGATCCCACGAGACGGGGACAATTTGGAGCAGATTATTGTGGATGCGATCGCCTCGGCGCGGTCAACAGTGGATGTGGCGGTTCAAGAATTTCGGCTACCCAGAATTGCTCAGGCATTGGCAGAGCGGCAAAAAGCGGGGGTGCGGGTGCGGCTGATCTTGGAAAATACCTACGCTCGCCCGTTGAGTTCCTTTACGCCTGAGGAATTGAACCGGATGGAAAAACGCGATCGCGATCGCGCAGAAGAAACTCGTCGAATCATCGACCAAAATGGCGATGGTCAACTGAGTCAAGATGAAATCAATAGCCGCGATGCCTTAATTGTGCTGGATCGAGCAACCGTCCCCCGCATCGACGATACGGCGGATGGTTCTAGCGGCAGCAACTTAATGCACCATAAATTTGTGGTGGTGGATGGGCAAACGATGATTGTCACCTCTGCCAATTTCACCCCCAGCGATGTGCATGGAGATTTCAAATCGCCCAACAGCCGTGGCAACGCTAACAATCTGCTGAAGATCCAGAGTTCTGCACTGGCGGCTGTTTTTACTGAAGAGTTTAACCTGATGTGGGGCGATGGTCCTGGTGGCAAGCCCGATAGCGTATTTGGGGTGAAGAAGCCGTTTCGCCCAGTCCGCCCGGTGATGGTGGGCAATACTAAGATTGAAGTGCAGTTTTCGCCCACCTCGCGTTCGGTGCCTTGGCAGCAAAGCAGCAATGGGTTGATTGGTCGAACCGTCGGCAGCGCCAGAAAATCGGTGTCGATGGCGCTGTTCGTCTTTTCAGATCAGTCATTGGTAGATTTGCTTGAAACCTCCCATCAACGCCAAGTAGAGATCAAAGCTCTGATCGATTCTGGTTTTGCCTATCGATCGTATAGCGAAGCGTTGGATATGATGGGCATCACATTGGCAGAGGATTGCAAATATGAGGCTAATAATCATCCCTGGAAGCCCGCGATCGCCACAGTAGGCGTACCTCGAATGCCGCCCGGTGATTTGCTGCACCACAAATTTGGCATTGTAGACCAGCAGATAGTGATCACGGGGTCACATAACTGGACAAATGCGGCGAACAGTGGCAACGATGAAACCCTACTCGTGATCCACAATTCGACGGTGGCAGCCCATTATCAGCGGGAGTTTGAGCGGCTTTACACGGATGCCATTATGGGAATCCCTCCGGCGATCAAAAAGAAAGCTGCGGCTCAAGCGCAAGAGTGCCCCGTCACGACCGCAATTGCAGTCAAACCATCGCCCAAAAAAACGCCCTCTTTTGCTGCATCACAGCCAATATCGTCTGTTCAGCCGCGATCGCTGTTAGCTGGCAAGCTCCCATTAACTAAGAAAGTAAAACAACAAATCGTTAATTCTGAGCCAGCCAGCCAACGGATCAATCTAAACAGTGCGTCTCAGTTAGAACTGGAAACCCTGCCGGGAGTAGGACCAGGTTTGGCAAAGCGAATGATTGCAGCCCGCCAGCAAAAGCAGTTTACTTCTCTGGCGGATGTTGATCGCGTGTCTGGTGTAGGTCCTAAGTTGCTTCAGAAACTTAAAGACAGGATTATCTGGTAAAAACTGAAACTCATGGGGTACGACTCCACAAGCCGTTAGCCCAGTTAACCGTAAATTGTTTTTAACCTGAAGGCGATCGGTAATTTGTTTCGAGAGGCAAATGCCATCGCACTCAATTTAGCGTGAGCCGAAGGGGATTGTTTCAATTTGGGCTGTGTCCAGCGAGTTCCCCCGCCCACTCGCCGACTGGGCACTCCATCGCGTCCAGCAAAAGATGGCTCAGCCGCTGAAAAGAGGATGGCTAACAAAGAAAAACCAACGGTAAGATAACGCATAGATTTAGTAGATGCAGGATTGATGATCTGTCATGTATAGGATGGCAATGATCTTGAGATCCATGCCAGCGTTAAATCACCGAACTCAAATTTTGCAAATTTTAACAATCACCTAACCAGGGTATAATAAGCCCGTAAAAGCACCGGGCTTTGTTTTGGATGCAATCTATAAAATCCATTAGAGTTAGCTTACAACCTTGAATATAGAGCTTTTGAAGTCGCACAATCGGCTATTCTTTAAGTACAAACGGTGTACTTAAACCATGGGTAATCTTCGAGAGGAATTGGCTGCCACACTAGACGAGGCAGAATGGGATTGGTTAGCTCCTCATGCGCGTCGTGATGTTGTCATTTTGGTGGCTTTAGGACTTGATTTGGTAGAAGTAGGCGTGGCGATCGCGACCGACGATACTGCACGCATTCAACGTTGGATTGACGAAGCGCTCATTCAAAAGCCTTCTCCCGTGCAGCTAAGCGTGTGGAATCAAAATCAATCTCAGCGTTTTCAAGCTTTGATTGTGCAGCCCTATGTTTTGGTTCAAGAAACTGCTGAACCTGGAATATCCGACGCTGCTGAATAAGTCTATGAATCGCTAAATTCGCCCTCACCTCAGCCCTTCTTCCTAGCAGGGTAGGCAATTCATAGTGCCATTCAGCAACGCCTGATTTTTTATCGCGAGGGGAAAGAGGGAAAGCTAGATTTGTCTTCAAAACACATCCCCGTAAAGGCGTTCTGGTCATGTGAGTACCTGGCTTTGACACTCCCACGGCTGAAGCGCGTGGGATTCTTGGTTCTACGAAATCACTTGCTCAGGCAGGATTGCTCCAACCAAAGTAGAGGTGTTTTCTCCCCAAGCGTTGCACGGGTCAGAGCCGCGTAAGTTCCGGTATGCCCTACCGTACTCAATCCCCGACTCAGGATGTTTCTCGCTGCATTGTGGTCACGATTTAAGATAGTTCCACACTGGCAAATATGTGTTCGC
>JBGSWI010000017.1:0-4618 GCA_041752515.1 Leptolyngbyaceae cyanobacterium | reverse complement strand
GGCGATCGCAGTGCCACATTTAACAGCGGACGATACAGCCGTTCTGCCCAGCGCGAAATGAACGTACCCTCCTGCGGCAAAGTTTGGTTCGCCAGCAAAATCGCACAGAGGGCAGGTGAAAGAGTCATGGCAACCAGGGTTGAAGCCGCGATCGAGAGCAAATAGGCAACCCCCATCGGCGCAAAAATGCGCCCTTCCACACCCGTCAAACTAAAGATCGGGGCAAACACGACGACGATAATCACCGTCGAGAAAATCACTGCTAACCGCACTTCCACAGAGGTTTCATACACCACCTGGAACGGGTGTTTGGGGTTGCCCTGTGCCTGATTGGTGCGGAGTCCGCGATAGCAGTTTTCCATGTCCACGATCGAGTCATCTACGACCGAGCCAATGGCAACCACTAATCCGCCCAGCGTCATGGTATTGATGCCCAAGCCGAAGGCTTTCATCAACATCAACCCAATCAACAACGATAATGGAATCGCACTCAAAGTAATCACTGCTGTCCGCCAATTCATCAAAAACAGCAGCATAATCACCGAAACAATGATGATGCCTTCGATCAAAGACTTGCCGACATTCCCCACCGCTGAGTCGATAAAGTTTGACTGCCGGAAGGTTTGCGCCACCTGCACATCCGCTGGAAAGTTCGGCTGCAAAGATCGCATCACCGCTTCTACGGCTTTGGTGACGGTCGGCGTATCCACATCGGGCTGCTTGTTCACCATCATCACGATCGCAGGCTGCCCGTTCAAGCTGCCATCCCCTCGTTTCAAGGCGGCTCCGGTTGTGACTTCTGCCACATCTTTGAGCAAGACGGGTCTGCCGTCCTGGACTTTGACAACAGACGCTTGCAAATCGGCGATCGATTTCACCTGCCCTATGCCGCGCACCAAGAGTTCTTGACCACCCCCAATCAAAAAACCACCCGGAGCATTCGAGTTTGCGCCTCTGGCGGCATCGGTGACTTCCGTGAGGGAAACATTACGCGATCGCAGTTTTGCTGGATCAACTAACACCTGTTCCTGTCGTTCATCACCGCCGTAGACAGTGACATCCGTAACTCCAGGCACCGACAAAATTTGGCTGCTGAGGGTGCTATCCACTAGGCGGCGCAGATCCATCAGGTCGGTTTGCCCCTGCCCCTTGATCGTAAAGGCATACATCAAAATGGTGCCCAACGGCGATGCCAGAGGGGAAATTTCGGGGGGATGCACCCCTTCCGGTAATTGATTTGTCACCTGTTGCAGCCGTTCCGTTACGGATTGCCGCGCTTTGTAAATGTCGGCATCCTGGTCAAACACCACCTGCACCATCGATAGCCCCACCTTCGAGGAGGATCGCACGGTCGTCACTCCCGGCAAGCCATTCACCGCGCTTTCGATCGGCACCGTAATTTGCGATTCGACTTCTTCAGGGGCTAACCCAGTCGCCTCAGTATGAATATCGACTTGGGGCGGTGCAAATTCAGGAAACACATCTAGCGGCATTTGAGTGACGCTAAACACACCCCATACCGTAATCAAAATTGCACAAATGACAATGAACCACCGTTGCGCGATCGAGTTTTTGAGCGTCTGATTTAGAAGTGAATTGAACATAATTATCGACCATCCCTATCAGAGAAAGCACTCTTTTTCTTGCGGGTACTGACAACGGCGATCGTTCCCACCAACAGCACGGCTCCTCCACTCACAGCAGCCAGAGTTTTTATTGGCAAGCCACCTGCCTGGGGAGCCGTTTCACCAGACTGAACCAGATTACCCGCCGCATTATGGCTATGAGGAATTCCTTGTGCATCTGCCTGAGCGTGAGTTGCATCCGGTTGAGGAGAAGCGATCGCTGCTGGACTAGGAGAAGCCGTAGCCGTTTGAGATTTGCGCGATTCTGCAAACAGCGACAAACTGCCTTGGGTCACAAGCTTTTCCCCAACCGCTAGCCCTTCCGTCACTTCAAGCAACTCGCCCTTGGTCGCCCCTGTTTTGA
Source organism: Leptolyngbyaceae cyanobacterium (assembly GCA_041752515.1). Taxonomy (GTDB): domain Bacteria; phylum Cyanobacteriota; class Cyanobacteriia; order Leptolyngbyales; family Leptolyngbyaceae; genus ULC077BIN1. The sequence goes on along the minus strand of JBGSWI010000017.1, from coordinate 2,629 downwards.
CCGGAACTGGCTCATAAAAATTCTCATATTGCACAAACACGAGCTGCTTGCCATCGGCATCCACCAAGGCAGTGACGGGCACCATAACAGTAGCGCTTCCATCCGCAGCAGATGCGATCGGGGTGATTTCAATTCCCAGCAATGGATCAGTTTTAGCATTCACCTGAACCCGATTAATGCCTCCTTCTGACTGAAATTCATCACCATGCCCGACGTGGGCAAAGACAACAGTGGGCGCACTGACCGCTAAACCGAGGGCAAGAATGCAACTAATAAATGGAGTGGGCTTCATAATGCTTCCTCACAATGACGTGGGCTGAACAAAATCTTCCACAGTCTGCCAGAGGGAGGATGAAAGTTAGGTGAAATGGAAGCGGTTCCGGTAGAATCAAGCTCGTGGTTGATTTTCTTGAGGCAATGCGAGTTTTGCTGGTGGAAGATGAAGCGGATTTGGGGCTGGCAATCAAGCAAGTCCTAGTCGGCGAAAAATATGTCGTGGACTGGGTAACCGATGGCGCTCAGGCATGGCATTGTCTGGAAAGCCAGTGGACAGACTACACCGTGGCGATCGTCGATTGGCTGTTACCGGAGCTATCCGGGCTGGAGTTATGTCAGCGGCTGAGACTACACCAAAATCCTTTACCTGTGCTGATGCTGACTGCTTTGGGGCAATCGGAGAATCGAGTTGCAGGGTTGGATGCTGGAGCCGATGATTACCTGGTTAAGCCCTTTGTCATGGAAGAGTTATTGGCGCGGTTGCGGGCACTTCAGCGGAGATCGCCCCAACTCCAGCCCCAAAATCTAACGATTGGCGCATTCACACTTGACTATGCCAACAATGCTCTGTTTATCACTTCCACTCAAACATCTCAAACGATTCCGCTAACCGTGAAGGAATTTCAGATTCTCGCCTACCTGATGCAAAATCCCGATCGCATCATTTCAGGCAGCAAAATTCGGCATCAACTTTGGGATCTGGAGGAAGAACCCATTAGTAATGTCGTTGCAGCCCAAATGCGTTTATTACGACGTAAATTAGCGAGTTACGACTGTATCTGCCCGATTGAAACCATTCCAGGTCAGGGCTATCGTTTTAGCACAGACTTATAGCGGTTATGAACAGCCACCAGCTTTTTCGCCGCAGTCGTACTCGTTTAGCACTTTGGTATGCACTGGTCATGGGGGTGATTTTAAGCCTGTCGGGGTTTGGGATGTACCGCTCGCTGGTGCAGTCCAATTGGGCGGCAATGGAACGAGAAATGGAGTCGATCGCCGGAACGTTGCACGACAGCTTAGAACCAATGCTGCCTGCTTCAGAAGACCCAACGGCTGTTTTGCGGCGCATTTTGCCTGAACTCTGTTTAGCTAGGCAGTCCTGTAACGTCAGCCCCACCTTGATTCAACGTCACACGATTGGCATTAGCGATCGCAGCACTTACTACATTCGCCTGTTTAATCATCGAAGTCATCTGCTTGCCTTCTCCCCCAATCAACCTATAGCACTGCCTCAAACGTTCAACGCTGCTCCCTGGCAAACCTTTCGGAGTGAAAACGGCGTTCGCTACCATCAGTTCACCATCATTCTGCATAGCTCTGAAGCCCACCACGCAACGACTCAGAGCAGTCAAGCATCTTGGGGCTACTTACAAATTGGACGCACTTTAGAACCCTTTGATGCTGAAGTCAACCGGATGCAATGGATTTTGGCAATTGGGTTTCCTATCGCTTTGGGCTTGGTTGTTGCGTCGAGTTGGTGGCTTTCAGGCTTAGCGATGCAGCCGATTTATCAGTCCTACCAGCAACAGCAACAGTTCACCGCTAATGCTGCCCACGAACTGCGATCGCCCCTTGCCAGCCTCCTGGCGACAGTGGAAGCAATTCTCCGCCTACCGCCAGCCCATCAGCATGATGTCCCCATGATGCTCCATACAGTTGAGAGGCAGGGACGACGACTAAGCCATTTGATTACGGATTTACTCTTTTTGACTAGTCTTGAGCATAGCCCGTCGCCCAAGCCGTTTCAGCCTTGTTGTCTCAATGACTTGATTAGCGATTTGACCGAGGAATTTTTAGAGCTTGCAACCACTGCTAAAATTCACCTCACCAACCATATGCCCAATCATGAAGTTTATGTTTTAGGGAACGAATCCCAACTTTACCGTCTGGTGTCAAACTTATTAGCGAATGCGATTCAATACACGCCCAGTGGGGGTTCGGTGGTCATTAGCTTAACAATCCACGATCATACCGCGTTCATTACTGTGAAAGATACAGGCATTGGCATTGCCACCGCAGAACAACCCTACATTTTTGATCGCTTTTACCGCGTTGACAGCGATCGCTCCCGCAAAACAGGAGGCACTGGTTTAGGCTTGGCAATTGCTCAAGCGATCGTCCATGCCCACGGCGGTTTACTGACTGTGAGCAGTAAATTAGAACTAGGAAGCACATTTACTGTTCAAGTACCTGAGCAGTAAAGTTTATCAAACTAGGCAAAAGTACTCGCAAACAAAATACACAAAAAATGTTTCACACTCTCAGTTTCCTCAAATAGCCCTATCAAATGCCGCACAAATAGCGCCAGAAACGCGCCCCTACATTCATCACTTTCTACTTTACAGCGATCGCC
>JBGSWI010000016.1:0-33673 GCA_041752515.1 Leptolyngbyaceae cyanobacterium | reverse complement strand
GGCAGGTCCTTCTTTTGCCGTGGAAGTGTTAGGTCTTGCCGATGTGCCTGCGGCGGGAGATGAGTTTGACGTGTTCGCTGATGAGAAGGAAGCTCGTGCGGTATCTTCTGATCGAAGCGACGAGCAGCGCCAGTCTCGCTTACTCGCAGCCATGTCTTCTCGCCGGGTTAGCTTGAATACGCTGTCGGCTCGTGCCCAAGAAGGAGAACTGAAAGAACTCAACTTAGTGTTGAAAGCGGACGTGCAGGGATCGGTGGAAGCCATCCTCAGTTCGCTCAAACAGTTGCCTCAAAATGAAGTTCAAGTCCGGGTTCTGTATGCGGCACCGGGAGAAATCTCTGAAACTGATATTGACTTAGCGGCTGCCAGTTCTGCGGTGATCATTGGCTTTAACACCACGTTAGCAACGGGCGCACGGCAAGCCGCCGATCGCCTTGGGGTCGATGTTCGAGACTACAACATCATCTACAACCTATTGGACGATATCCAAGGGGCGATGGAAGGGTTGCTTGATCCCGAACTGGTGGAAGAACCGCTAGGACAGGTGGAAGTGCGGGCTGTGTTCCCAGTTGGGCGTGGGCAGGTAGCGGGTTGCTATGTTCAATCCGGTAAGATCGTGCGGAATTGTAAAGTTCGGATTCGTCGCAACAACAATGTCCTTTTTGAGGGCAGCCTCGATTCGCTGAAACGCATGAAGGAAGACGTGAAGGAAGTGAACACTGCGTTTGAATGTGGTATCGGAATCGATAATTTTAACTCTTGGGAAATGGGCGACATTATTGAGGCATACCGCATGATCTCAAAACGTCGCACATTGGCTAAGTAATATCGTTTCTGATAGTTTGCCAGAAAGCCGGGAATCGCAAAGCTCTTAAACTTTGATTCCTGGCTTCTTTGCTTTTTTCTTATTCTCTACCCCGGCGATTTCCCTTGACACTTTCCTCAGCTTCAGTTGAGCCTCTTTTGGTTCTAGTAGACGGTCACTCTCTTGCTTTCCGCTCATATTACGCCCATGCAAAAGGGCGAGAGGGTGGACTGCGCACGAGGAGCGGCATTCCAACGAGCGTATCCTTTGGTTTTTTGAAAGCGCTGTTGGAGGTGATGGAAACAGAACAGCCGCAGTATGTGGCGATCGCTTTTGATGTGGCAGCCAAAACCTTTCGCCATGACCAAGACGACACCTACAAAGCCGGTAGACCCGATCCGCCGGAAGACTTTTTGCCCGACCTGACAAATCTGCAAGAACTGTTAGCGGCACTTAAGTTACCTGTATTGACCGCTCCTGGCTATGAAGCCGATGACATCATCGGCACGTTAACCCGACGGGCAACGGCTGAAGGAATGCGGGTGAAAATTTTGAGCGGCGATCGCGACCTATTTCAACTGGTGAATCCCCAAAACAGCATCACCGTGCTTTACATGAGTACCAGCTATGGCAGGGGTATTCCCTCTCTGCAAGAATTTGGCTCTAAAGACGTTCAGAAAAAACTAAGTGTTTTACCGGAACAGGTGGTGGACTTCAAAGCGCTGTGCGGCGACACCTCCGATAATATTCCCGGTGTGCGTGGCATCGGTGAAAAAACAGCAGCTAAACTCTTGAAAGAATATGATTCGCTCCAGGGTGTTTATGCGGCGATCGACCAGATCAAAGGAGCCACTCGCAAAAAGCTAGAAGACGGACGCGACAGTGCGCTGCATTCCCAATATCTAGCTCAGATTCATTTGGACGTACCCATTGATATTGATTTAGAGGCGTGTCAACTGCAAAAGTTTGACGACGATGCCGTTTTGCCTCTACTAGAAAAGCTCGAATTTCGTACTTTTCTCAGCAAAATTCAAACGCTGCATCGTCAGTTTAGTCGCGAAACTGAGGAAGTATTGAAAACGGGCGAAACCGCGATCGCCGCCGAACCACTCCCAGTTCCCACCGATCAAAGTGGCGATACCGGGTTTTATAGCGCCGCCGAAACCGACGCAGCGACTCCCATCAAATCCATTACGCTGCAACCACGGGTGATTGACACGCCCGAGAAGCTGGATGAACTGGTGAAGATTCTAGAAGTTCGCAATCAGCCCGATTTGTTGACCAGTTGGGATACGGAAACCACTGCCCTAGAACCCCGCGACTCTGAACTGGTAGGAATTGGCATTGGCTGGGGTGAGAAAATCTCGGACGTGGCATACATTCCGCTCAAACACGCGATCGGCAAGAATTTGGACAAGGCTCTGGTGCTAGAAGCGCTGCGCCCCATTTTGGAAAGTCCTGATCATCCCAAAGCGCTGCAAAATGCCAAGTTCGATCGCCTTGTTTTACGACAACAGGGCATTCGTCTCGCAGGCGTGACGTTTGACACCATGCTGGCAAGCTACGTGATCAATCCAGAGCAAACGCACAACCTGTCGAGCCTAACACTGACCCATTTGGGATTGATGACCACCAGCTACACCGATTTAGTCCCCAAAGGCAAAACGATTGCGGATATTAGCATCCCGGCTGTTGCCCAATATTGCGGTATGGATGCCCACACGGTTTTTCGGTTGGTGCCGATTTTGCGATCGCTCTTGGCAGCCAGCCCCGCACTCCATCGTTTATTTGTAGACGTAGAAGTGCCCGTGGAACCCGTGCTAGCCGAGATGGAATGGCTAGGAGTCCGCATCAACCAAGACTATTTGCATGAATTCTCCAAACAGTTAGAGCAAGATTTAGCCAGAATTGAGCTTCGGGCTTACGAAGCCGCTGGGAGCCAGTTTAATTTGGGGTCGCCCAAGCAATTGAGTGAACTGCTATTCGATTCGCTCCAACTCGATCGCCGCAAATCGCGCAAAACCAAAACAGGCTACTCGACCGATGCCGCCACTCTAGAAAAGCTGCTGGATGATCACCCGGTAATCGAAGCGATCGTCGAACATCGCACCTTATCCAAGCTGAAATCGACGTATGTAGATGCCTTGCCCGCGATCGCGCGTCAAGATACCCAGCGAGTTCACACCGATTTTAACCAGGCAATTACCGCCACGGGTCGCCTATCTTCCTCCGATCCCAACTTGCAAAATATTCCCATTCGTACCGCTTTTAGCCGCCTGATTCGTCAAGCCTTTATCCCAGAACCCGGTTGGTTGATGGTTTCTGCCGACTATTCCCAAATCGAACTCCGCATTTTGGCGCATTTGAGCCAAGAACCCGTGCTGCTGGAAACTTACCAAAACAAGCAAGATATTCATACCCTGACCGCTCAGCTTTTATTTGAAAAAACAGATATTACTTCAGATGAGCGGCGCTTAGGCAAAATCATTAACTTTGGCGTGATTTATGGCATGGGTGCCCAGCGGTTTGCACGAGAAGCAAAAGTCGATCGCAAAACTGCCCAAGAGTTTATCGATCGCTTCAACGCTCGCTACTCGAATGTGTTCAAATATCTCCAGCGAATGCAGCAAGAAGCGATCGCCAACGGCTACGTGGAAACCATTCTCGGTCGGCGGCGATACTTTAACTTCAGCAGCGAGAGTTTGCGGAGACTGCGGGATAGTGATCCAAATGCGATCGACCTCAGCCAACTCAAACTGCGCGATCAATATGATGCTCAAATGTTGCGCGCCGCCGCCAATGCACCCATCCAGGGTTCCAGCGCCGACATCATCAAAATCGCCATGATCCGTCTGCACGAACTGTTGAAAGACCACAACGCAAATCTCCTGCTGCAAGTCCACGACGAACTCATTTTCGAGATGCGCCCGGAAGAGTGGGAAGTTCTCCAACCCAAAATCCAGTCCATGATGGAATCCGCCGTCACCCTCTCTGTTCCCCTCGCCGTCGAAATCCACGCAGGCGACAACTGGATGGATGCAAAGTAATTTACGCGCCTCGGCGATTCAGCATGGTGATTAGTTGAGCCACACTTTCTGATTGAATTCGGACGGTTTCTGCTTGCTGACTAGCCGTGTCTGCTTGCTGTTGGGCTGTTGCCGCAATTTCGCTCAATCGACCGTCGGTTAAAAAGAGATGCTCTGTGAGTCGTCCAATCTGATCGTTTTGGATTTCGATCGCCTCCATCAATCCTGCGAAACGCTCATCAAGCTTTGTCGTCAGCGTTTCCATCTTTCCAGACATATTGTCTATTTTTTCAGACATATTGTCCATCTTCTCAGACATAGTGTCCATCTTTTCAGACACTCGGTCTACTTTATCAGCGAGAACCCCGATACTTTCTCGTTGTTGGGTACTGGCTTGCAATAATTCGCCTGTGGCTTGCAGAATTTGAGTAATTAACCGTTGGTTATCGGAATTGGATGCGTCTGTCATAATTCACGCGACTTATTCGCTTTTCAAGCTACAAGATTATATCGCCATCAAATGGGCTTTACCACAGGCTTAATTGTGCGTCTGGGGTGAAATATTGGCGGCAGATGCCGTGGGTGACGAGCAGGGTAGTGATTAGGGTGGAAAGAATGATCATGAATAGCACGACGATTTGATAGGCAGTGGCGGTTAAGGGAGGAACATTGCCGAGGAGTTGAGCCGCCATAAAGGTGGGAACGGTAGAAAGCCCGATGATGGCGGCGGTGTTGATGGTGGGCAGCAGTCCCGCACGGATGGCATCGCGGCGATAGGAGGCGATCGCCTGCTCTGTTGTAGCACCCAAACTTAAGTGAGTTTCAATTTCTAGCGGGTTGGCGTTAAGAGCAGTGACTAATCGTTCACCGGCGATCGCCGCGCCATTCATGGCATTGCCTAAAATAATGCCCGTCAGCGGAATTAAGTAGCGCGGGTCAAGCCAACTGCGGGGCTGAAATACGAGAAGGCTAGTATAAACCAGCGTCAAAGCTGCGCCAATCAACAGCGATACCGCCACAATTGGCACCAATTGAGGAATCTTTTGGCTAATTCGGTTGCGCGTGACGAGTGCCGTAACAACCAGCATTACAGCAACCAAAAACAGACTCAGCCACGGATCTTGGGCTGCAAATGCAACGTCTAAGACATAGCCTAATACCAAGAGTTGCAATACGCTGCGCCCCGTCGCCAATGCTAAGTTCCACTCTAGCCCCAGCTTTTGCCATACAGAAAGAGCGATCGCGATCGCCATCATTCCCAACGCCAACGCTAACTGCAACAATGAATCCATCAAACCTGCTTCAAGAGTACGCCTACGCCATCACCATGCCGCCGTCTACATTGATCACTTGCCCCGTAATATACGCAGCGGCGGGATCAGCCGCTAGAAAGCGAATCATCCCCGCCACTTCTTCAGGCTGTCCATAGCGATTCAGCGGAATGAATTTCAAAATCTCGTCCGATTTTACATCGGCAGTCATGTCTGTGGTGATGAAACCCGGAGCTACTGCATTTACCGTAATACTACGGCTAGCTAGTTCCTTTGCCACCGTTTTTGTAAAGCCGATCACGCCAGCCTTAGCCGCACTGTAGTTTGCTTGTCCCGGATTGCCCATTTGCCCTGCAACAGAAGTGACACTAATGATGCGCCCTGATTTTTGCTTCAGCATGATTTTGCTGACGGCACGGGTACAAAGAAATACGCCCGTTAGATTCAGGTCAATCACGGCTTGCCAGTCTTCCAGCTTCATGCGCAATAACAATGCATCGCGGGTAATTCCGGCATTGTTGACCAGCACATCAACCCGTCCCAATTTTTCCATCACCGCCGCAAATAAGCCTTCTACCTGATCTGCTTGAGAAACATCGGCAGAGACGGCGATCGCCTGACTGCCCATCCTTGTGATATCAGCCACAACCTGTTCCGCAGATTCTTTAGAATTGGCATAGTTCACCACCACACTTGCCCCCTCGCTTGCTAAAGCCAGTGCTGTTGCTCTCCCAATGCCCCGTGAGGCTCCTGTGACGATCGCCACCTTACCCCGTAACCTCTGTAACCCTTCTGACAGTGCTTCCATGTTTACTTCTCTCAGCGCCCCGCATCCATATCAAGGCTGAATAAATCGCTCAATGATCATAAGGGAAAAGGGAAAAGGGAAAAGGGAAAGATAAAAAATTGAAAAGTGAGATGAGGAAGGTAAGTCTCTTACCTTTATTGTTACTTTTGAGGTGAAGTCTCAACTAGCATAACTTTCTACCAGTTCATAACTACCAGTTCATAACTACCAATTCATAACTAGAGGATAAAAGCCATGACAACGAAAAAAGAATTTACGAGCTTTGATGCCATGATTTCCGGGTCAGAGTTACCCGTGCTAGTCGATTTTTATGCAACTTGGTGTGGTCCCTGCCAAATAATGGCAAAGATTTTGGAACAAGTGAATGCTCAAATGAAAGCGCAGATAAAAGTTGTAAAAGTCGATACCGACAAGTATCCACATATTGCCTCTCAACATCAAATTCAGGCATTGCCAACCTTAGTTTTGTTTAAGCAAGGGCAACCCGTAGATCGAATTGAGGGTGTTTTGCAAGCCGATCAACTGGTTCAACGGTTGCAAAAGTCGATTTAAGGGCACTCCAACGGTCAGACACGTAAAGTTTTAAAACAGCGTTTTAGGTCAACTTGGCTTATGGATGGAGCCTTGATCAAACGCGATCGCTCAATGTCTTGATCTGCTTCACTATTTTGTTTTTATCTCCTCAAAACGAAGAGAGTGCCAAAAAATATCTCACACTTTATCGGCAAATCCTTTGCATACTCGGTATTTCGAGCGTCGCCATGATTGAGCAATAGAACCGTGAGCGATCGCGTTTGCTTGGCCAGGGTGAGTGCGATCGCGGGGAGCGAATGAGTCTCAAGATTGATTTTAGTATCCCCAAAAGGGCTTTCTGATAGGAGTGGCTTATACGCCTGAAATGAGAAATTAGTCGGAAAACGCCTGAAAGCCAAATAACTTAAAGGTTTTGGGGATGCGGATTTGAAGAGCAGACTCTAGAATGGGACATTGAAAACTTGAGTCAGTAAGAGTTTCAGCGTTTTAGCAAAACTCTCTCTCTCGACCATGGGGTTTTGCAATACATCCCCATTTTCAACCTGTCCTGTAGTAAAAGGAACTCCCATGAACAAGGGCGAATTAGTAGATGCAGTAGCGGATAAAACAAGCGTGACTAAGAAACAGGCGGATATCGTGTTGTCGGCGGTGCTGGATGCGATTGTTGAAGCTGTTGGCAGCGGTGACAAAGTGACTTTAGTTGGGTTTGGTTCATTTGAGCCACGGGAGCGGAAAGCAAGAGAGGGGCGCAACCCCAAAACTGGCGCTAAAATGAATATCCCAGCGACAAAAGTACCTGCTTTCTCGGCTGGAAAGCTGTTTAAGGAGAAAGTGGCTCCGGTTGAAAATAAAAAGTAGTCACTCCACTGGGGCACCGATGCCCGTCTATCGTCCGTCGCACGGGGGAAATTTGGTTTGGGCTGCATCGCTTGCCCACTGTTCCCCCGATGCCATTCTTGATTTTTCGGCTAGCATCAACCCTTTGGGTTTTCCGCCGTCGGCGATCGCTGCCATTCAAGCCGCATTAGGATCTTTAACCGCCTACCCCGATCCGACCTATTCTCAACTGTGCCGCAAGATCGGCGATTTCCACCAGATCTCATCAGACTGGATTTTACCCGGCAACGGCTCCGCAGAACTGCTGACTTGGGCGTGCCGAGAACTCGCAGAACTAGACTCAGCTTCGCTTCTTACCCCCGCATTTAGTGACTATCGCCGCGCTTTAGCGGCATTTGGAGCAACCGTTGAAGAGCATCCCTTAAAGGATTTTGGAGCGGCGAATGGCGATCGCACAACGTCTACACAGGAGTTAGGGCACATCCCAGTTAGTCACTCTAAAACATCTACTGATCATCGCTTAGGGTTACTGCTGAATAATCCGCATAATCCCACGGGGCAACTGTTTACGCGAGACGCGATCGCGCCCTATCTTGATCAGTTTGAACTGGTCGTGGTGGATGAAGCCTTTATGGATTTTTTGCCGCCCGGTGAAGACCAAAGCGTGATTGACTGGGTGCCACAGCATCCAAATTTAGTCGTTCTGCGATCGCTGACCAAGTTTTATAGCCTGCCCGGATTACGGTTAGGCTACGCGATCGCCCATCCAGAACGAATCCAACGCTGGCAGCAATGGCGCGATCCCTGGTCGGTCAACTCCCTAGCCGTCGCCGTGGGCAGTGTGATTTTGCAAGACACTGCTTTTCAGCAAAAAACCTGGGATTGGCTAGCCGCTACCCGTCCAAAATTTGAACACCAACTCGCCAGCATTTCTGGATTGCAACCGCTGCCCAGTGCCGCAAATTTCCTCCTGGTTCACAGCGATCGCTCTGTGCCTGAATTGCAAGCCAACCTGCTAAAACACCATCAGATTTTGATTCGAGACTGCATGAGTTTTGCTGAACTGGGCGATCGCTACTTCCGAGTCGCCGTTCGTACCCCGCTGGAAAATCAACGGCTAATCGATGCTTTAAGCAAGGAAATAGGAAATAGGAAATAGGAAATAGGAGTCAGGGGACAGAGATTCCTGAAACTCAAAATATCTCCTACAGAGACGCTACACGTTGTCAAAGCCAGTCCAAAGGACTTACAAAACTCCGAACTCAAAATATCTCCTGGGTCAACGCTACGCGTTGGCAAAGCCAGTCCAAAAGACTTACAAAACTCAAAACTTCTTTGAAAGCGGCTTGCCACTCCCCCCCCGGCGCACCCAAATCAGTTCTGCTGCAATGCTAACAGCAATTTCGGCGGGAGTCAGCGCCCCAATATCTAGACCGATCGGCGCATAAATAGCGGCTAGTTTGTCTGGGGAATCTGCTTCAAACGCTTGATAAACCTGCTTCACCCGCTGTTGGCTGCCAATCATGCCGATATACTCACAGGGTATTGCTCGGTGAAGCAAAGCTTGGAGAGCCGCAAGATCGTATTGATAGCCACGAGTTACGAGAGCGACAAATAAGTGTAAATGGTGGGTGAGTTGCGCCAGAGTTTCCGCGATCGACTGGTTGAAAATATGAGCGGCTTGGGGATAGCGATCGCGGTTTGCCCACTCTGGGCGATCGTCCTGCACCGCCACTTGAAATCCGATTAAATGGGTTACTTGTGCAAGCTGTTCGCCAATATGCCCTGCACCCACAATCAACAACAGCGGCGGCGGTTGGAGGATTTCGGTAAAAAGCGTAGACGGTACGGAGTGCGGCAGTGCAGAATACGGAGTGATTAGGTAGGGAAGGGAGGGAGCGGTGAGTGGGGTGATCAGGGTTACGGACTGTCCGGCTTCGAGATGGGTGAGAATTTGATCGATGAGGGCGATCGCCCAGTCTCCAGACCAACGCTCGACCCAAACCTGCATCATGCCACCACATACGCCTTGAGTTTGCCGTTGCAAAGAACCCGATAGATCAATGTCTACCCGTTGCTTTTCGCCCGTCGCCAAGACAGTCTTTGCTTGCTGAATCACTTTCGCTTCTCCAGCACCGCCGCCGATGGTGCCCAATGTGTGCTGATCGCCCCAAATCACCATCTTGGCTCCCACTTCACGCGGAACCGAACCTTTAGTGAAAATGATGGTTGCTAGTGCGATCGGCTCAGTCTTTAAGAGTTGAACCAACTGACGATAGAAGTCATAAGTCATCGGACATCAATCGTGCTTCACTAATGGGTTGATTGTGAGCGTATTGATCCAGCCATTTCTGACTCTCAAATAGAGATCTTGCGATTAAGGCAGATTCGAGAAGCTCGCCAAATTAATTTTGATTGAGATGAGCTAACCAATCCACGATTAGAGGATTCACCGCATCTGGGTTTTCATCGTGGGGGCAATGCCCCGTGTGAGGAATGGGGATGAAAGTTAGGGGATGGGTTTTGGCAAAGTCTTGATACAGAGAAGCTCCGGCGATCGGAGTCCAAGGATCGGCTTCGCCCCACAACACCAGCAACGGCACTTTCACCTTGGGCAATAGCTCTGTGGGAGAAGGACCGGCGGCAGCGGTGAGTACAGAGGCAAAGACTTGCTGGGCACCCGGATCGCAAGAAGGATTGTAGAGCAGATCGATTAGATCATCGGTAACGGCGGCGCGATCGCAATACACCTGATACAACGTGCGACGTAAGCGAGATTTTTGGCGGATGCGATTGAACATAAACGGACCGATCAATTTAGAACTGATGACTTTGGTAAAAGTGCCCATCACCAGTCGCATCGGCAAATTAAATTCATCGGGGCGATGGTTTAGCCCACCCGCGCAGTTGAGCAACACGCCACCTGCTGCCAATTCAGGATATTTTGCTAGCATAATTAAGCAGAGTAAGCCGCCAATCGAGTTACCCACAAACACTGTCGGCTGTTGAATGTGCGCCGTCCAAAAATCTTTCAGTTGCTCTTCCCACAAGTCGAGCGAATAGTCCAGCGCAGGTTTATCGGAGCCGCCAAACCCCAATAGGTCGATCGCATACACTTGATAGCCTGCGGCGGCTAACACCGGAATATTTTTCCGCCAGTGCCCCAATGATGCCCCAAACCCATGCACCAAGAGCAATGGCTGTCCACTGCCCATGACGGCGTACGGAATTTGGTATCCTTTCCAAGTCCAAGTCTGAATTTCAAAGGGGCGATCGCGAACGGAAGTTTGGGTTAACACGATATATCTAGGTTGATAAGGGGTAGGCTCTTAACCTATCTTCATAATACAAGAATCTTGGAACGGGTGTAGGAATCAGGGTGATGCCAATGCAGGAAGAGGTGATTTGTCATACTCAGCGGTTGCTTCGTAGTTTTTACCATTGGACGGGAACGCCTTTGTTGATCAGTAATGAAGATAAAAGCACCCTTGCCCAAGCGTTGTTTGAAGCGCCGTTTGTAGTGGTGTCTCATGGCACAGAAGCCGACCCAATTTTGAACTATGGCAATCGGCAGGCATTAAAACTATGGCAAATGGACTGGGAGCAGTTTACCCAAACGCCTTCACGGCTGACGGCAGAACCCATGGAGCGGACAGACCGCGATCGCCTGTTGCAGCAAGCCAAAGTCAATGGATTGATCAACAATTATCAGGGTGTGAGAATTTCCAGTACTGGGCAACGGTTTGCAATTCACCATGTCATCTTGTGGAATGTGTTAGATGAAAGGGGTGTCTGTTGCGGTCAGGCAGCCACTTTTAATCAATGGACGTTTCTTTAAGTATGGATTTGCCCATCGTTTATCATCCCGATTATGTTGCACCGCTTCCAGCAGGACATCGATTTCCGATGTCCAAATTTCGGTTGCTTTATGAGCGTTTGCTAGTGGATGGGGTGGCAACTCACCTCCAGTTTCATCGACCAGCGCGATCGCCCTCCTCCTGGATCGAACAAGTGCATACGCCAGACTATGTGCAGGCTTACTGTGCAGGCACCTTGGATGCAAAAGCCCAGCGGCGGATTGGCTTGCCTTGGAGTGATGCGTTAGTCAATCGGACTTGTGTGGCGGTGGGCGGCACGGTATTGACTGCACAACTTGCGCTAAAACAAGGGCTGGCGTGCAATACGGCAGGCGGAACCCACCATGCTTTTCCTGCCTATGGATCGGGATTTTGTATTTTTAATGATATGGCGATCGCGATTCGCTGCTTGCAACAGCAAGGATTGATTCAAACGGCGCTGATTGTAGATTTGGATGTGCATCAAGGAGACGGCACCGCTTTCATTTTTCAATCAGATGCCCGCGTGTTTACCTTTTCCATGCACTGTGCGGTCAATTTTCCCGGCACTAAGCAGCACAGCGATCGCGATGTGCCGTTGTCTGAAGGCATGGAAGACGATGAGTATTTGCAAACTCTAGCCGCCCACTTGCCCGATTTGCTGAACCAATTAAAACCCGATCTTGTGTTCTATGATGCTGGAGTTGACCCTCATGTGGGCGATCGCTTAGGCAAACTTGCCCTCACCGACACCGGATTGTTTCGCCGCGATATGCAGGTTTTAGGCACTTGCTTGTCTCAGGGCTATGCTGTCGCCTGTGTCATTGGGGGCGGCTATGCAGAAGATATGTCAGCCCTGGTTTATCGGCACTCGTTGCTGCATCGGGCTGCGAGTGAAATATACCGCTACCACCGACTTTAGGAAATTGCAGACTCGGCTAATGCACTCGGCTAATGCAATAGGCGACTTTTTGAAACAGTTTTAACGACAGCCCCACTAGCGCATCATCGATTAAAAATTCTTTGAGCAAACCGGAATCATTCTAAAAATTGCTTTTGCTTTCGGACCAAACACGATCGCGTCCTCAGATTGCAATTGTATGGAGCGGCATTTTTTGCCATTGATCATTAAGCCATTCGTGCTAGGTTTTCCGCTCAAATCGCCATCTGTAATTTGGTAAGCTACTGTTTCATCGACATGGTTGACGCGCACCAAAACGGCGTGTTGCCGAGAAACAAACTGAGAATGTAAGCAGATATCACTATTAGGATCGCGACCGAGTGAATAGCGATCGCGTTCTAGCAAAATCTCTCGTCTACCCCAATCATCTTCAATCACTAAGAGCGGTTGCCCCACTGAAGGACGCAGGATAGGATGATCGGCTTTATTCTCAGAGGCAAAAACAATATTTGAATCGGTATCGCCCTCAACAAAAGTTAGCTGATCGTAGCTTGCGGCGTAGATGGGGCTAGTAGTTGGCTGATGATAAGGACGACCCGATTTGCCAACTGCTAAATTTCGCGCCTCCCAACATACAGAATCCCCTGGTTTTAAAGCCAAAGCGCGATCATAGCTTGCGATCGCGGCATCATAGCAGCGCAGTTCTGCGAATGCGTTGCCCCGATTTCTCCAGCACAGTTCATCATCTGGATTAATCGCTAAAGTGCGGTCATAGCACGCGATCGCCTCCTCCGGTAGACCCATACCGTAGAACAGGAGACTGCCGCGATTGTGCCAAACCTGTTCATGATCAGGCATGAGTTTTAACGCTTCATCATAGCAAGCTAGTGCCTGGGTATAATCACCGACACCATAATGAAAGGCATTACCTCGCTCATGCCAGATTTCACAGGCAGACGAGTCTTTAGGTCTTAAGCTTAAAGCACGGTCATAGCTCACGATCGCTTCGATATAGTCACCGCAGCTTTCTAGGGCTAATCCGCGCTCATACCAAACTTCATAGCAGTCTGTTTGAAGCTCCAAGACGTGATTGTAGCAGGCAACCGCCTGCTCATAGTGCAAGGAAGACGCGGCTGCAAGCCCCTGACGAAACCACGTCAGAGCCTCTCGATTGAGTGCTATTTGACCCGTATCAAGCATGACTATCGTCCTAATACCAGGAATATTCACTACAGTGAATACCATACGTGAAAAAGTAGACCGCAGAGATTTAACCTACGCCACTTCCCAAATTCTACCTACCCTTCATCAAGCTGTGGTAAAACCCTTCGTTTCCTCACACTTTCTTTAAATAAGAAAAAATACGAAAATCTTTTAGATTTGGATCTATGCGGCGCGATCGCAGTTTTGCTGGCAATGTTTGCGATCTTAAATTCAGTGCAACGAGAGCGATCGCTGTACTATCTAAATGTTCAACTAATCGTCAGGAGTCAACGCACATGGCTAAGCCAATTCAAGTAGGCGACACCATTCCTAATTTCACACTGCCATCCCAAACAGGGCAAATGATTGAATTTAATGGGCTTTTAGGTAAGAAAGCGATCGTGCTTTACTTTTATCCGAAAGACGATACGCCCGGTTGCACCACAGAATCTTGTGCCTTTCGAGATAGTTACACAGTGTTTCAAGATGCCGGTGCAGAGGTGATTGGCATCAGCGCAGATTCACCTGAATCTCACAGTAAATTTGCCGCAAAACACCAGCTTCCCTTTGTTTTGCTCAGTGATACGGGCAACCAGGTTCGGAAGCTGCTTGGCGTTCCGTCTACCTTTGGAGTTCTTCCGGGTCGCGTGACTTACGTAATTGACTCCAAGGGCGTAGTCAGAAAAATTTTCAACTCTCAGCTTAATTTTAAGGGACACGTAGAGGAATCCCTCAAAGCGTTGCAAGGACAATAGGCGACACTAAAACAAATCTCGATACATTGAAATTTCGTCTACTCGCAACTCAAACGGAATGCCCATACCCAGCGGAGGACAAATGCACATCTTTGCATTTGGTGTGAACCGCTCCAAAGAATGACCGATCGCGGCTAAGTTGCTTAACACGCGCCAGTTAATCGTCATATTTGGGCAAGTAATTACGAGGGTGAGCGTATGGGCTTCGGTAATCAGGTTCCATTCACAAGCTAACAATAAAGCTTGAATCACTCCACTACAGGCTTCATAAAAGCCCTTGCTTAAAGCCTCCTTCAATTGGCGATGCATCGTTTTGTCATCCTTGCCAATCTTTACAGGAGCGCGATCATCTGAGGGCAGAGAAGATAGAGCCATGTACCAGGAAATGCACGAGCATTTCTGTGAAGAATTACCTTAGTGTAGCCCTAGCCGGAGAGCAAGGTCGGCTTGCTTAAGCTTTGATACCGGATTATGTAACAATCTCGTCACATTTTGCAGTCTTTCTACAGAATCCGTCGCCCGTCGCCCGAATCAGCCGAGACCTAATCTCCAGCCGTTATCTTGAAGAGGAGGGAATGGATTGAATGGGAAAGGGTTGGCGATCGCTCAATCGAGTCGTGTTTAGCAGAACAGTGCGCGCTTTGATGCCGCCTCTCATCTCTAGGTCAATCTATTTTCTTAGCCCAATAGAGATACCATTACTACAGAATTACTACGAGAAAAACATAGCATTATCACCAACTGCGATGAAAGGATTAAATCAGTGGATCAAATTGAGCCTCATGCTTATTTTGATGGTTAGCCTGACGGGCTGCACTTGGTTAGATACCCAAACGCCTCCTTCACCTTCACCTCATATCGGCAAATCAATCCTTAAACCAGTCGCTCTAAATTCCAAAAAGATTGTGGCGGGTCAAACTATTTACGTACCTGTTTATTCTTATATTTATCACTACGATACGCAGAATCAAGTCATCAACTTAGCCGCCACTTTAAGCATTCGCAACACTGACTTAAAGCATCCCGTTATCATCACCAAAATTGATTACTATGACACCAGCGGTAAGCTGAGTAAAAATCTTTTAGAAAACCCTTCAGAACTGCCCGCTATGGCATCTGCGGACTATTTTCTCCCTAGAAATGAAGTAAGTGGCGGATTGGGTGCAAATTTTTGGTTGTGCGTCAAATTTTAGTGGGTCGAGTAAAATCGAGAGACCTTTACTCTCAAGCACAATCTATGGAATGTCGGCTCTGTGGTCATCCCAGCACTCATAAACATGGCAAAGCTCCAAATGGAAGCCAACGGTACTTCTGCCCCCACTGCAAGCAGACATTCAATGAACGCTTTGACACGATGTATTATCACCGCCATGTGAGCCAAGAGCAGATCCGACAAGTCCTACAGTCCCATAGCGAAGGGAGTAGTCTTCGAGGCATTAGCCGCACCAGTGGACTTGCCTACAACACCGTTGTGAGCCTTGTTCGTGCTGCCAGTCAGCAGGCTCAACTAGTTCATAATGCTCAGATTCAAGCGGTACAAACGCAAGAAGTCAGTGCGGATGAAATGTGGTCATTTGTCGCAAAAAACAAAAGCAATGCATCCCAGAAGAATTAGAGGTAGGGGATTGCTGGATTGGAATCAGTTTAGCCGATTCGAGTGGATTGATCTTGTCAGCACGAGTGGGCAAGCACACGGACGAACTGATTGAGCAACTAGTGGTTAGTACAGAAGGTAAAACAGCTTGTAAGCAATGGAACAGCGATGACTGGGGAGGCTACGAACGGGTCTTACCGCCTGAAATTCTCCACTACATCGGCAAAGACAAGACGCAAAGGCTAGAGCGAACTAATGGCATTGTCAGGCAGCAAACTGGGCGTTGGCATCGCAGGCAGAACAAGTTTGGCAAAGTGTGGGAGCAAACCAAGGTGACGGTGCGATTAGTGGTGAGTTACTTTAATTGGATTTGGCGGCATAGTCGGTTAAAGACAACAGCAGCCCAACGTGCGGGATTAGCATTGCAGCCCTGGACATGGCATGACTTATTAACCTATCCCACCATTATTTGAGGCACAACCCAAATTTTCTAGTAGGTTTTGCTTCTGGCAACTGGAAAAACTCCGCATTATCGGTAGGCTAGAAATTGGAAATCCCTGTGTGACTTAGAAAGTCGTTGGTAGTCTGCTTGTATCTGTGGGCAAACTGTTTTGTAGCCAAGTGCATTTTAAGGATTGAGATATGAAAGCTTTCAGGTTGATAAAAGCGCTAATCGTCGGATTTACAATGATTCTAATAACTTTACTTTCGTCATCAGCTGCTATTGCTGCCAATCATTATTTTGAACAACCTTCAGATTATTCGCAAGATTCTCCAGAAAGAGTGGTAGTTGAGTTTGGTTCTACCTGGCAGAGTGAACAATATGAGAAAATGATGCTGTTACTCGATTCGGCATGGATAAATTCAAAAGAAAATCCTGTAGAATTTCTCAGTGCCTATGCTTTTTCAAGTCAGAGACCAATTGGTTTTTACACGACTGGAACGTCTCGAATTTCAGACGCAGAGGCTAAAACAAAATTTACAGCTTTACTTGTGCCTTCTACTACTCGTGCTGATTACGACAAGGTTCAGTATGAAGTATTAATGACTAAAGAAGGAAATGACTGGAAGATAATTTTCCCTTCTATGAGTGTCATCAAAACAGAGTT
Organism: Leptolyngbyaceae cyanobacterium; assembly: GCA_041752515.1. Lineage (GTDB taxonomy): Bacteria > Cyanobacteriota > Cyanobacteriia > Leptolyngbyales > Leptolyngbyaceae > ULC077BIN1. The sequence continues at coordinate 16,994 of JBGSWI010000016.1, read as the reverse complement.
TTGTACAGAAAAGACAGTAGAGTCTTGCAAAGAATAAGCCACTTGAAACTCTTTAAGAGCAAGGACAGTACAAAGAAAATTTACGGATGTAAGTAAGCTAAATATACGGGAAAAACCCGATTAGGTTGAAGAACTATTCAATTTGGCTATCAAGCTTCTAGTTGTTAATTCTTATGGTTGGCTAGCGATACTTTTTAGGGCTTCCAGGGTTTCTTGTAGTTCCCGGACGTGTCCCCAGCCGACGAAGCCGCTGTAAAGGCAGGTTCCTTCGGGGCAGGCGACGAACACGTGGTCGATGCCCCAGGGATTTGTCCAGGTGCGGAGAGTGGTGCCGTCTTCTAGGGTGAGGAAGATGGAAGATTGGTGAAAACCTCGGCGGTGTCCATCGGTCATGCCATCGATCGCTTGCAGTCTGCGAATTAACAGGATAGAAAGATCCGGTTCCATCGGCTCACAGGCGCGATCTTTGGGTATATCCCAAAACTGGCGAATCGCCCCGGCAACCGCAGGATGAGCTTTTAGCGAGGCATGATCGACGTTGGGAATGCTGACAAATTCTGCACCAAACACTTTGGTTGCTGAAATTGGCACGGTGCCATCACTGCCATCATCCACATCTCCGGCAATCACCAGCATAGGAATTTGGGCGGCGATCGCCTCTGCCATGGGTCTACGGCTAGCACCCAGATCACGGGCAATGCCCAGTCCCCACTTCATTGGGTCAAGCGCCCTCGCCAAATCAGCGCCGCCCACGGGGGAGCCAATCAGCACAATCGACTCTACTTTTGACCACCATTCGGGATGGCGATCCAGTATTTCCAGCCAGATCAAGCCACCCATTGAGTGACCCATAATCCGTATCGGCAGTTCGGGATACTGCAAGGTTGTAGTAATGACGATCTGTTCTATTGCATGGATCAACGGCTCAATTCGCAGCCATGTTTTCATATATCCCAGGCTGGGCGCAACGATCAGCGCTTCTGAAGCTGCCAGAGTTTGAGCCAGCGATCGCATCGCCCGCCCCCCGTCTGCCCAACCATGCTGAGCATAAAGTACAAATTCTGGAGCAGTTGCAGACACAGTTGCAGGCATGGGTTTGTTGAAATATCACCAGTTTGATTGTGTCGGCGATCGCCCCTTTTTAGCAATAATTTGTGACAGTCGTTTAAGTGAGTAGACAGTACGGAGTGCGGAGCGCGAATGTTAGAAACAAAAGCCTCCGCTTTCTCGCTCAATTTAGGCGCTGGACTTCTTGATGGACGCTGATGCCAATTTGTAGAGCTTCGTTCAAAAATTGCCCGTATTCATCGGCTTGATGCTTCACTTCCAGGCTTCTAACCAGGGATAGATTGGTTTCAATGCTGCTGAGTAAATCTTGTTGACGGGCGAGTAAACCTCGATTTTCTCGCAGGATTTTTTCGGTGGTCAACCCGGCAATTAGATTGTCGCGGGTGAGGTGAATCGCTTTCAGGATCTCGGATCGGTTTTGCAAAGCGGAGTTCAAGTTGCTGGCAATGTTGACGGTTTCTAGCCGATCCAACACCGCGATCGCGCTTAGCATTTCCTCCTATCGATCTACTTCATCGAGTAAGCGCATTAAACTTCGCAGGTGTTTTCCTTGCCACTTCATATATAGTCCTCGCCGAAGCTAACGCTTGGAGTGGGCTATGAAACATCCCAATGATTGCCCCATAAATCGCAAAAAAACAAAAGCTAGAAATCATTAAGGCGGAGATTTTGCTCTTAAGTTTGACTCCCTCATGAATCTCTTCTAAAAAAGCTTGGCGATCGCGCAATAGTGTAACAACCGTTGAGAAGTAATTCATTTGGACTCTCCTTCACAGAACCGTAGTCAGTAGAGATGATGCGTAAAATCTGGCTTGCAGGTGTCAGAAAACACAGCCCAGATTGGAATCATTTCGGAAGTTCACCTCAACTTTATGGCGGCAATTTTTATTTGAAAAACCGGCGATCGCGCCGCTCGAATGTAGGAAAATAATGCAATCGCTTTTCAGGGATTGAGGCTCATGAACAAAAAGTTGGTTTGGTATCTCAAAGCTCAAGCAGGCGTGTTGCTTTTTCCCATGGGGCTTTGTTTATTGGGGGAGGCGGTGATTCACAAAGGCTCTGGTCAGCCCTGGTTTTGGCTGGGCACTCTCAGCTTAGTCGTCGTCAACACGGGCGTTGGTTTGATGATTGAAAGTGGCTTGATTAGCGGCTTTCCGAAAGATGCTGATGTGATTAAGACACCTGAAACAAAACCAGACCTGAAACTAGAGTAGCCATTTAGTTGTCTTTTTCTGAATCGGGCGATCGCGTTCTTGCTGCCCACTGCATCTGGCTCAAAATTCCCCGCAGCATCGTCACCTCATCACTCGATGGCATTGCCCGATTAAGCAACCGACGAAACTTTTTCATGCGGCTGCTGGCGGTGTGGGGTTGTAGATAGCCGATGTTAAGGAGAAGCAATTCGAGATGCTGATAAAAGCCTTCCAGTTCGTTAATTGGAGCGGAGGAGGGGAAGTTTTGAGTTCTAAGGTCTGAGTTTTGTTCTCTTCGCGTCTCCGTAGGAGATATTTTAAGCCCTGAATTTGGTAGGTTTAATGCTGCTGACGGCGGGTTGCTGACGGCTTGGTGTAGCTCGTAGCAGCAAATTCCGACGGCTTGCGCCAAGTTGAGCGATGGATAAACGGGATGGGTGGGAATGGTGATGAATCGGTGAGCATGGCTCACTTCGTCATTGCTGAGTCCTCGGTCTTCGGGACCAAAAATGAGAGCGGTGCTGTTGGGTTCAAGCTCATTTGCCACCAGCCAAGGGAGAGCTTCGCGGGGATGTTCGGGGATGGCGGCGGCGTAAGGTCTACCCAGGGTGGCGATCGCTCGTTGGCAGCCCACCAACCCTTCTGGAATCGTTTGCACCACCTGCGCCGATTCCAATAACGCCTTTGCGTGAACTGCCATGTGTTGCGCTTCTTCCTCCAAATGGTCGCATTGCGGATTCACCAAGGTGAGATGCAGCAATCCCATATTTTTCATCACCCGTGCCACAGAGCCAATATTGCGCGCACCAGCAGGTTCAACGAGAATAATCCGAACAGAGGTGAAAGAAGGAAGCATAAAAGATGATCAAGCTTTGAATTTTGAATTGTGTTTGCGCGGTGTTTTTGTAGGAAATACTTTGAGTGATCTGATACTGTTTTGAGTTTTGAGTTTTGAGTTTTAAGTTTTGAGTTTTAAGTTTTGTAAGTCCTTCGGACTGGCTTTGCCCACACGCAGCGGCGACCTAGGAGATATTTTGAGTTTTGAGTTGCAAGGCAAAGAAACATTGGTGCTTCCAGCAGATCATCTGTCGCGTTTCAATTTCAAATTGGTATGAGATATTGCATCAGTTTCAACTAAAACTTTCTCAATTAAAACTTTCTCGCCACCCAAAATTATGAGAATTAAGGTATTCAAGTAAAAATGCTAACTAAGTTTCCTTGTACTAAACTGACGGTTAGCGCATTTTATTCCTAACTGGAAGCATTTTTCTCAACTCAAAACTCAAAACTCACAATTCAAAACTTCTACCCATGCCACGCGGTGTTTCTAAATCGAATTTGCCTACAAAAGTTTGTCCGGTATGCCAGCGTCCTTTTACCTGGCGTAAAAAATGGGAAGATTGCTGGGACGAAGTAAAGTATTGTTCCGATCGCTGTCGGAAGCGGCGCTCACAAGCAAGCACAAGTGACGACTAGGAGATTAAATTTATGGCTGTTGAGCGGGTGCAACCGAAAATTATTATTCATGGCGGCGCGGGCAGTTCCCTCAAAGGCAAAGGTGGTGTGGAGTCAGTCCGGCGATCGCTTCATGCCGTGCTGGAAGACGTGTATCCAATGTTGGCGGCGGGGGCTTCTGCGGTGGATGCGGTGGTGCGAGGCTGTCAGCGATTGGAAGATGATGCTCGGTTTAATGCGGGCACAGGATCGGTGCTGCAATCGGATGGACAAATTCGCATGAGTGCGGCGCTGATGGATGGCGTGATGCAGCGGTTTAGCGGTGTGATCAATGTGTCGCGGGTGCAGCATCCAATTGATCTCGCGTTGAAATTGCAAGAGTCGAGCGATCGCGTGCTGTCCGATTATGGCGCACTGGAGTTTCTGCGTGAACTTGGCTTGCCATCCTATGATCCGATCACCGAAAGTCGCCTCCAGGAGTGGATACAGGAACGGGCAGGCAACTTTTCGAGAGAGATGGCAGGCGTGGTTGCCGAAACAGAATGGGTGGATAGCGAAGCCGGACGCGGCACGATTGGCGTAGTCATATTGGATAGGGAAGGGCGAGTAGCCGCAGGCACCTCCACGGGCGGCAAAGGGTTTGAGCGGATCGGGCGGGTCAGTGATTCTGCCATGCCTGCGGGCACCTATGCCACGGCGCAAGCGGGAATTAGCTGCACAGGCATTGGCGAAGACATTATCAATCAGTGCTTAGCAGCCCGGATTGCGGTGCGGGTGGCAGATGGCATGACGCTCCATCAAGCCTTCGATCGCTCGTTCACCGAAGCCCACAACAATCAGTGCGACTTGGGCGCGATCGGTCTGGATGCAACCGGCGCGATCGCCTGGGGCAAAACCAGCGAAGTGCTACTGGCGGCATATCACACCGGCGACGCGATCGGCGATACCCTAGAATGGACGGGTGCTGATTTGGTTGGCAGCATTGGGATGAAATAGTTTTAAGCAATTTTTGGGCGATCGCCTGAGGCTGACAAAATAACGACAGCCATCTAGGTTGAATCAATCACTAAGAATCTTGGGAATGAAAGTGCGATGATTACCCAAATTGAGAAAAGAATCTATACCGCTGAAGAGTATCTAGAACTGGAGCTTGCGGCTGAAACGCGCAGCGAATATCGCAATGGAGACATCATCCCCATGACGGGCGGCACCCCTAACCACAACGATATTTCTGGGAATCTCTATATTCTGCTTAAATCTGCTCTCAAGAGAAAAAACTATCGGATTTTCTACGCAGACCAGCGGCTACGGATTCCAGCAGTCAATCTCTACACCTACCCGGATGTGATGGTGGTGCCCAAGCCGCTAGAACTTCAAACGGGACGCAAAGATACGGTCGTGAATCCTTGCTTCATGGCTGAAGTGCTATCCAAATCGACTCAAAACTATGACCGCAGCGAAAAATTTGCCGCCTATCGCACCATTCCAACTTTTCAGGAATATCTGCTGGTCGATCAACATCGGATTCACGTTGAACATCATGTGAAAACTGGCATCAATCAATGGCTGTTCTCGGAATACGATGATCCAATGATTACGCTATCTTTTAGCGCTTTTGAATGTCAGATTCAAATCGCAGACCTGTACGAAGCGATCGACTTCACTAGCATTTAGGGTTTCATGGATAGCAGCATCTAGTAGCAGCAGGAAGGTATGCAGCGGTTTACGCAGTTGTTTCAGCAGGTGGATGCCACCACTTCAACGAACGAAAAAGTTCGGGCGTTGCAAGCCTACTTTCAAGCGGAAGAGGCTCAGAATGCAGTGTGGGCACTGTATTTACTGTTGGGGAAAACTCGTAAGCGGTTGATCACCTCTCGGATGCTCCGCGATATTTTTCTGCAAATCTCCGATATTCCCGAATGGTTATTTGAAGATTGCTACGCCCAAGTGGGCGACACTGCCGAAGTCATCGCCCTGTTGTTACCTTCTACTCTTCCTTCCCATTCCACGTCGCATTTTCCTTTGCACCAGTGGATGGAAGAAATTATTCCCCAGATCAAAACAGTGGAATCAGATCTAGCTCTCAAAGAATTAGTAACTTCCTGGTGGTTTTCGCTCAATTCTGTGGAAGTGTTTGTGTTGAATAAGGTGCTATCGGGAGCCTTTCGGGTGGGGGTTGCCACCAAGCTGGTCATTAAAGGATTGGCGGCAGCATCGGGCGTGTCGGAAGCGGTGTTGGCGCATCGGTTAATGGGCGATTTTGCACCCTCGATCGCCGCTTACACCCAACTGATCCAACAGGAAGAATCGGCGCGTGCTCCCAGTCAGCCCTACCCATTTTTTCTAGCATCGTCGCTAGAAGAAGATAAGTTTGCGTTAGAGTCTTTCGATCGCTGGCAGGCTGAGTGGAAATGGGATGGCATTCGAGCGCAAATCATCCGCCGCAATGGAGAAGTCTTCATTTGGTCGCGGGGCGAGGATTTGATCACCGAGCAGTTTCCCGAAATTGCCACAGGTTTTCTAGCCTTACCCGATGGACTGGTGTTTGATGGCGAAATTGTCTGTTGGCAAGACGATCGCCCCCTGAGTTTCAACCATCTGCAAAAGCGGTTGGGTAGAAAGCGAGTGACGCAAAAGATGATGCAGGAGAATCCAGCGCATTTGATTGCCTACGATTTATTGGAGTATGAAGGGCTGGATATTCGAGAAATGCCCTTGCGCGATCGCCGTTCCCGCCTGGTATCATCTCTGCAAACTGCCGATTCTGCCCTGGTGACTCTATCCGCAGCCATGCCGATTGAGTCGTTGGAAACCCTGCGATCGCTCAGAGAACAAGCCCGTGATCAAGCAGCCGAAGGCTTGATGATCAAAGATTTAGATAGCCCCTATTTAGTGGGTAGAAAACGCGGCTACTGGTGGAAATATAAAGTTGAGCCAATGTCACTGGATGCGGTGTTGATCTATGCCCAGGCAGGCAGCGGCAAACGGGCAAACCTGTTTACCGACTATACCTTTGCCCTATGGCAAGGGGACGAACTGGTGCCTTTCGCCAAAGCCTATTCGGGTTTAGACAACCAAGAAATTGACGAGCTAGACCAGTGGATTCGCAAACATACGATTGAAAAATTTGGACCCGTGCGATCGGTGGAACCCATCCAGGTATTTGAAATTGGTTTTGAAGGAATTTCTCAATCTAACCGCCACAAATCTGGCATTTCAGTCCGCTTTCCCCGCATTTTGCGCTGGCGCAAAGACAAACCCGCCCCCGAAGCCGACGCGATCGCCGCCGCCCTCCAGCTATTAGAGATGACGGTGTGACGATTACGCCAACAGTTCCCCCGTTTCTTGGAGTGAGTGCAACCGTTGATAAATCCCCCCGCGATTGAGCAATTCGTCGTGGCTGCCCACTTCCACAATGCGCCCCTGGTCTAACACCACAATTTTGTCTGCTTCTCTGACCGTGCTCAGACGGTGAGCGATGATGATTAGCGTGCGGGTGCCAAGGAGCGATCGCATTGCCAATTGAATCGATCGCTCCGACTCATAATCCAAACTAGAAGTCGCCTCATCAAACACCAGCACATCCGGGTTCATAATCAACGCACGAGCAATGCCTACCCGCTGCCGCTGCCCACCCGAAAGGCGCACCCCTCGCTCCCCCACGGTGGTCGCATACCCTTTAGGCATTTGACGAATAAAATCATCTGCTTGAGCCATCCGGCAAGCGTCCTGAATCTCAGCTAAGGTTACCTGAGGGTTGCCATAGGTGAGGTTTTCCAACAAAGTGCCATTAAAAATGTCTACCTCCTGGTGCACGATCGCCAAGCGTTTACGATACGCCGTAATATCCAGCCGCTGCACTTCTTCGCCATCGATCAAAATGGCACCGCTCTCCGGTTCAAAATAGCGGAACAGCAGTTTAACCAAAGTGGATTTTCCAGACCCCGATCGCCCCACCAGCGCCACCGTTTGGTATGGCTCCACCAGGAGGTTAATATCTTGCAGCACCGGACGATCTGGAGTGTAGCTAAAGGTGAGATGAGAAAATTCCACCTTGCCTGTAAAGTCATACGTTGGCGCAGATGCCGGATCAATAACCAAATTGCCTGCATCCTTCCCGGCTGGAAGCTGCATAAATTCATGAAACCGAATCATTGACGCATAGCGACGGGCAAATATCTCTGCCAGTTGGCTAATCGGTTCGACCTCGGCATATGCCATGCTGGAAACCGTCAAAACCGTAATGAAATGCCCGATCGAAATCTGATTTTGCACGGCTGCCCATAAGGTCAGCACCAGCACCAAGAACACACAAGTCTGAACAATCGTGCGCTCGTAGGTGCCCAAAATCACGTAGCCTTTATGAATCCGATAATTCAATACTTTGAATTCGCGATCGATTCGCTGCTGCTGCCGTTTTAGCTCCTCCGACTCAGTGGCAAACGCTTTCACGGTTTTGATGTTAGTAATAATTTCTGAAGTGCGGCTTTCCGTATCCTCCATATATTTATCTAGCTTTTCTTCCTGATCTGCTAGACCTTTTAAGCCCAGCGCACTGAAGCTAATAATTCCCACGAAGGAAATCAGCAGCAGCAGCGCAATTTTCCAGTCGATTAGCCAAATCACCACAAAAATGCCCACTACGCGGAACAGCTTGGGAATCAACTGCCCTGTAACTTCTGGATAAGTCCAAGTGTGGTTGGCTAAGCCTTTTGCCACTCGCGAAGCAATTCGCCCTGGGTTATTTTCATCGTAAAATTCTAGGGGTAGCGTCAGAATTTTCTCCAAAGATTTTCGGGCGTGTTCCCGCCGTGCCCGAAATGCCGTCTGCCAGTTAAACCATGCACCGAGCCAAGGCTGAATCGGGGCGCGCCCTACGGAGACAATGCCAATCAACCCTGTCAAAATGATTAGAGACAAAGATTTATTCTGAGGTTGACCTGTTAGGTTTGCCGCGATCGCCACGATTCCTTGCAGGGGGCGATCGAGCTTTTGATCAGACAGCACATTCAAAATTTGTCCGATCGCATAAGGCACAAACAGGTCAATAATCTCAAATGTGCTGATTGCCATCACGCTGAAAAGCGAAATCAGCCAATAGTTGCGGAAATAAAGAATAACATCTCGAAACTTCGCCATAAACCCTCTCTAACAAACCCTGAACCCAAATAGCCAGTCTTCTACGTAATACTTCCACCTGACACCAATTCAAATCAAGAATGCGACAGGTCTAAGGTTGAGACCGTGACTGAGTAAAGCCTCTACCATTCAAAACTCAAAATATCTCCTAGGTCGCCGCTATGCGTGGGCAAAGCCAGTCCGAAGGACTTACAAAACTCAAAACATCTCCTGCGGAGACGCTACGCGTTGGCAAAGCCAGTCCGAAGGACTTACAAAACTCAAAACTCAAAACTGCATGACAGGGCTAAAGTGTTTACTAATTCTCATCACACTCTACAGCGCGGCGCTTCAGACCTAAATGCCGCAAAAATACTTACTTGGATTCATTCATCTACCGATAATCCTTGACCCAAACGGCTCCTAAAAACATCGTCCAACGGAGTCAGATTAACAAAGCTGTTATACTACACAAGTAACATTGTAATACATATCCGACAAAAACCGAGTCATTTTGCTGGGGGTGTCTGAGTTTTAAAGAGAGACCAAGTTTTAAAGAGAGGCAAAATTTCTGAATTTTAGGACAGGCTTTAGTAAAGCTTTAATGAAGTCTCCGTAGAATTATGAGTCACTGACCGCACGGGTTAGCTAATCTATGAAAGGAAGGAATTTCTCCAAGTAGATTAGACCCGCGTACGAGAAAGTTATGCCAACTTCTGATGTCTTGTAACACGGGCGGTTGATAGTACGAGCGATCGCTGGATTGCAGATTGTCATTCTTTAACTAAGGTCGTTAGTTTTAATTTATGAAATATTTTTCAAAAACAAATAATTATTCAAAACCCTATAGCTGTCAGAAACACATTTTGTTGATTGTGCGTCTTGGCTTATTAGCTCCTAAATTCATGATCCTACGAATCGGAAGTGGTTTGGGGTTCTTGCGGAATTGCGGGTGTTATTCCTGAAGTCTAATTTCTTGTGAGGCATTTTTTATGTTGAAACCCATGTTCACGGGAATGAAAACTGCGGGGGCGATCGCAGCCGGAACTCTTTCTCTGGGGTCTCTAACTTCTCTTTCCGCTGATGCAGCCACCTTAACCTACGGGATAACCGTCGATGTGACTCAAGGAATTTACCAGGGCATCTATCAAGGCAGCTTCAGCTACGATAATTCAAACCCACTGCAACCCTGTCCAGACAGCGCTGCGTTCACGTGTGCCACCGTGAAACAAAATCAACTATCGGTTCTATTCAACTTTTTAGGCAAAACTTATTCAGAACAGCAAGATCTAGACTATGAGCTTGGTTTTCCGGCGGTCTACTTTCAAAATAATGTTCTTGCAGGCTTAAGTTTTGTCGTCACTCCCCCCACCTCAGATGTTAGTTTTTCCATTCTGGGCAAGAGTTTTTACACTGGATTTGATATTTATCCAGATAGCTCGACTCCGCAAGGTTCGGTCTCCTACAAATTGCTTGAATCGCCGCCCGCTCCTTCTCCGCCGCCCGCTCCTTCTCCGCCGCCTGCCCCTTCTCCGCCGCCTGCCCCTTGTTCTGTAAACTGCGAGAGTGTGCCAGAACCCTCTGAAATAGCCGGGAGTGCTTTAGCGATCGCGCTTCTAGGATTAGGGCTAAAACTACGGCGAAATCGGTGAGATTTCCGAGTTTGAGGCTCCTGCCTTCAGCAACTTTAATATCTCGAATATGATGAAAGTAGGTTGTTTAAGAGTCATGGCTTCTGACAATGCACCGTTCGTCTAAATTCATAGTTGATATTGCGACTATCAGCGTAGTGGGTCTTGTGTCGTTGACTCAAGCCGCTTTTGCAAATCCTCTCCCCGTTCAACCCGGTGAGGCGGCGATTGTCATGCCTAATTTTCCTGCTGAGGTGCCTTCTCCTCTTCCACTATTAGATTTAGAACTTGAGTTGCCTCCCACAAACCCAGAATTGAAACCGCTATACAGTCCAGAGCCGTTTCAAAAACCCAATCCAGAGCAACCGATACGGTTAGAGATCAAGCTAAGCCGTCGTCAGGTCACTCTTTACCGTGGTAGCACAGTTGTTAAAAGCTACGCGATCGCGGTGGGGCGAGCGGGCTGGGAGACTCCCAGAGGCACCTTCCAGGTAAAACAGATGTTTCGCAATCCTACGTGGATTCATCCCCTTAAAAAAGGAATTGTTATACCGGGTGGCGATCCAGAAAATCCATTAGGGCGCTACTGGATAGGGTTCTGGAGCAACGGAAAAAACTGGATTGGCTTCCACGGCACCGATAACCCCAAATCTGTCGGCAAAGCAGCATCCCATGGCTGCATCCGTATGTATAACGCCGATGTTGAAGAGCTTTTTAAAAAAGTGAGCTTGGGAACTGAAGTGAAAGTTGTGCAATGAGGATAGGCGGTTTTCAGGGTTCGAGTTTCAGGTTTCGAGTTCCAGATATCGGGTGTCGAAAACTCAAAACTCAAAACTCAAAACTCAAAACTCAAAACTCAAAACTCAAAACTCAAAACTCAAAACTCAAAACTCAAAACTCAAAACTCAAAACTCAAAACTCAAAACTCATTTCCTTTCCCTCCTGCCCAAGAACTGATCCAGTTCAAAATTTCTTGATTGACGATTTCGGGGCATTCGTCATGGGGGCAGTGACCAGCATTTTCAATTTCTACTAGCTTTAAATTCGGATTGTATTTTACAAACATTTTTGCCAATTGCGGTGGCACCATCATGTCTTTCAATCCCCAAAACAGCAACATGGGGATCGTTAAAGTGGGCAATACTGCTTTTGCGGTGTAATCTTGCGTGGGTTTGGCGGTCGATCGCACCATTGCTCGTAGAGCCTTTACTGCATTGCGATCGTAGGCAGGAGTGGAAAAAATATCCACTAATTCATCAGTTACGGCTGTTCTTCCGGCGTAAGCCTGTCGTGCCCAAAACAAGCGAATTGCCTGCGGATGCCGTGCCAGCCAAAATACGACATCAAAAATGAGTGGAGAAGTCACGATCCGCTTTGTGATGGCAAGGGTCGGGCGAGTTAGTGGAGCGAGGAGGGCGATCGCGTTGCTCACCAGCGGCGGCACTTCTAACACCGACGCATCCGGGAGATTCAGCATCACAATTCCACGCACCATTTCTGGATGTGCCGCTGCCGCTGCCAACGCTACCAAAGACCCAATCGAGTTCCCAACTAAAATGACGGGCTGATTCACCAGCGATCGCCAAAAGTCATATACCTGCTCCACCCATAGCTCAATGCCAAAGGAAGCCGTCACCTTTTCAGACGCACCAAACCCCAATAAATCTAGCGCATAAACTGTGTGATGCTGACCCAGTTCAGGTAAATTATGCCGCCAGTGACCAATTGAACCGCCAAACCCATGCAGCAGGAGCAACGGCGTTGAGCTAGATCCAGCGGAGCGCACGCAGGTATAGCGTGTTTGCCACCCTCGCCAAATCCAATCGCGTTGATTGCCCAATCGGGGCATTGGGGGCAAAGAAGTCATCGCCATTGCTTTTCAACTCACTTGTAAATAAATTCTAATCGGTATACCCATTTAAACGAAGAATGCGACAGATCCGAGCTTAAAACCGTGGCTGAGTCAAGCTTCTACCATTCAAAACTCAAAATATCTCCTGCGGAGACGCTACGCGTTGGCAAAGCCAGTCCGAAGGACTTACAAAACTCAAAATATCTCCTGCGGAGACGCTACGCGAACAAAACTCAAAACGGCATTACTTCATCTTTCTCCATCATAAAACTCCCTTTCAATACTTTTAAGGATGATGGCTTTTTTCAGGAATGCATCGCGATCGCTCCATTTTTCAGGAATGCATCGCGATCGCACTGATTCCCTTAAAGGTAGACAAATAGATGTAGTATCTTGTAGTATGTCGATAACAAAACTGAAAACTTACGTCTTATGTTGATTCTCTCCGCCCTATCCCGCCCATTGCCGTACCAGTTCATCATTGGCAGGTTCGCGATCGCTGGGCTATTTAATGGCAACAGCTTGATTCAAAAGCGGGGGAATCGACCGACGGGCAACCTGGATGCTATCAACGCGAACCCAGGCGATCGCGGTTTTAGACTGATTCAAAGCCAGTCCTACTTAGAAACCCATAACCACGGCGACAACAGGTATCGGCGAAGTTTTGCACCCACATAAGCAAGCTTCATACGATGCTTTCAACCCCGCTGCTGGAAAACCCAGAAGCGGGGTTGTTTTTTTGTCTACTTTCATTTGCCTACTTTCAACAGTCAAGCACCACTTATTCTTAAAAGTCCTCTCCCTTCCTTGGAGAAATCATTATGCTGAAGCTGACTTATACCGAAACTGGATTGCACATGGAGCGCGTCTCAATCCCTTTGGAGGTCTTAATCGCTCACCGAGTGGCTCTAGCAGTGCGCCTGGGGCAACACCTGCACATTGAGCCAGGTCGTGCTTCCTTTTTGCTGCCTGCGGCTGCACCCGGATTAAAGCAACTAGAGCAAATTCTGCGAGTAGACCAAACCCAAGTGGTGAGGGTAACCTCCGTCGATCAAGAGTTTGTCGAAGCAACGGTGTATGGAAGTTGGATTGCCGAAACCACTCAGGCAGAGGAAGGCGTGTTTATAACTGCCGTTTCAGACCTAGCTGAATTTCTACTGCTGCGGCTGTGGGAGGCGCAAACTCAAGTATCATTTTTGGCATGACGAGGGCTAAAAAATTCGGGGCGACTCCTTTCCCCTTGTCGTTCAAGCATTTTCACGCCAGCATGGAGAGAACGGCGACTTTGTGCGGTTTGCAGAAGAGAAAAGGATTGGAATGCGCGACTTTCTTAAATACACTTTTGCTAGTTTGCTAGCATTACTCATTTTTCTGGGCTTAGGCATAAGCGGGCTAGTCCTCTTAGTTATTTCTATTTCATCTAAAGATCCCACCCCGCAAGTTAAAGATAAGTCTGTGCTTGCTTTTGATTTATCGGTGGATATTACGGATGGACAAAAAGGCTCTAGCGGCAATCTAGGCAATGCGTTACTCAGTGGCACTCCTGATACAATACCGCTGCGAATGGCGTTGAATGCGATCGATCGCGCGGCTAAAGATAAGCGGGTCGTGGCGCTGTATTTATACGGGGACATGGAGAGTTCCAGCAGTGCAGGCTATGCGGCATTGAAAGAAATTCGTGAGGCATTGCAGCAGTTTCGGGCGACGGGCAAAAAAATCATTGCGTATGGGGTTGCTTGGGGCGAACCAGAATACTACTTGGCATCCGTGGCAGACACGATCGCCATCAACCCCTACGGCTCATTTGAACTCAATGGTCTGGCTTCTAATACGGCTTTCTATGCCGATGCGCTCCAAAAAATTGGCGTGGGCGTGCAGGTGACGCGGGTGGGTAAATACAAAGCTGCCGTAGAGCCATTTTTGTTAGCTAAACGCAGCCCCGAAAGCCGTCAGCAAACTCAAGCTCTATTGGGGGATGTGTGGGGCGAACTCTTAACGGCGATCGGCAAAGATCGCCAGCTAACCCCCACTCAGTTGCAAAACATCACTGACAATCAAGCTATTTTGGAACCGGAAAGTGCTGTCACGCAAAAGCTCGTCACCCAGCTAGCGTATGAAGATGAAATGATTCATCAGCTTCAGCAACTTGGGGAAAAAGATGACGATTCTTTTCGCCAGGTTAGCCTGAAAAGCTATGCCAAAGTTGCTGAGCAAGCCTTAGAACGAGAGCGGCGATCGAAAAATCAAATCGCTGTGGTCTATGCCGAAGGCGAGATTGTGGATGGAGAGGGCACTGCGGGTCAGGTGGGCGGCGATCGCTTTGCCCAACAGTTGCGAGAAATTCAGCAGGACGATGATATCAAAGCGGTAGTGATTCGGGTGAATAGCCCCGGTGGCAGTGTGATTGGCTCGGAGGTGATTCAGCGGGAAGTGATTCAAACTCGCAAGAAAAAGCCCGTAGTCGTTTCCATGGGTGGGGTGGCGGCATCGGGTGGCTATTGGATTGCCACGTTTAGCGATCGCATTTTTGCTCAACCCAACACCATTACCGGATCGATTGGCGTGTTTGGCTTACGTCCTAATGTGCAAAAGTTGGCGAACGACAACGGCGTGACCTGGGACGTGGTGAAGACCGGACGGTATGCCGATATTTCTAGCATCACTCGCCCTCGAACCGCACCAGAGCTAGCCATTTTTCAGAAATCGGTTGATCGCATCTATGAAAAATTTGTCAGCAAGGTGGCAGAGTCGCGCAAACTGCCCAAGGCAAAAGTGGCAGAAGTTGCCCAGGGTCGTGTTTGGTCAGGCAGGCAAGCATTGGCGATCGGGTTAGTGGATAAAATGGGCGGGCTGCAAGATGCCATTCAAGACGCGGCTCAACGGGCAAAATTGGGAGATGATTGGAAGCTCACCGAGTTTCCTCAACCTCGCGCACTTACCGAAGAGTTGCTGAAAAATTTATCTGGCGCAAGCGTGCAAAAAAACAAGTCGAAAAATTCATTTTTCAGCGAGCTAGGAAAGTTCCAGGCAGAATTTGCTGTCTTGAGTGAAATGAATGATCCTTCAGAAATCTACGCTCGCCTACCATTTAATTTCCGCCTAGACTGATCACCTTTTAGCGACTGCCTGTCTGACACAGATTACTTCCCTGTCTTTTGACAGCAATGATTAGCTAGCTTTATGAAGCAACCTTAAAAGTTTAATCAGCAGATGATAAAGACTGGAAACTCTGCGTTGATTGGGATTGACAAGCGTTCAGCAACACAGTAAAGCAGACCACAGTAAGTAACAGAAGGTTAAGATAAGATTGGGTTGTTGAAGTCTTTGCCAAAAGATAAGACATACCCAACCTAACCCTTCTGAGGCAACTATGGCTGTCGTAAATTTGGTTGAGGATTCCGTTTCCTCTAAGCCCACTGCCCAGGATGCCCTGGCGCTGAGGGGCGTATTTGAGACTATTCAAGCTGAAAGCTGCCCCACATTATTTAACTTTCATATGCACACTGTTTGCTCGGATGGGCAGTTGCAGCCAAAGAGATTGATGGAGCAAGCGATCGCGATTGGGCTAAAAGGATTTGCCATTACCGACCATCACACGGTTGATGGATACCAACGGGCACAGCGCTGGTTAGCGGACTATGGGCAAGCGCATCCTGATCGGGTAAGCAGCCTGCCCCGCTTATGGACAGGAATTGAAGTCACTTCTAGATTACTGGAAACAGAAGTACACATTTTGGGTTACGCCTTTGACTTCACCCATCCAGCCATGGAGCCTTATCTGCAAAAGCAAGCCCCCCAAGGCGCGATCGCCTCTGCGGCACAAGTGATTGCTAGCATTCAAATGGCGGGTGGGCTAGCCGTGCTGGCGCATCCCTGTCGCTATCGGCGATCGCCCGAAGACCTGATCGCCGCCGCCGTCACCCTGAGGATTAACGGCGTAGAAGCCTATTATGCCTACGACAATCCGTCTCCTTGGCGCACCAGCCCCCGCCAAACCGAGCAGGTGCAGCGCTTAAGCTCCACTTATGGATTGTTGAATACCTGTGGTAGTGATACTCATGGACTCAGTCTACTCCAACGCCTTTAGTCTCAGTCTTTAGAGGGCTACCCCGTCTTTAGAGGTCTACCCAAACGGTTACCGAGGCAACGGCAATTAGCATTTCATCATTTTTATCGTCTAGTTCAGCGATCGCTCGTCCCTGAACCACCATGCCCCCTTGCTCCACGGTCAAGGATTTGCGACCAAAGGGCAATACTGCTAACACCTCTTCCGGCTTCACCTGATCGGGGTAGGGCACCCCCACTTGAACTTCTACAATCATTTCATTCGGATGGCTTAGCCCCGCCACTTCCCACACTCCCGGCAACGCATTGTGGGCGATCGCATTTCGCACGGCGCGGGCAGCGGCAACTGTTGGCTCTTGCCCATGCTGATCCACTCCCATCCCCATTTCAATAATCAATCGTTTACGCGCCAAGTATTCCTCCTAAGCCCTGAATCAACTTCGCCCCAAGCATACTTTGTTAAACCCAATTCTTACCAAAAAAAATGGGTCTAAAGCCCCGCTCCTTTAGGACGGCTTTGAGAATTGAGCTATGCACTTCCTAAGAACCTCAGACATACCTATTCCTTGCTTTTCAGCCTCTTGTTTCAATTGCTGAATCTCGTATTCAGAC
>JBGSWI010000015.1:0-21403 GCA_041752515.1 Leptolyngbyaceae cyanobacterium | reverse complement strand
TGGTTAGAGGTTTTTCCGAGCGCCTCACTCCACACTGGATTTAAGCACCTGATTCACCAGATGAATCAGTTTGTCTGTCCACGGGTGCATCGGCTGAACCTTCAACTTATCTTTTCCTCTGCTTAAAGTGACCAATGAGGGATAAGAGGGGTAATTGGTTAATTTGCCAATCTGCTGGTGCAATTGGAATTTGAGTCGAGGTAGAAGGTCGCATGATTAGTAATTCTAGTAAATGAGGTGCAATGTCGTTATGTCGTCGATGACAAATGTATTTAAGCAACGGTGCAGTGAAGCAAACTCACGGTTACGTTGTCCCGACCATTTCTGCGATTGGCTAGATCAATCAGCCGTCTACTAGCAACTACAAGGTCGCAATCGCCTTGAAGAATGGGTAGGATTTCCGCTTGCCAGCATTCCTCTACCAGTTGATGATTGCTTAATCCATCAGAGCAGAGCAGAATCACACAGTCCTCATCAATCACGAATGATTGAATATTTGGTTGCAAAATGGTTGAACGACTAAAGCCTACTGCTTGACACAGCTTTGAGCCTTCAGATTTCTGAAGCATCTTTGAATAGAAGCCACACCCCATCTCAACCCAGTGAGATAACAAATTATGATCGGTTGTTATGGGATAACAACCCGTCCGGTTAATATAGTACGCTCGACTATCTCCAGCATGGGCAACATATAATTTAGGAGCTTTGAGAAGAGCCATCACCAGCGTTGTCCCCATTCGTCCATAACCGTGACGTTGCTGTTGATCGTTCTGGGCATTGATCACATCATTGGCATCATAAATAGTGCTCTTTACTGTATTTATGATGCTGTTTGTGTCACTGGTGTTGGAGGGAAGTGATTGCAATCGTTGAACCACTGTCTCAATTGCCAGGTTAGAAGCAATATCGCCTCCAGCGTGCCCACCCATTCCATCACACACAATGGTGAAAGGAAGCTCTACGGATCGATTTGAATCTGAGGAATAACAGGCATCTTCATTGCGGGAACGAGTTGGACCCTGATCAGTTTGAGTCGCGATCGCCCATTCTAGGGATTGGGAGTTTCCAGCCTGTTGTAGTTCTATATCTAACTGATCAATCAGATCGTCAATTGTTTCAATCTGCCCTTCGATTAGATGCTGGCAAAGTTGACTTAAAAAAGGACGAAGAGAAACTTGCGTTCCTGGCAACCACTGTTTCCACAGGTATCCCAATGCAGAGAGTTTAGGTATCCAATCTTGGTCGGAGCGTAACTCTAACAATCGCACCAACGATCCTTCCACTCGCAACAATTCAGGCTGGAGCAAACTAGATGCAACCTGTTGCTCAACGAGAGGTTGCCACAGTTGAGCGATTTGCCAGAGCCAGTTGAGTTGTCTCAATGCTCCTGCACGAGACCAAACCTTTTCAAGGGGAGATGCCAGTGTCACATTTACAGCATCACCTTCTAGATTGGATGAAAAATCACAATCGCTAATGGGAGCTTGTTCAAGCAGCAAAAATCGTTGCTCATTGATTGTGAGAATTGTATAGGGTTGAGGGATATGGCGACGCAATGAAAACAGCTTGAGATAGGGACGCGCCAGTTCTAAATGCCAATCTGATTCTAGATCCAAAGGCTGTTCACCTAACCGCTGATTAGGTTGCATATCCAAGACAACATGAGAGCTTTTAACCAAAAATCGATTTTGAATCAAATCACTTGAACGAACGGTGTCTAATCCACGCCCGACAACCCAGAGATACCGCTTTAATGAGGAAGTACCACACATTTGACAAAAGAGATGGGTTTCAGGGTTAGGGGCTTGGCAGTTTTGATTGGAACAAATTAGGGACGCGATCGCAATTTGCATAGTAATTCTCCCGAAAATGATGCGAATACTGGAAAGTTATACGTGAAAGCGACTATTGACACAGGCAACGCTCCTTTCTGCTTACCTCATTGCAGATAAACATCAAGCCTCTAATAACCTTCGCTGTCGAAAAAGCTTAGTGAGGCAAGAGGAGGCACTTGCTGTTCAATATCAATATTTCAAGCCAATTACAGGAGCAATATCTCACTCACCAAATCGATACCTTTACCTGCAATCAGACTTCTGCTGCCTCTCGTGCAGGAATTATGGGGGAGTAATTAAATTCTTTGGAGTTGGGAGTACCCGCAACAGCCGCTTCTGGGCGGTGGAGAGCATCCCTTTCAGCTTGTTAGCCATAGTTGTTAAGGGTTACTCGTATTTTGTCTAAAGATAACTTGTGAAAAGGATAGCTTGCAAATTAGCAGGAATCCATATGTATTTAGATAGAAGAAAACAATGCCTCTGCGCCTACCGCTATCAAATTGAGCCGATGCATAAATATGCTTAAAACTGCCAGTCATCTTGCGATCACACGTTATTTTGATTGAGATCGAGAAGGGCAAGAGCGATGCTACTAAGGCTTTGAGCCTACAGGATAGGCGATCGCAATCCAGGAAAATACTATATTTTGATGTAACTAATGGAGCCAAAGGCACACTTGTAACTGAAGCAAGATTTATGAGCGATCGCAGATTTCAGCAGCAGCTTTAAAGTTGTCATTTTTTCCACAGATGCTACTAGAATGGGAAGTAGCAATGCAAGTCTAATCCAAGCTGTGATTCACTGTTTCTCCCCGAAAACTCGCCATTTCAGCCTCAATGTTGGCGGTCAGTGCCCACCGTAGATTTTATTTTGTCAATTTTCTCCAGCTAGGTAAATCAAATTGATGATGCCTGGAGTCGCTTTTGTCGTGAATTTATAGCAGTTCTACCCGTTGAAACTGCTCAATAAAGTAATTTTAGGAACTTAGTGATATGCAAACAGAAGTGCATCCTGCTCAGGTGCAGAGCGATTTGCTGTCTGAGCAGTTGATCGAAGAAGTCGATCTCCGTCGCAATTTTGCGATCATTTCTCACCCTGACGCAGGAAAAACAACTCTGACTGAAAAGCTTTTGCTGTATGGAGGCGCGATTCAAGAAGCCGGAGCCGTCAAAGCAAAGCGGGCACAGCGTAGCGCCACCTCAGACTGGATGGCAATGGAGCAACAGCGGGGTATTTCCATCACCTCCACCGTGTTGCAGTTTGGGTATCAAGGACACTTGTTGAATCTGCTGGATACGCCTGGACACCAGGATTTTAGTGAAGACACCTATCGCACTCTTGCCGCTGCTGATAATGCAGTGATGCTGATTGACGCAGCAAAAGGATTGGAGACGCAAACCCGCAAGCTGTTTGAAGTGTGTCGAATGCGATCTCTGCCCATCTTTACCTTCGTCAATAAGCTCGATCGCCCCAGCTTAACTCCTTTAGATCTGATTGATGAGATTGAGCAGGAGTTAGGGCTAACAACCTATGTGGTGAACTGGCCCATTGGTACTGGTGATCAGTTTCGCGGGGTGTTTGATCGCCGCCAGCAGCAGATTCATTTGTTTCAAAAAACCGCCGCACACGGTAAGAAAAAAGCCTCTGATACAGTTATTGCTCTGGGTGATCCTCGCATTGAGTCACTCCTGGAACCGGAGTTGTATCACCAACTCAAAGAAGATCTGGAACTCTTAGATGGCATTGCGCCTGAACTTGATTTAGAGGCAATTCACCAGGGCAAGATGACCCCCGTGTTTTTTGGCAGTGCGATGAACAATTTTGGGGTGGAGCTATTTCTAGAAACGTTTTTAGATTACGCGCTTAAGCCTGCGGCTCACGAGAGCGATCGCGGTGAAATTCCACCAACCTATCCAGAATTCACAGGGTTTGTCTTCAAGCTACAGGCAAACATGGACCCCAAACATCGAGATCGCGTCGCCTTTTTGCGAGTTTGTTCAGGCAAGTTTGAGAAAGATATGGTGGTCACTCATACCCGTACCGGAAAAACGATTCGCCTCTCTCGTCCCCAAAAGCTGTTTGCTCAGGATCGGGAAACGGTGGATGTTGCCTACGCCGGAGATGTAGTGGGATTGAATAACCCAGGTAGCTTCGTAATTGGCGATACGGTTTATGTGGGTGAAAAGCTCAGATACCCCGACATTCCCTCTTTCTCCCCCGAACTGTTTGCCTTCCTTAAAAACGCTGACCCCACGAAGTATAAGAACTTCAACAAAGGCGTATCAGAATTGCAAGAAGAAGGCGCAGTCCAAATCCTCAACTCAACGGATGAAAGTAAGCGCGATCCCATCCTGGCAGCGGTAGGGCAGCTTCAGTTTGAAGTGGTGCAATTCCGTTTGGCACAGGAGTATGGTGCGGAAACTCGGCTCGACCCATTACCCTACTCAGTGGCGCGGTGGGTGGTTGACGGTTGGGAAGCGTTAGAAAAAGCAGGTCGTTTGTTCAATACTTTTGTGGCAAAAGACCGTTGGAATCGCCCGGTATTGCTGTTCAAGAATCAATGGAATCTGGAGCAAATTATTTCAGATCATTCCGATCTGGAACTCAGTCCAATTGCTCTACCACCCACAGCAAACTAATTCTCAAACTCATTCGGTTGTTCCTATGGAGAAAATTCGCCTGGATGCCTACCTAAACTTAATTCAAAGACTTTTGCACATTCCTTCTGATTGCAAAAGAGACAAGATTTTGAGACGGAACTCAGAACTTGTTAATCCCCAACTGATTGAAGTCGTCGATCAAGTCATCGTAACGCTGACGAAGAAGGGAGACAAGCAGGTGGTTGCAGACTTGTTGAGCCTTAGCAAACAACTGAAGTCTGAATTGATGCAGCACTCAAGTTAATACCCAAGTTTTGTTTAAGAACGATTGAACCCTGTCCAACTATCTTGTTCCTTCATTGACAAACCTAAGGAGGTTAAAAATGTACGTCATTCAACTAAATCAATCCAATCAGCAGTCTTGGCTAAGAGGAGTTCATCAAGGGTGGTTAACGTCCTGTGATACTCCGTCAGAAGCACTGCATTACCAAACTCTATCTGAAGCTGAAAAAGAAGCAGGTTACTACAGTGAGATGTTTCCAGAAGTTAAACTTACGGTTCAATTCTTATTAGATAAGGAACCATCAAAGATCTGTTAGTCGTTTGCTCAAGCTTAGATTCGCGTCCATTCAACACTGCTAAGAAGGGATTTTATGGGCTACAGAATGGATCGTCGTGCCTATGCCGCAACATTTGGTTCTACCGTCGGCAATCGCCTCCGATTAGCGATACAGAGATAATTATTGAAATTGAACACGATTTCACCACCAATGGCGCGGCGTTACTTTCTGTTTTAGAAATCCCAACGACTCTTTGAAATAAACGAGGTGTTAATGATTACTCATCGCTCGAATGATTTTTTTGACAAGTTTCTTCAAGACGAAGTTTTTGCTAGGTTTACTGCGGCAACCAAGCAAGCGATCGCTTCGGCACATCATTATGTCATGCCTACTAATGATTGTGATGAGGTCAATTATCAGCACAGTGTAGCAATTGACATGCATCATTTGCTTCTAGGTTTGATGAGCGATCGCATGGATTTAGCCCCTCAAGTTTTGCGATCGCGGGGCGTTACGTTACCCAAAGTTCAGCATGAAGTTGAACAACTATTACTCGATTCTAAAAGCAAGTTCTTAAATTTTTCGCCTGCTTCCAGCATAAAGCAGAGCCTTCAGATTGCATTGGAAACATCCATAGAGATGGGACATTGCACCATTGATACCGGGCATCTTCTCTTAGGATTGATTCGGCAAGGGTATAGTCAGCAAAATCAGGTGACACAACTATTGTCAAACATGGGCATTGATTTAGAAAAACTGGGTTATCAGATTCAAGAACATTTAAGAGATGTGCAATTAGCCAGGATAAGCGGTATTGGCTTCAATCCTGCCGCTGGAACTTTTGCTGGTTACTATCCGGCAGATAGGGTTGCTGGAGAAATTGCCGCTTGTTTAACAGCGTGGTTGGTTTGTTGGGTTGATTCTTACAAACTAGGTCGTGTGTTCATTAATACTGGTTTTCAGCTTCCTAATCATGATATTCAAGCCCTTGGAATCTCATTTGTTTCTAAAGAGCGGCTAGAGTATGGTTCAAATCATCTCAAAATGGCACCGGATTTGGTTATTGAAATCAAGTCCACTAGAGAATCATTAATTTCACTCCAAGCCGGTGTTGAAAGAATGCTTGAGCTTGGAACTCGTATGGGTATAGTGATTAATCCAGAAGAGCAAACTGCAACACTCTATCGACCCAACGACGATATCATTCTCTTGAAAAATACAGATATTCTTGAAATCCCAGATGTGCTTCCGGGTTGGAAGGTTCCAGTATCTAGTATTTGGATACCTGCTGAACCCATTGAGAATCGATCTAGTCCACCTTTGAACGCTGGAGTTGAATAATGTGTTTACATCCAGTTCCTTAGTTCGACTTTACCCATTTGAACCAAATGAATAAAGTCGAACTTAGAGTTGACCTGCAAAAGATTTATTCCAGCATCTTTGAATGCCCACTCGGTAGTCTCAAATCAGAGCACCGAATTTACATCAAGATTGCTTCTCATCACAACGATAGGGATGATCTAAAGGCAGGTTCTGAATCAAGCTAGATTGCGATCTCTGACGTGATTTTCCGAAGAACCACATCATTGTAGGATCTGCCCTGAAAAGCGAGAAACAGAATCTCAAAACTATGATTAATGCAAAAGTCATTGACAGCTTCAAGGACTCCATATTTCTTGAAATCGGATACAGAGAAATATACGTAATCATTCACAGCGATTAGCCCATCAGTCTTCAATTTCAATCGTGTTGCCTCCAGATCTCTTTTAGCTCCTGAATAGCTATGATCTCCATCCACATAGATCCAATCAAAGTAATTTTCAGACATTGCCCTTAGGGTCGTGGCTGAGTCTCCAAGGTGTACTTCAACTTGACCACTGGCAATTTTGTCTTTAAACTTTTCCCTAGCAATATTAATAGCTCTGGGGTCAATATCAATCAAATGAAGCTTAGATGGTTGAGTGATCTCAAGAATTGACTCTGAAAACTCACATTGCAAGATCCCGATTTCGGCACATACAGCATTTTTGGGCATGTACTCAAGCATCTTGAGTCGATCTTCCAACAATTTACAGTTATGAATATGTCTTTTTTCCAGAGGATTGACCATTGACCATATCTTTCGTCGTTCTTCAACCGAGTAATCTTCAAGGCATGAACAGCCGATCGCTTTTCTGACAATTTTCTTAGTTACTCTTACAGCTCTCTCCAGAGTAAAAGGGTTCATTTGCAATACCTACATGAATTCTAATCGGACTCTAAATCCTGGTTTTCGGGAGCTAATCTGCTTGCAGCGGGGTGCTTGATTTATCGAAACAGCAATACGGGAATATGGCTACTGCGTAGGATTTGACTGGTTGTGCTGCCGATTACAAGATGACGAATACGGTTATGTCCATAAGCCCCCATCATGAGTAAATTGATGTTCGCTTCTTCGGCATACTGAGCGATCGCAACTTCTGGATTTCCCTCAATCAAGCAACAAACAGGCTCAAATCCACTGATGCGCGCCTGTTGTTTGGCTTCATCGATGCGGGCGATCGCCGTTTCATCCTCTGCGCTTTTAGCCACGGTGAGAATATGGAGTTCTAGTCCTTGAAAGGCAGGCGAATTTAGCAGAAAATGCAGCATTTTTTGACAGCTTGGACTGCCATCATAGGCAAGCAGTAACCGCTCGATCGACTGCATTTGGCGAGACGTGACCAAACAAGGCTTATGACTCGCACGAATAATCCGCTCTAGATTTGCGCCTAAATGCCCAGAGGCAAATTCAGCCGCTTCCCCCCGTTTGCCCAACACAACCTTTTCGGCATGGGCTTCAAACTCATCAAAGCGATCGACTAAAGATCCGACTTCATGGCTCAGCTTAACGGTCTCAACTCCATGACTGGAAAGCACTTGCTGTGCCTCTTGCAAAATATGCTGGGCACGTTGATGGTTTAGCTTCGCTTTTTCATGTTCTAACGCGACCAGCTTGTTGAGTAATGTATCCGATGCATCAACGCCAATACTACCGCTAAAGTTTCGGGCTTCCGCCGCCGCTTGACTCCGCTCATCCGTGACGTACAGCACATCCACTGCTGCTGTTAGCCGAGTTGCAAACCACGCCACATAGTGATAGCTGCTTTGCGAAAAAACAGAACCATCGGTACACAATAAAATCCGTTTCATGATGATTTAATTCCTTTAGTGACTCGTCAGCTTTAGTGACCCGAAATTCTTTCCAACGCGTCTGGGGCATTGTGAAGCGCTAGTTTTTCAACTAAAGTCGCACTGGCTTCATTGAGTCCCAGCAGTTCTACATCTGCCCCACGGCGGCGAAACTTAATCACGACCTGGTCGATCGCTGCCACTGCCGACTGATCCCAAATGTGAGCATGGTTGAAGTTCAACGTCACTTTTTCGAGTTCTTCATGGAAGTCAAAGTTCTCCAGAAAGTCATCGACCGAGACAAAGAAGATTTGACCCGCGACACTATAGGTGCGATGGGTGCCATCAGCACTCAGAACCTTATCGACAAAGACCACCTTGGCGATCTTGCGTGAGAAAAACACGGTGCTTAACGCAACGCCAACAATCACCCCGATCGCTAAGTTATGGCTCACTACCGTAATCAGGACGGTGGTAATCATCGCTGCGGTCTCACTGCGCGGCACTTTGCGGATATGCATGACCGATGACCAATTAAACGTGCCGATCGACACCATGATCATCACAGCCACCAGTGCCGCCATTGGAATGCGCTCGACCCAACTGCCGAGTGCCAGCATAAAAACAAGCAGATAAACTCCCGCACTAAAGGTCGATAAGCGTCCGCGTCCGCCGGATTGAATGTTAATCACCGACTGTCCAATCATGGCGCAGCCTGCCATTCCCCCAAAGCAACTGCTGACAATATTGGCAATGCCCTGTCCTCTCGCTTCCTGGTTTTTATCGCTGGGCGTGTTGGTGAGTTCATCCAGCAAGGAAGCGGTCAGCAACGATTCCAATAACCCGACGATCGCCAGCGTCAGCGCATAGGGGAAAATGATGTTGAGGGTTTCTAAATTCAGCGGCACCTGCGGCAGTAAAAATGGCGGAAACGTGCTTGGCAGCGATCCCATATCTCCTACGGTCGGCACTTTAATGCCTGCAAAAATAGAAATGGCTGTAATCGTAACGATCGCCACTAACGGGGATGGCAAAACGGTTGTTACCCGTGGCAACAGATAGATAATCGCCAATGCGGCTGCGGTCATGACATACACCGCGATCGGCACATTGGTTAGTTGCGGCAATTGCGCCAGAAAAATTAAAATCGCCAGCGCATTGACAAAGCCAATCATGACGGCACGGGGGACGTACTTCATCTGTCGTCCCAGCTTCAGCCAGCCAAACAGAATTTGCAATATCCCAGTCAAAATGCCAGCGGCAAAGAGATATTGCAAACCGTGATCTTTCACTAAATGAACCATCAGCAGCGCCATGGCACCCGTTGCGGCTGAGATTAATCCGGGTCGTCCGCCAAAAATCGCCGTCACCATCGCAATGATGAATGAGGCATAGAGTCCAACTTTGGGGTCAACGCCCGCAATAATTGAAAAGGCGATCGCTTCTGGAATCAAGGCAAGGGCAACCACTGTTCCGGCTAGAAGGTCTGCGCGAATGTTTGAGAGCCAGTCCCGTTTCAGTGTCTTAAGATTCAAAGTGTCTCCAGGTGTACAATGCAAAAATTTGTAACTATGAATAGCGGTTCTGTCATGGATCGCGCAAGCACAGATGCCGCTATGAAATGCCTTCAGCGATCGCTTTGTAAATCACTCCTACCCCTGACCGAAAAGTGATCAGAAAATGGCTAACAAAGGTAGTGCGTATTTTTTCACTCAAATGCTTTAAGTCATGCGCCAATGCGCCCCAAAAAGCCGACCCTAAGCATCCATTGAAGAGCCGTGCCGCGACTAAGGCGGACAGGATTGCTTAAACTGGTGGGCAACGGTTATGGATGGAAACATAACTAATTTTTGAGAGATGGGCACCTATTCGGATTTACGATAAATTTTTATTTTGTCTGGATTTTACCATAAAAGAATGCAAGCTTCGCTCGTGGGCATAGTCGAACAGCGCCCATGCGCCCGTTGAGTGGTCATCCATTGCACATTCTCTCACGGGCGATCGCCTGACCATTCAGCAATCAATCAAGTAAAGAATTATTGAAGTTAGCAGGAATTGCCCCTTGGAAAAGAGTAGGAATGGAGGTTAGCTGCGTAAGCTATCGCGATCGCCTGTTTACTGTGGGGAGAGATTATGAGACTGGGCAAACGCTTCTTGCTGCCGATCCTGTTTTTGTGTGGCATCGTAATCGCCGTCAGCTTTTCAGGTTGTAGTACGACCACGATGACGAAAGCGCCAGAGGTGCTAACGGAGGTTGCAGCCTTGAAAAAGCCCACTCTGCCAGATTGGATTGAGGAGATTAGTCCCACTGGAAATGCCAAACCCCAAGCTCAGATTCGGGTTCGGTTTAAAGATGCGCTAATTCCCGTAGAAAGCTTGGAAAGTAAAGATCAGCAGCAGCTTTTGCAGAAGTTTGAAGTAGTGCCCGCGTTAAAAGGACAGTTTCGGTTCCTCACGCCGCGCATGGTGGGTTTTCAAGCAGATGAGGCGATTCCCCAGGCAACGCGGGTGCGGGTGACGCTCAAAGCAGGACTGGCAGATTTGAAGAATCACAAGCTGGATCAAGATCTTGCCTGGACGTTTCAAAGCGATCGCCTCAAGCTGACGAACTTACCCACTTCCTACAGTGCGGATAGTCCAAAGGTGGCAACCGAACCCCTAGATACTCAGCCTGTGCTAAAAGTTTTTTCTAACGTGGAACTCGATCAGGCTTCGCTGAAAGAACGCGCCAAGCTGAAAGAAGCGGGACAACCCGATGGAGTGGCGTTGAAAGTGGCGTTAGAAAAGCAGCCAGAAGTCAGCGACACGCCAAACCCAGCAGCCGAGTTTGATCCCTCCATTCAAAGCTGGGTCTATACGCTGGAGCCGGAAGCGGCTTTGAAAAAGGCGACCCCCTACACGCTAGAAGTGTTGCCCGGTCTGCGTCCGCTGAGGGGAAATTTGCCGAGTGAAGAGTCGTTTATGAGTCGAGTAGAAACCAACGCGCCGCTAGCGTTTCAACAGCAAACGACAGGGGGCAATCCTAATGAGGGTGGCGATGGACGCTTTGTCAATGGCACAGCGCAGCTAGAATTCAACAATCCGATCGCGGCTGAATCTGCCCTTGCCAATATCTCCATTTCGCCAGCGCCGAAAAACAAGACTGTGCCGCTGGTCAGAGCTTACGAGGGCGATCGCCTGATTGTCCTCAACCCGTGGGCGCTAGAACCCGCGACGAACTACACCGTTACCGTTGGGGCAGACCTGAAGGATAGCTTTGGGCAAACCCTGGGCAAACCTGTGGCGGTCAATTATCAAACGGGCGACACCGCGCCAGACATCTGGGCACCCACTGAACTCCATATTTTTCCCACAGCTTTGGGAGCAACAGCTTTGGGAGCAACAGCCGCGAAAATCGATTCGCCCCTGCAACTGAATATTTCGACGGTGAATTTGCCCGAATATCAATCAGCATTTGCGATCGTTCAGCCTACGGATTTGGTTTACGTCAATTCTGCCTATCCTCAAAACAACGGCACCGACCTGCTGCCCAACCTGTCTAGCTGGAAGACGACCAAAGTTCAGATTCAAAAGAACCAGGCAGTGGAATCTACGGTGCCACTGCAAGCGCTGTTAAAAGCACCGACCGGAATGCTGGCGTATGGGGTACAGGCGCGCACCGTGCAGTACCAGGAGGAAGGCAAGCAAAAGTGGCGAGAACCCAATTTTTATGGCATGGTGCAGGTGACCAATTTGGGCGTGTTTGCTCAGTGGTTCCCCGATTCTGGCTTGGTGCGGGTGCATCGTTTATCCGATGGCTCGCCGGTTGGCAATGCGACGGTGCAGATCTACCAATCTCAACTGGAAGCAAAGGAGCGCTCTACGCCCACTCCTTGTGCGACGGGCACAACCGACGCGGCGGGAATGGTGATGTTGAACGCGACTCAGTTTCAAGGATGTCGGACTGCTGGCTCGGAGGCAGCCCCCCCCTTGCTGGCGATCGCCCAAGTGGGCAACGACTGGGCATTCAC
The DNA here is from genome assembly GCA_041752515.1 of Leptolyngbyaceae cyanobacterium. Taxonomy (GTDB): domain Bacteria; phylum Cyanobacteriota; class Cyanobacteriia; order Leptolyngbyales; family Leptolyngbyaceae; genus ULC077BIN1. The sequence continues at coordinate 9,248 of JBGSWI010000015.1, read as the reverse complement.
TCGCACGAATGAATACAGCGGGGCTTATGGCTATGGGGTGGATGGCGGCTGGGAAAGCGGTAAGCCGATCTCGCGGGGAACAATTTTTAGCGATCGCCAGCTTTACCAACCGGGCGAAACGGCTCATTTTACTGGAGCCGCCTATTACCTTCAGTCGGGAATGCTGAAGCAAGATAAAAACGTCCGTTACGCCGTGACGATGGAAAGTCCTGATGGGCAGAAGCAGAAGTTGGATAGTCAAATCACCAATGCTTTTGGGACTTTTTCAGTAGAACTGCCGCTGGAAAAAACGCAGCCGTTGGGAAGCTATACCCTTCGAGCGAAGGGCGACAGCGGCGCTGAAATTACCGGAGATTTTCGGGTTGCCGAATTTAAGCCGCCTAACTTCAAGGTGAAACTATCGCTGAGTGGGGTGAGCGATGGCAAAGGCACCACCAGTCGAGAGTTGCTCCCTGAACCCGATGCGCCCTCGGCTGCTGTAGCGATTGCGCTCCCAGATCAAAAAATTGACGCAACCGTGCAAAGCAACTATTTGTTTGGGGCACCGGTGGAAGGCGGCGAAGTCAAGTATTTTGTCACCCGTCAGCAAACCGAGTTTGCACCCCAAAATTGGGATGGCTACTCCTTTGGACGACGCTGGCTGTGGCCCGAAGAAGCCCCAGAAGTGCCCAGCGATGTGTTGCAAACGACCCAAACTTTGAGCAAAGAGGGTCAGACCAGCCAAAACTTCACGATCGCCAAAGATTTGCCCTATCCCATGACCTACCGCGTGGATGCTCAAGTCTCGGATGTGTCGAATCTGTCGGTCGCAGATTCCCAAACCATTGTGGCGTTACCCAGCGATCGCCTGATTGGCTTAAAGACTGATTTCGTGGCTGAAGCGGGCAAAGCGTTTCCGGTACAAGTGATTGTCACCGACGCGGCAGGCAACCCTGTTAGCGAAAAGGTGAAGTTAGAACTGCAATCCATGAATTACAGCAACATCAGCCGCGTGGTAGAAGGGAGCCGCACCGCCCAAAACCAGGTGGAATACAAAACCGTTGCGACAACCGAGGTGCAATCTAGCCAGGATGCCAAGGGGGCTGAAAAAGCTCAACTGACTGCGCCCCAGTCTGGTTCTTACCGGATTCGGGCAACACTGGCGGGAAATAGCAATGAAGCCGCTGCCACCGAGATTCAACTGTGGGCAACGGGCACCGAGCCGACCTTTTGGGGCGATCGCTACACCAACAATCGCCTCGAAGTCAAGCTAGACAAAAAGAGCTATCGTCTCGGTGAGGTGGCAACGGCAATCATTCAGTCGCCTTACCCCGATGCTGAGCTATATTTTGCAGTCGTCCGACGCAACACGATCTATCAAACTGTGACGAAAGTAAAAGGCAGTGCGCCCCAAATTCAGTTTACGGTGCTGCCCGATATGGTGCCGAACGCCGCGATCGAGGCGGTGCTAATTCGTCAAGGCAAACCATTGGAGCAAACGGAACCGGGAAGCCTGAATGATTTAGTAAAAATCGGTTTTGCGCCGTTTAATACCGAATTGGGCGATCGCTACCTCAACGTCGAAATTCAGCCCACGGTTGGCTCTGAAGCCTCGTCTCCTGCCCAACCCGGCACCGAGCAAACCGTGAATCTATGGCTGAAAAATGTGGCAGGCAACCCCGCGAAAGGGCAATTTACCGTCATAGTGGTGAATGAAGCGGTGTTACAACTCAGCGGCTATCGTCCTCCTGATCTAGTCAAGACCGTTTTTGCCGAACAGCCGATTTCTACCCGCCTGGCGGATAATCGCCCCGATGTGGTGCTGAGTCCGATGACTTCGCCTTTACAAAAAGGCTGGGGCTATGGCGGCGGCTTATCTGCTGGAGCCGCCAACACTCGCACCCGCACCGACTTCAAAGCGTTGGCATACTACAACGGCGCAGTTGTGACCGATGACAGCGGCAAAGCTCAAGTCAAATTTACCCTGCCGGATGACTTAACCACTTGGCGAATAATGGCAGTGGCAACCGATGGCAACCTCAACTTTGGCAAGGGCGATACCACATTCATGACCAGTCAGCCTGTCGTCAGCAATCCCATTCTGCCGCAGTTTGCTCGACCGGGCGATCGCTTCCAAGCAGGAGTCTCGGTCACCAATAACACCGGGCAAGCCGGAACGATGTCGGTAAATGGCACCGTCACTGAGCCGCTCAAGTTTGATAACTCCAATGGCTCTCAGCAAACCCAGGCAAGCGCGGGAACCAGCGCCACCCGTTTTCCGGTGGTGGTCGGGCAACCGGGCACCGCTCAGGTAAAATTCACCACTCAGCTTAACGGCAAAACGGATGCCTTTGAAGTGCCGCTGGAAGTGAAACCGATCGCCGTGACGGAACAAGTGGTGGAGACTGGCACCACGGAAAATCAGGCAACTATCCCCCTCAATGTCGATAGCAATGTCGCCACAGATGCCGGAGGCTTGGATATTTCCCTGGCAAGTTCGCTGATGCCCCAACTCGCTGCTCCTGCCCAACAAGTGTTAGACGATCCATTGCCCTTTGCCGAGCCTGCCGCCAGCAAACTGGCGATCGCTGCCAGTCTACAAACCCTCTCCCAGACCTACGGGCAAAGCTTCGGCGACTTTAACCCCAGCCAGCAAGTCACCCGCGCCACCGATCAGTTAAAAGCTTTACAAAAAGCCGACGGTGGTTTTGCCGCCTATCCCGGCGCGGAGAAATCCGATCCCTTTGCCACCGCCACCGCCACCCAGGCGATCGCCCAAGCAAAGCAAGCGCCAGCCTTCCCCACGCTGCGGAACTACCTCAGCAAAACCCTCGCCGATCCGGGTCAATATGATTTTTGCAAACAGACCCTCTGTAAAAATCAACTGCGGCTACACACTCTCATTGCATTGGCAGATCTCGGCGACAAGCGCACGGAGTTTTTGGCAGATATTTATGCCCAACGCGCTCAGCTTGATCCGATTGATCAAATCAGACTAGCGCGGTATCTATCCCAATTCCCCGACTGGCAGCAAGAGGCAAACGCCATTGCCGCAGAGTTTCGGGAAATCACCCCCGAAACCGGGCGATCGGCACAGGTGAATTTACCCCAAGGCTGGCGCTGGTTGAGTTCGCCCACGGCAACCCAGGCAGAGGCGTTAAGGCTGGCGATCGCCCAAAAAGCGAAACCTGACGCGATTGCCAAACTCACCCAAGGATTGCTTAACCAACGCCGCAACGGCACTTGGCAAAGCTCTTACGACAATGCCCAAGCTTTGACAGCCCTAGTCGAAACCAGCAAACTTCAGCCCACGCCACCGAACTTTACTGCCACTGCGGAACTCGCCGGAAAAACCTTGGCAAACGCTCAGTTCCAGGGCTATCAAAAGCCCAGTAAAAGCGTGACCGTTGCACACTCCGATCTCCCTCGTGGCAAAAATGACTTAACCCTGAAAAAAACGGGTAACGGCATCCTGCATTATCTGGTTGCCTACCGCTATCGACTGCAAGGCAACCAACCCGGTCGGCTGAATGGATTGCGAATCACCCGCAGCCTGCGTCCTGCTAATCAGGAACAAACCCTCTATACCACCGGACTCTACGCGATCGATTCGCTGAAAGTGCCCGTGGGTCAAGTGTATGATGTGGGGCTAGAAATCATCACCGATCATCCGGTAGATCAGGTGGTGATCACTGATCCGCTGCCTGCCGGGTTTGAAGCGGTCGATAACAGCTTCCAAACTTCCACACCCTACTTCAAAGCCAAAGGAGACAGTTGGCAAGTGAATTACCAAACCATTTACAAAGACCGGATTGTTGCCTTTGGCGATCGCCTCACTCCGGGTGTATATACGCTGCACTATCTGGTGCGATCGGTTACTCCCGGCACTTTTGTTTACCCCGGTGCCGAAGCTCACTTGCAGTATGCCCCAGAGGAATTCGGGCGATCGGCTGCCACAACTTTAATCGTGGAGGCTCGATAATCCTACGAATGTAAGGGAATTTCAATCACAAACTCAGTTCCTTGACCGGGCTGAGAAATGCATTGCAAAGTTCCCTGATGTTTTTCGACCGTAATTTGATAGCTGATAGCTAACCCAATTCCGGTTCCTTGCCCAATTGGTTTTGTGGTAAAAAACGGATCAAACAGTCGGGATTGGATTTCTTCAGGAATTCCAGAACCATTGTCCTTAATCCGAATCTCAACGGCATCGGCTGAAGTGGCTTGATCGGAGTGGTCAGCACCCGATCGCGAAATAATCGCGGTAGAAATGTGAATCGTGCTGGGAATAGCTTTCACCTCATCCAGGCTGCGAGAGCGATCGCGCGTTTCTAACTCATCGATCGCATTTGCCAACAGATTCATAAACACTTGGTTTAGCTGACTGGCATAGCAATCGACTAGGGGCAATTCACCATACTGTTTAATCAGTTGAATGCCGGGATGATCGGATCTGGGTTTGAGGCGGTGTCCTAAAATCAGCAATGTGCTATCAATGCCCTCATGAATATCCACCGATTTCATTTCAGATTCATCTAATCGTGAAAAATTTCGGAGCGACGTGACCAAATTTCTAATCCGTTCTGAACCGACTTGCATTGATTTAAGTAGTTTTGGCAAGTCTTCTTTTAAAAACTCTAGATCAACTTCATCAATCGCCGTTTGAATGGCGGCATTGGGTTCTATAACTGCCGTTTGATAAAGTGCCAAAATGCTCAATAAACCTTCAGTGTAATGATTGGCATGATCCAGATTGCCATAGATAAAATTAACCGGATTATTAATTTCATGGGCAATACCTGCCACCAACTGCCCTAAACTCGACATTTTCTCACCGTGGATGAGCAGGGTTTGTGCCTGCTGAAGCTGTTGGAGGGCGATCGCAAGTTGTGCTGCCTTCTCCCGTTCTTGCGCTTCTGATTTTTGTAATGCCTGATTAAGTTTTGCCAATTCAGCCGCTTGATATAACACCGATTTTACAACCGCTTGCTGAAGTTCGATCGCGGCATCAACCTCGCAAGATAACCACGGCGACGATTGCAACTGCACCGTTTCTTTCCATAAGTCAAATGATTTTCGGGGAGATAATCGTACCTCGCCAGCTTCATCATGAGTCATCGGTTTCTGAGGATTTCCAGCCCAATTTACGGTTTGAATCACTTCTGGGCGAAACCATAAGATATAGCGTTGAGGCGAGACTAAAACTGCCAATAAGCCGCTGGCAGAATCTTTAAATAGTGCAGCTTCGGGCAACACACTAGAAAGACAATGGGTTTGAAAAACATCGCGATCGCTACTTTCTGCTAACCACTCAATCATTGTTTGAATTTGCTTAGTTGAAGGCGTAACACCCATGGTTCGGCAGTGACCAGAATCCCAAACAGCCGCCCCTTGAGCGTTATTTAAATCAAGTAGATTTGGGCGATCGCCAAACAAACCATCCATAAAGGATTGCGATCGCAGCATTTGTTCCACTAGCTTGTTGTGAACGGTCTTTAAAGCAATTCGATAGTCTTGATGTTCTTGATGTTCAACATAAGCAATTTGAAGAGACATCACCTGTCCCAAAAATTCACAAGCTGACCGAATCTCATAGGAAACAAATTTGGGCGAGTAGTGATGACAGGCGATCAATCCCCACAGTTGCCCATCCTTAATCACTGAAACCGACATGGAAGCATCAACTCCCATATTTTTCAAATATTCAATATGCAAAGGAGAAACGCTTCTCAACACTGACTGGCTCAAATCAGTGGGCTGATGAGTAGTTGGATTAGTCGTTGGAATAATCTCCACTGGCTCATAGTGACTATCGGTAATCAGCCGAATCCAATTTTCTAAATATAGCTGCCGAGCCTGTTGTGGCACATCCGTTTTGGGATAGCGTAAACCTAGAAATGGAGCCAGCTTTTCTTGCTTATCTTCTGCAATGACGGTGCCATGCCCTTCAGGATCAAATTTGTAGAGCATAACGCGATCAAGTCCAGTAATCTTGCGAATTTCTCGCACAATAACGTGACAAAGATCTTGAAATAATTTTACATTCTGAATGCTTCTAGCAGAGGTGCGGGTGAGGTGGTAGAGATCTAAAAACCCTAGAACTTCTTGAGATAGAGAAGGCTCTAACTCTAGGATTAAAAATTCTTCAGATCGATGCAGTAATCCATTAAAACTATTACTCTTATTTGTAGATTGAATCGATAGCTTAAGGGGATTAATTGTCTGCAAGTCGGCATGGTTTATAAGTGCCCGTTTTAAGCTGTCTATTTGATAGACACCGAGTAGTTTTTCTAAGGGTTGGTTCAACAGTGCATCCGAAGATAATCCAAAAACTTTCTCTATATTGTTACTAACCTGTAAAATCTTTAAATCATGTGCCTGCAAGACTAATAGAACTCCGTGGGGCTGGATAAACCCAGGAATGTGAATAGGCTCGCGATCGCAATTGGTTAAATCGTAGGTGGCTGTGGTTGTTTGATTTGCTGCGGTATTCATACTTTAAGGAAACTTTCTAAAGATAGTGTTGGCAATGGTTAATGGACGGTGATTTTCATATAATTCGCTGCGAAGCTGAAATTTAGTTGTTTGAGCGACGAGAAATTTAAGGGGTGTCTTAACGTCAATTCTTAACTTCAATTCTTAACGTCAAAGCTATAAAAACCCTGCGGGTAAGGAGTTCCCAGAATGAAGAGCGGCTTAACAAGCTTTTTTATCTAGTAAACCAAAAAATGATCTGTGTAGTTCAGGCGATCGCACATCTTTTTCAATGGAATTAGAACTAGAAAAAACTTAGCAAAATACTTGCAGCATTTTCACCTGATGATCGACGTGGGGAATCGCTCTTGCAGGGCTGGAAAAACCGGGCAGGGTTTGCGCTCATCTACGTGGTCAGGTTTATTCCAGGTGTAGGGCGCTTTGGCGGCAGCAGACATCCACAGCAAGCGTTTGGCGCGGGTCATGGCAACATAAAGTAGGCGAAATTCTTCAGCAATTTTGAGATTTTGAGCGCGATTCCAGGCGGCTAACGTGTTAGGGAAGCCGGACTGATGATGCACTTGGGCACGAATTTGGGCGCGGGCAACTTCTGCCAGGGTAAAATCGCCTAAAAAGGTTGCTTGGGGAGGAATTCGAGGAAGTCCAGGAATCATATTTTCATGCAAAAAGGGAATGAATACCCACTCCCAATCTAGCCCCTTAGCTTTGTGCATGGTGATAATGGTCAATTGTCCACCTTTTGTGTAGCGATCGTCGGCATTTTCGGTATCCACTGGCTCAAATCGTTCTGAAGCCACAATGTCATTCAGTGCCGCGAGAATGGCAGGGAGAGTGGGGTCGCCCTGGGTTTGCTGAGTTGTGCGGTCAGCCAATTTATCCGCCGTGGCAAGTTCGCTTTGGTTATAGCCAAGGGTGTAGGCAAAAAAGGAAATCAGTTGATAGGGGGGCAGTTCTAACCGGGCGCGGAGGAGACTGGTGCAATAGCGACGGGCGCGGAGGACAGGTTCAGATTGTGCGGGATCAAGGGGTCCTGGATACAGCAATTGTTCGGGAAAACTGACGATCGCGTTCAAATCTTGAGTGGGAATCAGTTTGCGTTGAACCAGCGTCGCGAGAGCATTTTTCAAGTTGTCGGGCGAGTGGGGGCGATCGCAAAATTGCAGCAGCGTCAACATCTCCACAGGCACATGGGATTGGCGCTCCTGTTGCCCCACTTCATACACCGGAATCGTGTCGCCATACCAGCGTTGCAGTTCTCGCGCCACAAACCGCCCTTGCTCGTTGGTTCGCACCAAAACCGCCGCCGAGCCATCAGGATGATTTTGGAATAGCTGGAGCGATCGCTGCCCCATTAATTCCACCGTTTGAAAAACATCCGACGGCGTATAAAGCTCTAGTCCGCCACCTTCTGGATCGGGATTAAGCTGCGGGTCGCCAGAGGGCACAGGCTGAATTTTTTGCATTCGGAAGGGCTGTTCGGTTCCGGCAAGCTGCGATCGATTCACCCACTCCAGCACAAAGTTTGCGGCATTGATAATGCTAATCGTGCTACGCCCTGCCTGGGTCATGGTTGCCAATCGGTTTTGGCGATTCCCATAGGGATCGTTCCACGAATCGCAAGCATCACAAAAATCGCGAAAAAATATGGGGTCAGCCGGGGTAAAGGTCGAGTTAATCGCCTGGTTGGGATCACCAACCCGTACCAGATTGAGCGAGTCGGATTGAGCCGGATCGGCAGCAAGAATTTCTACCAGGCGAGTTTGCAACGGGCTAGAATCTTGTGCCTCATCTTCAAACACAGCAAATACTTGCTGCTGCCAAGAGTGCCGTATGGTCGGGTCATCCAGCACCCGCAGCGCTGCCAGCATCATTTCGTCATAATCCATCCAGTTTCGCCGATGCAGTTGTTCCTGGTAAAGTTCGTACAGTCCTGCCGCGATCGCTAGCACCGAGTATTCATCGGCACTTTCATCGCTGAATCGGCGCAAATCATCGGGCTGCAAGCCGGAACTTTTCGCCTCATGCACCACGGTTGTAGTTAAATTGGGCAATACCTCCGTTCGCAATACAGACTGCCGCCGCAGTCGCTCGGTTTCTTCGCCGTCAAACTGCCGCCCTGCCAACAAGGTTTGAAACAGGTGCGGATTCGCAGCAATCCACTGTTCCACACTGGCACGCACCAAGCGATGGTTTTGGTTGGGCGTGACCAGCAACGTATCGGAATTTAACCCCGATCGCTCTAGGTGACTACGAGCGATCGCCCAACCCAACCCGTGCAACGTATACACCGAAAACCCTTGCTGCGGCAACGATAGCTGCTTCAAGTAGCCGCGAATCTTAGCTTTGATGTTTGCCGCCGCCGATCGCGTAAATGTGACTACAATCAATTGCCGCCGAGCATTCAGGTGATTCCGCGCGATCGCGATCGCGGCTGCCACCGCCATTCCCGTCGATTTGCCCGATCCTGGCACCGCCGACACCGCCAATACCCCCGACTGCCAATCTGCCAATTCTTGCTGCCCCACCCGCAGCGTGGCACGCAGGTCATCCAGAGTCGTGTGGGGAGAAGAGAGCATATCGCAAGTCCTCAGCAATTAGCAAATTGACACTCCCTGGCGTAAACGCACAGGGATTCTTAGTTCATCGACGCGCCTTAAAACTGTCTATCCTTGCGGCAATGCTCAAACCTGATGCCCGTTTGTCCAACGAAACCTCTAGTTTGATTTAGACAGCCCCAGTGGGCTTCATCTCCCTAAGCGTTAGAGAATAAATTC
>JBGSWI010000014.1:0-48615 GCA_041752515.1 Leptolyngbyaceae cyanobacterium | reverse complement strand
GGCACCACCAGCCGGGTGTTTGGCACCTTTGTCACCTGGATGGCAGAAAAGACTACGCCTGTTTTTGTCGTCGCCACTGCCAACAATATTCAAGCGCTGCCGCCCGAAATGCTGCGAAAAGGACGATTTGACGAAATCTTTTTTGTGGGGTTGCCCAGTCAAGAAGAACGCCGCGCCATTTTTGCCGTGCATTTAGAACGGCTGCGTCCTCACACGCTCAAAAGCTACGACTGCGATCGCCTTGCCTACGAAACTCCCGATTTTTCTGGGGCAGAGATTGAGCAAACCTTAGTGGAAGCGATGCACATTGGCTTTAGCCAAAACCGCGACTTTGCAACCGATGATATTTTGGAAGCCGCCAGCCAAATGGTGCCTCTTGCCCGCACTGCCCAAGAGCAAATTCAACAGATGCAGGATTGGGCAGCCTCCGGCAAAGCTCGGCTTGCCTCCAAGCACAGCCCTCTAAGCTGTCGCATTCAGCAGCAGCAGATTCAGCAAACAGATGAATAGCGATCGCTGAAAACTGAACTGAATCACAACAACTGAGTCAGATTTTCATATAAATCAGCGATCGGGCAAGAAAAACCAATGCTGGCAAGTTCAAGACTATCTCCCTCTCGGCAGACTTTAGAAATCCATAGGTTGTTGGAACTGCGCTGAAACTGCTCAATCAAAATTTGCTTTTGGTGAATCAGAACATATTCTTCAAGCGCTGGACTGGTTTTGTAATTCGCAAACTTGTCGCCCCGGTCAAAGGCTTCGGTAGAGTCAGACAAGACTTCAATAATCAGCTTAGGATGCAGAATAAAGTCTTCGTTAGAACGACGATCGCGATCGTCGCAAGTGACTATCAAATCAGGATAGTAAAAGAGATTTAAGGCAGGTATCCGAACTTTCATATCCATGGGATAGGCAATGCAGCCCGTGCCACGGAGATGGTTAACCAATAGGGCTGAAAGGTTACTGGTGATGATGACGTGGGCTTTGCTTGCCCCCGCCATTGCCATCACTTGCCCCTGAAGATATTCGTGTTTGATAGAACTGCTGCGCTCCAGTTCTAGATAATCTTCGGGAGCAAAGTAAGCATGGCTTTTGTTGGCTATCATGATGAACCTTTCCTGTTAACTCTTCAATCTGGGCTGATGCCCTCCTACGGCTCCAAGGAAGGGCTTTTGCTGGGCGATGGGTTGATAGGAGTAGGCTGAGAATCTGGAGTAGTCTGGGTTAAAGAGGCTGCGATCGGCACCAGAATCTGAGCCGTTTGGGTTTGTTGCTGAAGCTGTTGAGTTGAAGACACTAACCCGCTTAATCCATTGACCAGATTTTTTAAGTTACTCCGAAATTTTGGATCTCCGGTTAATTCATCTAAATCAGCGGTAATTTTCTGAGCATTTTGGAAGGTTGTCCTGGCAGAATCCAACGTTTGTTGCAACACTAGCAGATTCGCAGGGCTGTTCAGCGCATCACTTGCGGCTCTTAAATTGGTCGAAGCTTTGGCAGCATTAGTGGACAGGATTTCTAGATTTTGGATAAATTCGCCTTGCTCCACTTTTCCTATCACGGTGCCCAGTTTGCCAATGGAAACTCTCAAATCACTGCTGGTAGCATTGATGTTGGCTAAGGTTGAAACCAGGGTAGCCCGGTTCGTGGACAGCAGGCTATTCACCTGAGCAGCCGTGGCGCTAAGTTGATTGGCGGTTTGGGTGATGGCCTGAGCAGACGACGACAGGCTTTTGAGTTCTGAACGAGCGTCTTTGGTCAGCATGGTAAATTCGCGACTCAGGACGGCAATTTCGGCGGCGGCAAGTGAAGTATTTTTCACCACTCCGTTAACGTTGGCAAAAAACTTGGGATCAGTATATAGATTGGCAAATCGAATCGTCGCGCGCCCTAATTCGTCAATGCTAAATCCGGGTTCGCCGGATAACCGCGCCTGGTTGCATAGAATGAGTCCTGGGTTGCAATCTTTTGCTAAAGGCGTGGTTTTAACGGTAGTGGGGAGTTGGATTAAGGGCGTAAGTTCGATCGCGCTTTGACTGATCAGCCCCGACTGATTGACTTGAGCAATCACCTCTTTAGGAATCAGCGTGGTGGCTGGAGAGATTTCTGCTTCCACTTCAACCTTGTTGGGCAGGGGGCGAATTCCGACAATTTTGCCTACGGTAACTCCGCGATAACGCACGGGTGCCCCAACCTGTAGCCCAACAGCATTCGCAAATTCAATGAAAATGGTGAAGCTTCGTTTACCCACCTGAATGCCTTGAAGCCATAGGGCAATCCCCACAAATAAGCCAATGCCTGCCAAAATCAGCAAGCCTACTGAACCTTCTCGCACTGTTCGCGATCGCATACGCTGCCCTCACACAATGATTAACCTGCGACTTGAATCGGTCCTTCCACCTTACCGCTAAAAAATTGGCGGATTAATGGATTGTCGGTTGTGTCAATTTGCTCAATTTTGCCCTCCCACTGCACTGTGCCACGATAGAGCATGATCACCCGATCTGCCGTTCGCCGAATGGTGCTGTCTTGGTGAGTCACCATCACATACGTGCCGCAGCCCCCTTGAGCCTGTTGAAGCTGACGCACCAAATCTTCGATCACCGTGGATGCGATCGGATCTAGCCCTGCGGTGGGTTCATCGTATAGCAGCACTTCGGGCGTATCTTTAGGGTTGGCAGGATTAGACATAATGGCACGGGCAAAGCTGACTCGCTTCCGCATTCCTCCCGACAACTGCGCCGGGTAGCGATCGCCAATATTCGCCAGCCCAACCATTTCTAATCGGTGGCTGACTAATTTCCGAATGTCTGAATGAGAGAGATTGGAATGTTCATATAGCAAAAAACCGACATTTTCATCCACCGTTAAAGAATCAAATAGCGCCGCTTGTTGAAATACCATACCAATGCCAATCGGATCTTCAGAATCTTCAATTAACCCTTGACGGCGCTTCCCCTGCACCCAAATCTCTCCTTCATCCGGTGCCAGCAAACCCGCCATAATCCTGAGAATCGTTGATTTGCCTGTGCCAGAAGGACCCACAATTGCCAGCGCTTCCCCGCGATAAATCGTTAAATCAACCGAGTTTAATACAATTTGCTCTCCAAACGCTTTGGAGATTCCCTTCAGTTCAATTAACGGTTCAAGCATCAGGATATGAACCCAGTCACGCAGTACTTAATTTTGGACTCCTATGAATTTAACCGTCAAAGGCATCATCTGTCAGGTGAAAAAACCGTTTGCAAAGTTTCTGCATATTTTTTAGAGCGGGCTGCCGCCAGACCCAGCAACTTCCATCTTTCGCAAAGTCAAATATTCGAATGAGTCAGTTGTACTGCATTTGAAGGAGAACCGCCGCATATTTATAGAAACCGACCCTTTATCCTGTACTCTGCCCGTTGTAACCTGTAACCTGTAGCCTAGTATTCCTTTATTGATTTAGCACCTTGGCGATCGACGAAATCCTTCAATCCCTGAGCCATTTTGGCGTTCGACTGGGGCTGGATTCTATTCAGCAACTCCTCAAAAACTTAGGCAATCCTCACGAGCAAGTTCCCGTTGTTCATGTGGCAGGCAGCAACGGTAAAGGCTCAGTTTGCGCTTACTTATCCACCATCCTGACCGAAGCGGGCTACACGGTTGGGCGGTATACTTCGCCTCACCTCATCGATTGGACAGAGCGCATTTGCTTAAATAATCAGGCGATCGCTCCAGAAACCCTCGAAGCTCTCTTGCAGGAAGTGATTGCCGCGATTCAGCCCGATGATTTGCCCCCGACTCAGTTTGAGGTAATCACAGCAGCAGCTTGGCTCTATTTTGCCCAGCAGGAAGTGGATGTGGCGGTGATGGAAGTGGGGCTGGGCGGACGGCTAGATGCCACCAATGTCTGCGACTATCCCCTCGTGAGTATCATCACCTCGATCAGTCGCGAACATTGGCAGCGATTAGGTTCAACGCTGGCAGATATTGCCTGGGAAAAAGCAGGTATTTTGAAACCGGGCGGTGCCGCCGTGATCGGTCAGGTGCCTTGGGAAGCCGCGTCTGTGATTCATCGACGAGCCTCAGAGTTGGGCTGTGTGGCGACTTATCCCCAGATTGCGCGAGATGTGGGCAATGGCTGGGCAGAATATTGCGGGGTTGAGGAGTATGAACTAGAAGCATCCGAAGATCCGGCGGAAGTGACCCTTGCACATCTGCTAAAAACGATTCGTTATCCACTGCCGCTACAGGGCGCGATTCAACTTCATAATTCGGCTCTGGCGATCGCCACGATTCAACTACTCCGAGAACAGGGCTGGCAAATTTCGGATGACGCGATCGCCCAAGGAATTGCCAAAACTCAATGGGCAGGGCGCTTGCAGTGGGTGACCTGGCAAGATCACAAAATTTTGATCGACGGTGCCCACAATCCCGCTAGCGCCAAAGTGTTGAGGGCGTTTGTAGATGCTTTAAATCCCACCCCTTCTCAGATCCATTGGGTGATGGGAATGCTTTCTACCAAAGATCATGGGGATGTGTTTCAAGAATTGCTGCGATCGCGCGACTCGCTCTACCTAGTGCCCGTCCCCGATCACAGCACCGCCGCACCCGCCGATTTAGCGGCGCTAGCCAAAAACATCTGCCCCGACTTAGCCCAGTGCTACACCTTCTCCGATGTAGTAGAAGCGCTTGAAACCGCAACCCATCAAGCAACCAACCAAGATCTCGTAGTCTTGTGCGGCTCCCTCTACTTGTTAGGGCACTTCCTCAAAAGCATTCCCCTTTCGTCCGATTAAACTGAAGAATAAGCTATTGAGCTTAAACACATCATGACTTTATCTGAGGTTCTTCCATCAGTCCGCCAACTCTCTACTATTGAGAAACTTAAGCTGATTCGGATTCTGGCAGAAGATTTAGAAGCGGCAGAGGATATTTCACCCCTAGAACCGTTCAAGACCTATGATTTGCCGACCCTTTACAACAGTTTTGGGGCTGGTGCGGTATTGATGCAAGCAATTGGCACTACCTATTCAATCCCTACATCAGGAGCCTTAAATCCTCAATTAAGCTAGCGAAAAAGTTGGGGGCATTGACTTGAGTTGCAATCCAGGCGTTGGCTCCTGGTTTTGCACTATGTCGATTGTCGATTAAAGTTTGTCCGCGAGTCCACACACCCTGGGTTTCAATTTGCACGGTTGCTCGTCGCCAGCGAAAGGTTTCAGGGTAAAAGAGATAGCCGACGGTGGCGGCATCGTGAATTAAAAAACCGCGATCGCCCTGGGTTTCTCGGTAGGTTAAGGCGGTGGAAATCATAAAGCTGCACAAAGCGGCGATGAACGGGGCGATCGCGCTTTCTGGGTTTGCCTGCTGGATTGTTTGCGCCATGGCTTCCGTAAAGATCAGCGATCGCGTCACATCCAACGGCACCATGACGATATCGCTGCGGCTATTTAGCACCACTTGGGCGGCTTCAGGATGGTAGGCAACATTAAACTCAGCGTGGGCGGTGATGTTGCCAGCACACTCAAACGCACCGCCCATCAGCACGATTTCTTTTGCTTGCCGCAAAATGCCGGGATGCTTCGTTTCTGCGGCTGCCAGGTTGGTGAAGGGGGCGATCGCCAAAAGGGTGATTTCTCCTGGATTAGCCAGCAAAGCATCGATTATTACTTGATCGGAATAGTTTGCTGTTTCAAATGAGCGATCGCGGTCGGGCAACGTTTGAGACAAATTGCCCATGCCATCGCTGCCGTGAATGTGGGCGGCATTGGTCGTGGCGTGGGTCACGGCAACGGCACGTCCGATCTCCACTTGATCCAATCCACCCAACTTCAAAATTTTGCTGGCAGCGGCAAACGTTTGCTCAGCCGAAACATTACCTTCCGCCGTCGTCACCGCAACTAATTCAGTCAACCCTTGCTTGACCAAGCTAATCAGCCACAGCAACGCAAAAATATCGTCGCCACCGGGATCAGTATCCAGAATTATTTTGGGAATCAGTCTTTCCAAACGTTTAATTATAAACTTGCTCTAAAACCCCTAAAACCGTTGCCCAAAACCAAATTGAAAGCGCGTGCCGCCCTGCCCACTGAAGCCAAAATCTGCCCGGATGATGCCAAGCGGTGAGTTGACCCGCACCCCTAATCCATAACCAATTCCTGTACCGGGAGTATCACGAACGACTCCTGGCTCACCCAGCACGTCTTTATTGCTGCCTAAGTCGGAAGCAAAATCTACAAAAGCGGTGCCGCCAATGAATTTATAAATCGGAAAGCGGTATTCAGCGGTGGCTTGAACATAGCTACGAGGCGTGGCGATCGCGCCTGTATCCCAGCCGCGCACAGAGTTTGGTCCCCCTAAAATAAACGCATTGTAGGGCGGTAGATCACCCACGTTCGTTCCCCCTTGCACATTCAGCGCAACCACCTCTGGCTGGCGTTCCGTAGGCGGTGCAACTTTTTGGTTTGCCGTAATCCACGTCACCGGAAAATATGCCGCGTGTTCTGCCTGGAGCTTGGTGCCAAACACCTGTCCACGCCCGATTGGAAGATATTGCTCGACGTTGAAGCGAGTGACCGATCCTTTTGCAGGGTTTAAGGGATAGTCACGCAGGTCTTGAATGGCGGTAAATGAAAGGCTAAACAGGTCATCAATTCCGGTGCCGCTGAGACTGAGGGGATTGCTTAAAGCATCGGTGCTAAAAACTTTGCCGCCATCGCCCCGAATGCTGACGTTGTTATAGTTCAGCCCAAGATTGCCATTCCAACCATTGCCAATCGGGCGTTCCAGCCCCACGCCAACCCCTTGTCTGCGCTCTCGAATGCGATCGCCATTTGGCAAATTCACCTCATCCGTAAACACCTGTGAAAACCCCTGTTGCCGATAGATACTGGCGTTATAGCCTGGAACATTCGGTTCCGTTTCGCGGTAAGGGCTAACAAAGCGTCCATCAAACTGGATATCTTTGGTGCCTACTAACACCGTACCGCCGAGCCGTTGCCCCAATCCCCCAAAGTTAATGTCCTGTACGCCAACCGTGGCATAGAGTCCCAGAGAATCGTTAAAGCCACCGCCAAACCGTAGATCGCGGGGCGCACGCTCCGTCACGTTATAAACTACCGTCACCCGCCGCGCATCGCCCTCAAACGCCACATTGACCGTTTCAAAAATGCCCAGTTGACCCAACCGCTGCAAATCTTCCTGGGCTACATTTACCCGAAACGGTTGCCCCGGCTGCACTTTAATCTGGCGCTGCAAAAAAGCATCTTGGGTGCGACCGCGAACGGGTTGCCCCTTTTCATCTACAGTTTTCCCATCCCGATTGAGAAAGCGCACCTGAGTTTCGCCGACTACGCCTTCTGCGACCTCAATCGTGACAATGCCATTGCGACTGGGGCTAAGAGAAATCACCCGCGCCAAAGTATACCCATTTTTGGCATACCAGGCGTTGATATCCTGTGTTGCCTGATTCAGTGCTGTCGGGCTAATGGACTTGCCAAACTGGTCTCTAAAAATCTCGTTGGTGGCGGTGAAGGTGAGCGCTTGGGCACTGGGTAGGGCGATCGCCCGCACAATGGTAGGGGTGGCAAAAAAAGTGACGCTCACACCTTGAGGGTTGGGGGTAGTGGAAACCGTCGCTGATGTAAAAAAGCCGGTATTCAGCAACAGCGCCACATCGTTCTGGATCTGACTGGAAGTTGCTTGCCCTCCTGCCTTGGTTTGAATTGCCAGCAAACCAAATTCCTGTAAATCTGGGGCAACTCCCGCAATTTGCACATCCGTTACAAATAAAGCAAGATCGTTGGAACTCCCCGATCGCCCAGGTGGCAATGTCTGACTGGGCGGTGGGGGTGGCTCTAGTTTAGGCACCACTACCGGCTGGGGTGAAGTAGACAGTGCCGGAGTGGTCGGCAATGCCTGGGGAGACGGGGGCACAGGGCTAGGGGCAGATGGAATCGTCACTGGCATCACCCAAACTGGCTCATTCAACGATGAAGGTGAGTTGGGCGGCATTGCCGGAAGCGGGGTAGGCTGCACCCGACTGGGCGGGGGTGGCGGTTGCACCGGGCTGGAAGGCGGCGGCGGTGGGGCAACCTGCGGTTGGGCAAGGGCAATTTTAGAGGAGGCGATCGCGGCTAGAACTCCTACCACGATCGCAAACAATCGTCTTTGCCTGGATACTTTATAAGCCAAAAAAAGTGCGTTCAATGCGTTTCAAAAACCAAACGTGTAGAGAGATGCGATCGCCCTAGTTCCAGCTTTGCAGTCAGCCAGAACCATCCCGGTTGCAAGTACATTCTGCACAAGATTTTAAGAATGGCTAAATTCTTTACAAAAGAATGTGAGATCTGGATGACACGTCCCGCCATTCATGATCCGCCATTCAAGATCTAAATGAACCTTTTTGCCCGTGAACGGGTCTAATAAACGTAGCTCCAAATTGGATGGAGGAGTGTTTTGCAGGGGTTCATTGTGTCAACGGCGTTTCATGAAAGCGTACCTGAAAGTGATGACAGTCATCTCGTGCAGCAAAGCCTTCAGGGTGATACCCAAAGTTTTCGGCTGTTATATCGTCGCCATGAACAGCGGGTCAGAACCATTTTGTATCAGCTATGTGATGTGAGCGTGCTGGATGATCTGGTTCAAGATGTTTTTTTTCGCGCTTGGAGGGGGTTGCCCAAATTTCGCCAAACTGCCAAGTTTTCGACCTGGCTATATCGAATTGCTTGGAATGTAGCATCCGATTATCGGCAAGCCGCCGCCAAAGGGCGAACTCAACTGCAAGAGCTAACGAAACAGGCTCCCACGCGGCAAGAATCACCCGATGTAATGCATCTCCATTATCAAGATTTGGTTCAGCGGGGATTAAATAAACTGAGCGCTGATCACCGAACTGTTTTGGTGTTACACGATTTAGAAGAAATGCCCCAAAAAGATATTGCTGAGATTTTGGGGATTCCAGTGGGGACGGTGAAATCTCGACTATTCCACGCTCGTGCTGCGGTGCGTAAGTTTCTTGACTATGAAGGAGTTCAGCTATGAGTAGATTTTCAGAAGATGACTTAAAACTGGCGGAGTTTTTAAAGCGGCATCAGCCTGTGGTGCCTGCGGCAAAGCCTGACTTGGAAGATCAATTAATGTCCGCGATCGCGTCTACACCTCAGCCGCGACTGACGATAATTGCAACAAATCGTTCTACTGCAAAGGTTCAATCACGAATTCTATGGGCAGTTCCTTCGGCGATCGCAGCGGGGTTAGTGGCAATGGTCTTTAGCTATCGCCCCTTCGCTCCAGTCTCTCAGCCTAGCGCCGCTGAAGTCGCTGAACTGCAAAATTTCATTGAAAGCACTTGGCGCGATTCGATCGCGGAACAATCTGTTTCAGAAAGCGATCTGTTTCCCGTCACCAAAGATTCAACTTTAAACTAGTTTTTGCGTCCTATTGTCCTATGTCTTATCGTTCTGTTCCTGTAATGACTGCGCTGCTCCTGACTTTGGGGGGCGCAATTCGTGAAACGACCCCTGCGGGAATCGCGTTTCCCATCTCAGCCGCCCCTGGTATCACGATGGCTCAAGCTGATACTCCATCGCCCCGGCGATCGCGGCTACAAAAAAAAGAAAATTGGCTCCAAGAGCTAAACCTGACTAAAGAGCAAATCCAAAAAATTCAGGCGATCCGTCGGCAATATCAAGACCGTTTAACCCAACAGCGACAGTCCGTTAAGCAAGCGCAGCAGTCTCTAAAGGATCTGATGGCTTCAGGAAACGCATCCTCTGAGCAAATTCGACAGCAGTTTAATCAAGTCCAAGCCTTGCAGCAAACCTTAGCGGATACTCGGATGGAAAGTATGTTGGCAATTCGCACGGTGTTGACTGGGGAGCAACGACAAAAATTGACCGAGTTAATGCGACAACCAGAAAAAACTGGACGAACACGAAGCATGGGAAACGATCGGTAAAAAACACCGTCATTGCAAAATTGTAGTTCTTGGTTGAACCCAACCGTTGGCAGCGGAGTCTAATCCCGCAGATACAGAAACATTCTTCGCTGGCGGTACTTTAATGAAACTGCGATCGCACGCTTGGTTTTTGACAGGGGTTTTATGGGTTGGCATGGGCGTTTCTGTAGATTCAGCGACTCCTGCGAGTTCTAAAATTGTTCATGTTTTAAATCGGTTGAGTCTGGGAATCCGTCCGGGTGATATTCAAAAAGTAAACGAGATGGGCATCGATCGCTACATTCAGCAGCAGTTGAATCCAGCATCCATTCCAGAGTCAGCAGCACTCACGAAACAACTTGCCCAACTGAATACCTTGAGCATGAGTCCGGTGGCACTGGCACAGCAGTTTCGACCAAGAGGGCAATTAGGCAAGGCGCAACAGACCCCGAATCGCCAGTTTGCAAAAAACACGATGCAGCAGGCAGTAGAAGCACGGTTGCTCCGGGCAACCAAGAGCGATCGCCAACTGCAAGAAAGCATGGTGGACTTTTGGTTTAACCACTTCAATGTGTTCTCTGGCAAAGGACTCACCCGCATCTGGGTCGGTGCATATGAGCAAGAAGCCATTCGCCCCAACACGATGGGGCGCTTCCGCGATTTACTCGAAGCCACGGCACGTCATCCTGCCATGCTGTTCTATCTGGATAACTGGCAAAATACTGATCCCAAAAGTCCGGCAGCACGCGGCAGATTTCAAGGCTTAAACGAAAACTACGCCCGTGAATTGTTGGAACTGCATACCCTGGGTGTAGAGGGTGGCTACACTCAACAGGATGTGATTGCCTTAGCAAAAATTCTGACGGGGTGGGGCTTTCGCCGCGCCGTTCAACCCATAGCCCCGGCAGCCAACGACGAGAATGGCTTCTATTTTGATGCCAAACGGCACGACTTCAGCGACAAGATATTTTTAGGACAGACGATCAAAGGTCGTGGTATTGCTGAAGTCGAGCAAGCCTTAGACATCTTGGCAAAACACCCCGCCACCGCTCGTCGGGTTAGCCATAAATTGGCACAGTACTTTGTTGCCGACCAACCCCCAAAAGCTTTAATAGACAAAATGGCTCAGCGGTTCGTAGCCACCGATGGCAACATTCGCGAAGTGTTAGGCACCTTGTTTCGTAGCGCGGAATTTATGGATAGCAAGCACTATAATGCCAAGTTCAAAACGCCCTATCAGTATGTGGTGTCTGTTTATCGGGCGACAGGCAGTGACGTGAGTCGCCCCGGATTGATCCAAAATACTCTGCAACAGTTGGGAATGCCTTTATTTGGCTGCCAAACTCCAGACGGCTATAAAAATACGCAAGCAGCGTGGTTGAATCCTGACGGCATGACTCGCCGCCTCAGCTTTGCGACCATTTTTAGCAAACTACCATCCCCGTCAGTCAATGCAATTCAACTAGCCCAAACAGTCGGCGATCGCTTTTCCATCCAAACCCAACAGGCGATCGCCGCTAGCCCGCCTCAACTCCGTACCGCCATCATTCTGGGTAGCCCAGAATTCATGAGTCGTTAACCCATCAGGAGAAATTTATGTTTCAAGAACTAACCCCTGACGATTTGTTAATTCTCGAAAAATTACGCCTAGGTCGGCTATGTTCTTTGTTTCCTAAAGGTCTGGCGCGATGTTCCCTATGTATCGATATCAACAATCGGCTCACCATTGATTGCTTTGAACCGTGGGTGGTTGATGAACTCTTTAATCAAATAGAAAGTCTGCGTCAATGGGTTTGGTGGACTACCGGTGCATCCCATCTTGGCATCTACTTTAACCAAGAAGAAATCTATCAAACTGCTACAAGTTCTACTTCTTGCTGCGCTCACCATGAATAATAGACGTAAGTTTATTCAACACGCCGGTCTTTTCACCGCGTCCTCCTTGATAACAATGGGCGGTCATGGTTGGTTTGCCAGAACCCATGCCCAAACAATCAACCCCAAGCGATTGATTGTCGTTTTTCTGCGGGGCGCGGCTGATGGACTCAACGTGGTGGCTCCCTATAGGGAAGCGGCATATTACGAGAACCGTCCTAAAATTGCTATTCCGCAGCCTGGAAAGTCGGGAGGAGCGTTCGATTTAGATGGGCAATTTGGCTTGCATCCCGCCTTAGCTGACCTGATGCCCTTGTGGAATGCGAAGAAACTGGCGTTTGTGCCTGCCTGCGGATCGCCTGACGCAACGCGATCGCACTTCGATGCCCAAGACTATATGGAAAGCGGCACTCCGGGCACAAAATCCACTCAAGAGGGCTGGATGAATCGCCTACTGGCAAGCTTGAATACGGGACGAAACCCCATCCAAGCGATCAATGTGGGCAATACAACTCCTCGGATTTTGACGGGTAAAATGCCTGTGGCGACTCTGGCATCGGGGCGCACTGCCGATAAGCCCTTACCCCTCGATCGCCCTCAAGTGGCGGCGGCGTTCGATCGCCTCTATAACCGCAACGACGAACTGGGACGAGCTTATAAAGAGTCTCGTGAAGCGCGGCAAGCGTTGATGAGCGACCTAGAAACTGAGATGAAAGCGGCAAACAATGGCGCTCAGCTTGCCAATGGATTTGTCCGCGATGCTCAGCGGCTTGCCAAAATTATGGTGCGAGACAACCGGGTTCAGCTAGCTTTTCTGGCGATCGGGGGTTGGGATACGCACATCAATCAGGGAGCTAGTCAGGGACAGTTTGCTCGCAGCTTGCAGCCCTTGGGGCGGGGGTTAATTGCCCTACAACAAGGGTTAGGCGCTGGGTTCAACGACACTACCATTCTGGTGATGTCTGAATTTGGGCGCACGGTTCAGGAAAACGGCAATGGGGGCACCGACCACGGACATGGCAACGTGATGTGGGCAATGGGTGGCAAAGTGCGCGGCGGTATTTATGGCAACTGGCGCGGTTTGGCGGCAAATCAGCTTTACCAGGGGCGCGATGTGCCGGTAACGACGGATTATCGTGATGTGGTTAGCACAGTGCTAGCGCGTCATGTTGGGCTGAGCGACTCAAACTTGAACCAGATATTTCCAAACTACAAGCCCAAGCAAACCGTTAACCTAATAACCTAATAACGTTCACCTAGCGCAGTGTCACAGCTTGATTTTGGGTAGACAAAAGGCAGTTCACAGCACGCTCATACTCCCGCTGGATCTGCACGGGCTGTCCTTCCAGTTTACTCCTTCGATGTCGGCTTTGAGCACCATCTGAACCCGGCGACCTTTTGGCTGCTGTCCTTCAAGTTCTTAAACCAATTTAAACGGAGGATGCAACAGATCTGAGCTTGAAACCGTAGCTGAGTAAAGCTTCTACAATTCAAAATACAAAATATCTCCTACAGAGACGCTACGCGAACAAAACTCAAAACATCTCCTGCGGAGACGCTGAGTGCAATGCACACGCTGCGCGAACGCGAACAAAACTCAAAACTCAAAACTCAAAACTCAAAACTCGAAACATCCCCCAGGTCAACGCTATGCGAACAGAACTCAAAGCGGTATTATTCTGCATAAAGCTCTCCTGCTGCTGTGTACAAGTTCGCCGCTCAGAAGGGATTCCAGCCCTAATCTTTAGTGTTGACGCTGCTTTGGCTGTCAATTAATCTTTAAGAAACACTAACCAACGCCGATAACTTGACCTATGCCACGATGGATATTGATAAAATTCAACTTTATCCAGCCACCGCATTCTTAGGGATGAACTAGAACGACTTATGGCAATTGCAATGGCTGATTTAGATATGTCTGACATGGTTGCAGACGATTACGTAGTGTTAGGCTTAGCGACCTGTTTCATTAGAGAAGAAGGCGAAATTTATCAGGTTCAAGTAATCGAGCCAATTCCTTCGGCGGCATTAGAAGCCATTCTTAAAGGGATTGTGACTTCTTATGCAAAAGCGATCGCGACCACTTTTGGTTCGATTTTGGTTAATGACACCCCTTGCCTTCCGGCTGAGTTTCCTGCAGAAGCCCAGTTTTGCGATGATTTTGCCTTTCGCTTACTTGCCGCGACCCGTACTTACAAGGCTCGTCCCGCAGCCCAAGCTCACATCCCTGTAGGCACCGCTAAAAGCGACTTTAATTTTTCGATTGAGCGTAAGCGCGTTCTCAATATGCAGCGCACTGTGCTTACGGAAGACAATGTTAAGCAGCACGAATATACTCACAAAGTCCTATGAAAGCAGCGGGGAGGGAGTTCTAGTTTTGAGTTCTAAGTTTTGAGTTCTAAGTTTTGAGTTTTATAAGTCTTTCGGACTGGCTTTGCCAACAGGAAGCGTTGACTTAGGAGATATTTTGAGTTCATCCTCATTCACTTTTTACGATGGAGTAACTGATGTTAAAGCTTTACGGAGGTGTCCGCAGTCGGGCATCCATCGTCCAGTGGTATTTGGAAGAATTGGCGGTTCCTTATGAGTTCGTTCTGCTGGATATGCAAGCGGGCGAGCATCATCAACCTGCGTTTTTGGCGATTAATCCGATTGGCAAGGTGCCTGCCATTGTGGAAGGGGATTTTAAGCTGTGGGAATCGGGGGCAATTTTGCTGTACCTAGCCGAAAAATATGGGGAGCCGAATCTAACCTTGGAGGGGCGATCGCGGCTCAACCAGTGGATTAACTATGCGAATGCCACCCTGGGTCCAGCTATGGTTTCAGATACAGCTAGAGAAAAAGAATTGCCGCGCCACATGACGATGCTGAATCATTTGTTGGAGAATCAGCCCTTTATTATGGGTGAATCCTTTAGTGTGGCGGATGTGGCGATCGGGTCTCTGGTTGCTTATGGTCAAATGCTGTTTCAGCTTGATTTGAGTGCCTATCCTGCTGTTGTTAATTACGCTAAGCGACTTGCTGAACGTCCTCCTTGCCAAAAAACAATTTTAGGGATGCAGTAAGCTAATCTGGGCGATGGAGATTGCCCAGCAACTTTTTTGAGCTTTTAGTTGGTAGGGTGGCTTTTTTGTGGCAGCACTCTCAATTGTGATTCCAGTGATGAATGAGAGTGCCTATTTAGCTCAAACTTTAGCAACCGCGAGCGCAGCCACAGCGGTTGAAGTGATTGTGGTGGATGGCGGCAGTTCGGATGACACCGTTCTAATTGCTAAGGCTTTTGGGGCAGTCGTGATGCAATCTGCACCGGGGCGCGCCGCTCAAATGAATGCGGGAGCCGCGATCGCGACTGCTCCAAATCTGTTGTTTCTTCATGCTGATACGTGTTTGCCCAGGGGCTATGAGCGGCTGATTTACGAAACCTTAGCGCAACCGGGGGTCGTTGCGGGAGCATTCGATTTAGCGATCGCCGGGTCTCAGATCGGCTTGCGGTTGGTGGAATGGGGCGTTAAATGGCGATCGCGGTTATGGCGTATGCCTTACGGAGACCAAGGAATTTTTTTAACGGCTGCGATGTTTCACCATCTTAATGGGTTTCCCAATATGCCCATCATGGAAGACTTTGTGCTGATACAAGAATTGAATAAACTTGGAAAAGTGGCGATCGCGCCTGCTAGGGTTTCCACTTCCGCTCGTCGTTGGCAAACGCTCGGCGTCTTTAAAACTACCTTAGTCAACCAATTCATCATCTTGGGCTATTTTGCTGGTATTTCTCCTGCTACTCTTGCCCGATGGTATCGGTCTATTCACTAAATATCTAAAAATTTTAGTTTTCTTACTATTAAGAAACTCTATCTAAATCAATAGGCACTAAACATAGGGGTATCTTAGATTTGGGGTGGATACTATTCCGGTTCGGAGAATGTCTTTATGGTCAGTCAATTCTGTGTATGCTCTTCAGTTCTCAATACTTTGAAGAATACAGTGCAATCTGCAACGGGTAAACTCATTGTGTTGGTTTCAGCTACCAGTTCATTTGTCCTGTTTCCCATCTCTATGGCAATGACCCAAGTTGTGCCTACATCACCTACTCAGCTACAACCAACTACCACCAAAGTACAACTCTTATCTCAGTTTCCTCACCATACCTCAGCATCGTCCACGCTAGGTTTTTTGGTGACTAACTATTCAGTCTATTGCCAAACAAATGGTTCCGAGACGATGGATACTATGACCGTCAAACCCTTGTGTGGCGGTGTTGGCGAGGGAGAAGTTACACCTCAATTTCAGGTCGATCCTAACCCTATTGTTTCAACAACTTTGTTGGAGCCAGTAGTTCTCTCTCAAAATGATAAAGTTATAATATTGCTCAGTGATTTGTAGGATTGAGATTAATGAATTGAATCTCAATTATCGTGAGTTATTTGCACGTTGGGTATGAAAGTTAAGAGGAAGAAATAAAGTAAATTTCGCTTGACCCAGCAGTGCTTCGTGACTGCAATCACTATTAAATATTGATTCCTTTAGTGGCAAGAATCTCTCTGGCTGGTTTGCGATCGCCATTGCAGGAGATTCGCCTCGGTGCATCCAAAAAAGTTATGAGAAAGCCAAGCTTTTCATAAAGTTCTACAATCCGATCTGTTGCTTGATTAGAAGCCACTACTGCACCCCTGTGGCAAGCTAGCCATTCAGCCAAGCGGATCTGATCTTCCCATTTGAAATCATTAGCACTATACCTAGTAAATTGAACATCATAGGGAGGATCAGCATAAATAAAATCAGTGGATTGCAGATGTAAATCTACAAAATCGACTGAAGCCAACTGCCATCTCTTTAAAGTAGGTAAATACCCTAAAAAATCTTTGGGGTACGTAATAGTTTTGTACCGACCAAACGGAACATTAAATTGATTTTTACTATTAAATCGGCACAGTCCGTTATATCCTGTGCGGTTCATAAAATAAAATAAATTAGCAGCTTCTTGACCGTCTGCTTCTCCACTTAAAATAAGCTGATTAAAACGTTCTCGGCATGAATAGTAATAGGACGAGTCATTTTTGAAGTTCAAATTCACATAAAGCCCTTTTTGAAGCCAAAAATAAAAATTCATTAAGTGAAAATTAGAATCGTTGAGCAATGCCTTTTGAGGTCGTAGTCCAAGTGCAACCGCCATCCCACCCACAAATGGTTCTACTAATCTATAGCAAGAATAATGTTTCCAGATGCTATGCAAAGTTGGGACTAGCCAACGCTTTCCTCCAGCCCATTTCAATGGAGGATTGAGAACTTCGCACTTAACTTGCAATTCGGCAACCAATTGATTTTATCTCTCTAATTTAAGATATTGCCCTAAAGAGAGCGGCAAAATATTGACTTTTACAGGAATTATCTGCGCGATTTTTGCTGTACTTTTAGTGGAAGTATGCATAATTTTTTTCAAATTGTCTCTCCCCAAGTAAGCATTCACAATGAATGATCACCGGATTGAGCAGAGTTAAAGCCCGCTCAGGATGAAGCAACAACTTAATCTATTTATTTAATACAATTCTACTACTCAGTTTGTTCTTTAAGACATTTGTGAGTGAATACCCAAACCTTTTCGTCTCGAAACGATAAGAATAGGGTGAGCTATAAAAAATCGTATATTGCCACATTCACTTTGAAAAACGGGAACTGGTCGAGGTGAGCCAACAATTTGATCAATAACCGGAATTAGTTTGAAAACTCTTGATGATCTGATCAGATTGGGAACACTAACAGCAATCTTGACGCTCCAAGTTCACCTTCACTTTCAAACAGAACAAATTATGGGATTCCTCATTTTTCTTGTCATGCTCGTGCTGATTGCTGGCGTGATCATTATGAACGCCTACAACAGCTTGGTCACGCTGCGAAATCGATTCAAGAATGCTTACAGTCAGATTGATGTTCAACTTCAACGTCGTTACGATCTGATTCCCAATTTAGTAGAAACGGCTAAAGGATACATGAAGCACGAACGGGAAACCCTGGAAGCGGTGATCACTGCCCGGAATGCCGCCATGAGTGCCAACAGTCGCGCTGCCCGTAACCCTGGCGATCCACAAGCGATGCAACAACTAGAATCGGCTGAAGCGGTGCTTACGGGCAGTTTGGATCGGCTGCTTGTTTTATCAGAAGCTTACCCCGATTTGAAAGCGGATCAAAATATGGCGCGGGTCATGGAAGAGTTAACTTCTACAGAGAACCGAGTCGCTTTTGCTCGTCAAGCCTTCAATGATGCAGTCACCGTTTACAACACGAAGCGTGAAGTGTTTCCTAGCAACTTGATTGCGGGTTCATTTCACTTTCAAACGGCAACCTTGCTAGAAGAAGCCACGCCTGAAATGAAAGTCGCTCCACAAGTCTCGTTTTAAGAATGCCTTCGTTTTAAGAATGCCTTCGTCCTTCATCATTTGCCCTTCCCCTGACACTTGGTACTGACTCATGAACTTCTTTGAGCATCAAGACCGTGCCCATCAAAATACTCGTCGATTGGGGTGGCTGTATCTGCTGTCTTTGGTCTGTATTGTTGGTGTTATTCACCTTGCCCTATGGCTCGTCTATCGGCTTATCTTAAAGGGCAATGTTAGCTTGCTGAGTCCAGGTATGTTTCTCAGCGTGGCGGTGCCAACGTTACTGGTGATTGGGAGTGGAACGTTGTTTAAGCTGATCAGGTTGAGACGGGGTGGGGCAGCAGTGGCAGAAGAGTTGGGTGGACGGTTGGTTAAGCCAGAGCAGGCGACAGCGCAAGAAAAGCAGTTGCTAAATATTGTGGCGGAAATGGCGATCGCCTCTGGCATTCCGGCTCCTCAAGTCTTTGTGCTGGATCGAGAAACCAGCATCAATGCCTTTGCGGCTGGCAATTCCCCTCAAACGGCGGCGATCGGCGTGACTCGTGGGTGTTTAGAAACACTGAACCGGGATGAATTGCAGGGCGTGATTGGGCATGAGTTTAGCCATATTTTGAATGGTGATATGCGGCTAAACATGAAGCTGATTGGCTTGCTGCATGGCATTGTGCTGATCTATATTTTGGGTCGGTTTGTCCTGGAATATAGTCCTGACATTTCCATCAGTTCTGATTCGGACAAAGATTCCGATTCTGGATCGTCTTTTTTCGCGACGATTGCCTTCGGCATTGCTTTGATGGCGGTGGGTGGAGTGGGATATTTCTTTGGGCGGATTCTCCAAAGTGCGGTGTCGCGCCAACGCGAGTTTTTGGCAGATGCTTCCGCCGTGCAGTTTACTCGCAACCCCGATGGGCTGGCTAGCGCTTTGCAAAAAATCGAGTCTCATGCAAATCATGGGAGGGTGTCAGCGCCTCAAGCGGCGGCAATGAGCCATCTTTTCTTTGGGGAGGCAAATACAAACTGGTTGAGTGCTGATTGGTTTGCGACTCATCCGCCCACGCGCCAACGCTTGCAGCGCTTGAGTGTGAGCGCCCGTCACGTTCCGCTTGAGGCAGTGGTGGGAAATGCGATCGCCCGTCCCTCAACTCCCACGCAAGCACCATCATCAGCCAGCGTGATGGGGTTCGCTTCCACGATCGCGGCTTCGTCAGTGGCTTCAAAAGTTGCTTCAAATACCTCAGGTGTTTCCCAGCCTTGCAGTCAAGCTCCTTTAACCTCATCTCGATCTACTGCATCCCCCAATGGGCGAGTGGTTCAAGTGCCAGAAAGCCTGCAACAGAAAACTGAAACTTTGGAAGGCGCGATCGCGATCGCCCAAAGCCTCATGCTAGAGGGTCAAAATCCTTCGGTTCGCGCCCAACAAGAAGCATGGCTACAGGAAACTGTACCTGCTTCCCTAGCGGAGCTAACTTTACAGAGCGGTAAAATTTTAGAGACATCCCATCCTCGGCTGCGGCTCCCCTTATTAGATTCGATCATCCCTACGTTGCAGCAAGCCTCTGCAAGCCAATTGCAGCAGTTATTTAAGGTGCTTCAGGGATTAGCAACGATTGACAAACGCTGGTCGCTTACCGAATTTGTCATTTATACCGGGCTACAGCATCGATTGCAGCCTCGACTGCCACAAACCACGATCGCCGCAGTTGATACTTTAGATCCCGTTTGGCAAGACTGTCTGATGATTTTGGCAGCGATGGCGCGAGTCGGGCACACTGAGCCGGATGCGATCGCCTACGCCTTTCGATCGGGCGTATTTCAGCTACCCGGAGCCAGCACGCGGGAACTGCCCGCTGCTGCACCTAACGGCAATTTTAGCCACTTGAAAAGCAGCTTGGAGCGACTGAAGAGACTTTCTCCTAAGTTGAAGCAAGCGATCGTCAGTTCTTGTACAAGGGTCGCCCTGCAAAACAAAACTGTTACGGTGCCAGAATTGGAACTGCTGTGGGCGATCGCAACCTGTTTGGACTGTCCCTTGCCATCCTGCCTTCATTCAAACGAGCAGAAGGTTTCACCGGCAGTATCTTAGCCAAAAAGAACCATTCAAGAATTCAAATACTCTTCAATCGCATCTTCCGCCACCATTGGCTCGTTAAAGCCCTCATCACTATCGAGGTCAGGCGCAAGCCTAGAAAAACTGTTGGGGTCAAGCGCCAAACTGCGACGACGCAAAGCAGAGGGGAAGTTGGGTCGAATTTCTAGGGCGCGATCATAGCTAGTAATAGCCGCTGCATAATCTCCAATGTGGCTGAGGGCAACCCCACGACTATACCAGGCAGGGTAAAAAGCAGGATTAATCGCTAGGGCGCGATCGTAACTAGCAATAGCGGTTTCATTCCGTCCTAAATGCCCCAAGGTAACGCCCTGTCCATACCAAGATTCATATAAGTTTGGGTTATGCTGCACGGCTTTGTCGTAGCTCATAAGGGCTTCAGCATATCTGCCTAGTTTGCGGAAGGCAACTCCGCGACTGTGCCATGTTCTGGCAAATTTAGCGTCTAGGGCGATCGCTTTGTCATAGCTCGCGATCGCGGCTTCATATCGCCCCGCTTTATGGAGAGTGCTACCCCAGTTATACCAGCCTTCCCGCAAGTCGGGTTTGAGCGTTACGGCTTTATGATAGCTCGCGATCGCGTCATCATAGCGACCCAGAGCATCTAACGCATTACCCCGGTTATACCAAGCTTCGTAAAGATTAGGCTGGAGTTGAAGGGCGCTATCGTAGCTAGTAACCGCTTCCTCGTGTCGCTTTAACTTGTGTAATACATTGCCGTGGTTGTAGTAGGCAGCATACCAGTCTGATTTGATCGTCAACACGCGGCTGTAGCTGGCTAAGGCTTCGCTATATCGCTTTAGCCGATTGAGAATGTTTGCGCGGTTATACCAGGCGTTGGAATAGTGGGGGCGAAACTCGATCGCTTTATCGTAGCTCGCGATCGCCGCTTCATATTTTCCCTGTTTGCACAAAATAATCGCTCGATTATACCAAGACCTGGAATATTCCGGTTCTAATTCTAGTGCCCGATCAAAACTATGAAGTGCCGCTTCATAGCAGTTTGATTTATCTAGCGCATTGCCCCGGTTATACCAAGCTTGATGAAAGTCTGGACGTATTTTAATGGCTTTGTCATAACTCGCGATCGCCGCTTCATAGCTACCCAAACTAAACAACGCCATGCCATAACTGTTCAACGCTTCAGGATAGTTCGGCTTCAAATCAAGCGCCTGCTGAAAGCAAGCTGCCGCATCGGTATAGCGCTGCAATTCATAGAGGGCAATGCCCTTGAAGTAGCAGGTTTCATGCCAACTCGGATAAAGCTGTAAGGCTCGATCAAAGCTAACCGTTGCTTCTTCATAGGCACCCGCTTGGCTGAGTTGCAGCCCCTGTTGAAGAAAAAATTTGGCTTCTGACTTTACACTATGGGACATGGCGACGGTTGAGAATTCCCATGCGCTTGACATCAACGTACTACTCGAAAATTCAGTACGCATTACTTGAAGACCACCATAAAGGCGCGATCGGGGCAGGCAGAAGTTCTGGGTCTGAAGAGCGATCGCAGAGAATAGGCATTAGGTGGATCAGTCTCAACCCAGTATAGTCTTCACGGCAAACCATTTTTAATAGACTGCCTCAGATGCTCATCTATTCAATATTTTTTGCTAGGTCAATCAGACAGGAATAGATTATAAAGAAAGATGAAATTATTAGGATTTGTTTGAGAAATTATTTAGTAGTCACCTCTTTTTAGCAAAAGCATAAATCGATTCGTTGATGGGAACAGCAAAAAATTGCGCCTGTAATTCCTTTACATGAAAAAATTGTTTGTCCATTTTGCTCCCTGATTTTGTAACTATTTAGACTAAGCTGTGAACTTCTCCACCCATATCTCCTAACCTAACAGCAGAAAAGAGACACCATATAGATGATTAATCAACGGGTAGATCGATCGCAGCGTCTAGCCTGGTTAGAAGGAGTTCGCATCCTAGCGGTGGTGATGCTGCTGCTTTACTACGCTCAAATGGGGTTTACAAACTCTGCCTATACTCCTCAACCCACGGGATTGGTCAGTAACCTGCGCTATTTAGCCGTGGCAATGAGTACCTTTCCTAAACAAGGAGCATTGCCCTATTTTTTGAGCTTGCCCTCCTGGTTTGGATTTCAGTTCATTGATGTGTTTGTGCTCATTAGCGGCTTTAGTTTGGTGCTGTCGCTGAAGGATAAGCCTTTAAAGGTGGGAACTTTTCTCAGGCGACGACTGACCCAAATTTTAGTTCCTTTTTGGGCGGTGGCGTGGCTCTCATTTCCAGTCATGTGGGCGATCGCAATGGCGTTTGAGACTGCGTTTCCCAACCCTTGGGATGTTTTTGCAGGCATTAGTTTTCCCTTAGTGTATAACTATGACGGAGAGATGCTGATGGTCACGAGTGGATCTTGGGGGGTTGTTTCGCTCATTTTAAGCTTTGGGGTTCTTTTTCCATTTCTGTGGCAGTTGCATCAGCGCTGGGGAGCCATAAACCTTGTTCTGGTCTGTGTTTTATTGACGATTGGCTATAGAGCGATCGCAATTTATCTATTAGGCGGGCACCCCACTTATGTGATTTGGGATACTGCTGCGGGATGGCAGCCCTTTGCCCTATTTTTATCCAAGCTTGGCACCTTTGCGATCGGCATGGCAGTGGGTGATCTCTACCTTAAGGATGAGGGACCGGTTTATTGGAGTTCTCCCCGCGCTTTAACGATTGGTGGTGTATTTTATGTCAGTGGGTTTGTTTGTCAGTTCTATACTTGGGGATGGATTTTTGCAGATTTGCTGCTGTCTGTTGGATTGGGTTTAGGGTGTATGGTCATGGGTCGCATTTTGGCAGGACAACGTCAAATTGCGTCATTTTTTATTGCAGCAGGAGGCTATACCTATACCTTCTTTTTATTGCATGGCTTAGTGGTCGATCGCAGTTTGCAATTGGTCGTCCAAGGAGATGCCACACGGTATGCAGTGATGCTGCCAATCATGATTGGCATTACGCTTGTTTTGGCAATTTTAATCGTTTATGTCAGTCCTTTAATTCAACGCATTGCATTGGGTTTGCTGCGAGATTTAGACTATGTGCTGACGAAATCACCTGCGTTGCAGCGCCGTTTGAAGGAGCCGCAAGTGGGGGATGAAGTGTGCTATCGGAGTGAGGCAGGGTGGATTGTGCTGAAGGTAGAAAAGCTATTGGATGAACAGGAATTTTTTCTTTGCCAGGTGAGCGATGGTCGGCGATCGCTGTGGGTCAATGAAACTGACCTGGAACCTGCCGGAAAACCCTTCCGAGGATGAGAAGCCATAATTTCATTGAGTCCAGCAATGGCACTGACATTGGACTGTCTAGCGATATCACCAATGCGCCTACAGATAGCTCAACAATTCACTCTAACAATTGGAGGATGGTGTACGTGAAGAAGTGGTCAGTCGATCTGCATAAGCTGATCTATACCCATGTCCTGATGATCGGAATTCCCACCATCTTTTACCTTTGTCTGCGGAGGGGAGGGTTGCCACTGGTGAATATACACATGGCGATCGCCACCTTTTTTCTATTTAGCTCCTTAATGATTCTTTTGGAGGCTTCTACTGCTCTATTTCGCAGATTTGCCGTTCAAACTGATAAACCTGCCAGCGATCGCTGGGATGCTCTCGTTCGTTCCATCAAAACAGCCTTGGGGATTAGAGGCTCTCAGCGCCCTACCCCCACTACGCCTCTCCCGCGCTGCTCCATCCTCGTAGTTGCCTACTTACCCAACGAACAAGACATTATTCTAGAAACGTTGCGTCAGATTCTTAGCACAGTTCACCGCCCAGCGGCGGGGTTAGAAGTCATCCTGGCATACAACACCCCCACCGACTTAGCCATTGAAGATGACTTAAGAGCGTTTGCCCAGGTTCATCCGGAACTGCGTTTATTACGGGTAGATGGCAGCCACTCTAAAGCTGAAAACTTAAATGCCGCTCTAGAAATTGTGACGGGGCAGATAACCTGTATCTTAGATGCAGACCATCATCCTTCCCCAGACTGCTTTTTGCGGGCATGGCGCTGGCTAGAGCGAGACTACGACGTAGTTCAAGGGCGCAACGTCATTCGCAATCATGGGCATAGTCTACTCACTCAAAACATTGCTGTTGAGTTCGAGTCGCTCTACGGGGTGAGCCATCCTGCCAAATCATTTCTCACCAACTCCACTATTTTTGGGGGTTCCAATGGCTACTGGCGAACCGCTGTGCTCAAGCGGATTCGCTTTAACCCAATGATGATGACGGAGGATATTGATGCGACGCTGCGGACGTTGCTGAATGGGTATCGTATTCTCCACGATCGCAGCATTATTGCCACCGAACTTGCCCCCGTTGATTTCAACTCATTTTGGTTTCAGCGCAAACGTTGGGCGCAGGGCTGGTTAGAAGTCAGCTTTAAATATCAGCGGCGCGTTTGGAAATCTAAACACCTCAACCTGAAGCAAAAATTCTACTGGACTTATTTGCTCTATTACTGCGTTGTTTATTCCCTGCTGGCGCTACAAATTTTGCCGCTGATTTTGAGCTTGTTCTTGTTCCACGGGTATCTGCCCCCGTCCGATAATGCCTACCTTTGGTTCTGCACCATGATTACCTTTTTTAGCGGCATTTATCAAACGGTCGTAACGATGCGAGTCTCCTATATTCGCTACCCGATTTATTATTTTGCCCAGCACGCGATTTTAATCTTTTTGTATACCACCCTAAAGAATATGATTTCTGTGGTGGGGTTGTATGATCACTTGCATGGGCATAGCCATTGGGTCGTTACGCCACGGGGCAAGCAGCCGACTCTCAGTGTGTCGGCAGAAGTGCCGCCTGTGTTGGCTCCAGTGGGGAGTAGAGAGTAGGATTAAGCTTCTTCCTCGTCCTGACTTTCATCGCGGGAGGACTGAGAAATGAGGTGAAAGCTATTCATGGTGCTGGCGGCGGTTTTGCTAGGGGTTGAAATTGCGGCACTCGATCCACTGGTTTGAGCCGTTTGGAGGGCTTCTGCTACTGGGTGATACAAAATTGTCATCAAACAAGAGCATCCTGCGAGCAGCAGCAGATCGAGTTCTTTGCTGCTAGGTTTACGAAACCGATTACGACTGCGAATTGGAGAAATGACTGAACCGCGCTGACGACTTACCATGCTTTCCTTTGTGTTCACTGAACTCATTCTGATAGATGATTGGAGCGATCGCCCGGTGCCTCCGAAAGCACCTCTAAAGTGAACGACTCTTAGCTACTCTTCTATGCTGATCTAGACTGCTCAGAAAAAAATCAGTTCCGAACAGAAAACACTATAACGCAGCAAGTGTTCTGCGAAAATTAGAAGAGCTAAACTGCCGATCAAAATGTGGAAGAACAAGATGACTGAAAATTGGAGAAGTAAGGTTGTGACTGAGGGTGTGCAGCGATCGCCCAACCGCGCGATGCTGCGAGCCGTGGGCTTTGGGGATGGCGATTTCACCAAGCCGATTGTGGGTGTTGCCAGTGCCCACAGCACTATCACCCCCTGCAATATGGGCATTGCGCCTCTAGCAGCGCAGGCAGAAGCAGGGATTCGGTTGGCAGGCGGAATGCCCCAGGTTTTCGGCACGATTACCGTTAGCGATGGCATTTCCATGGGCACGGAAGGGATGAAGTATTCCCTGGTGTCGCGGGATGTGATTGCCGACTCGATTGAAACTGCCTGTAATGCCCAAAGTATGGATGGCGTGTTGGCGATCGGGGGCTGCGACAAAAATATGCCCGGTGCCATGATTGCCATGGCGCGAATGAATATTCCGGCGCTGTTTGTTTACGGCGGCACCATCAAGCCAGGAAATTTGGACGGAGAAGACCTAACCGTGGTTAGTTCTTTTGAGGCAGTGGGGCAATATAGCGCGGGCAGAATTGACGAGATGCGGCTAACAGCAGTCGAGCGCAATGCTTGCCCTGGTGCGGGTTCCTGTGGGGGAATGTATACGGCAAATACCATGTCTTCAGCCTTTGAAGCGATGGGCATGAGCTTGATGTACTCTTCTACGATGTCAGCAGAAGACTCTGAAAAAGCAGAGAATACGGCGCTGGCGGGAAAAGTGCTGGTGGAAGCGATTCGCCATAATTTGCGTCCCCGCGATATTATTACTCGCCAATCGATTGAGAATGCGATCGCGGTGATCATGGCAGTCGGTGGCTCGACTAATGCAGTGCTGCACTTTTTGGCGATCGCTCACTCTGCTGGGGTAGACCTGAAACTGGATGATTTTGAAGCCATCCGCGCCCGTGTGCCCGTGCTGTGCGACCTGAAGCCTTCGGGTCGCTATGTTGCCACGGATTTGCACCGGGCGGGCGGCATTCCCCAAGTGATGAAAATGTTGCTGAATCACGGCTTGCTGCACGGCGACTGCTTGACGATTACGGGAGAAACGATCGCGCAACGGCTGAAGCCCGTGCCCGACGAACCCAGATCAGACCAAGAGGTGATCCGCCCTTGGAGCAACCCGATGTATGCCACGGGGCACTTGGCAATCCTTAAAGGCAACCTGGCAACGGAAGGCGCGGTTGCCAAAATCACGGGCATCAAAAAAGCCCAGATGACTGGACCTGCACGGGTATTTGATTCAGAAGAAGCGTGCCTGGATGCAATTTTGACAGGCAAAATCGTTGCGGGAGATGTCATCATCATCCGCTATGAAGGTCCCAAAGGCGGACCCGGAATGCGAGAAATGCTGGCTCCTACTTCCGCAATTATTGGCGCTGGTTTGGGCGATTCGGTGGGCTTGATCACCGACGGGCGCTTTTCCGGCGGCACCTATGGCATGGTTGTGGGTCACGTGGCTCCTGAAGCCTATGTGGGTGGGGCGATCGCCCTAGTTCAAGAAAACGACTCCATCACCATCGATGCCGCTGCTCGACTGTTGCAGGTGAATGTGGCGGATGAAGAATTGTCACTACGCCGCGCCACATGGCAAAAACCACAACCCCGCTACACCTCTGGCGTGTTGGCAAAATATGCCACGCTGGTCTCGTCTAGCAGCCTGGGTGCCGTCACCGATTTACACGTCAATCCGTAAACGCCTATTGTTAGAGCCTTAATTCTTGTAAATCTGCGTATGACAAGCATTCCACTTAGCGCATTTCACAAAAATGAAGGCTTTAACGACGTACTTTTGATCCACGGGCGATTTTGATAGGTTTCTCTGCTGCCTTTTCTGGCGGGGAAATGGGCAGCGTCAGATGAAATTGGCTTCCCCGATCTTTGCCTGCTGATTCTGCCCAAATGCGCCCCCCCAACCCGACTACAATTTGGCGGCAAATGGCAAGCCCTAGCCCCGTGCCTCCCGTCGATCGCCGCAGGGCACCTTCTTCTTGGTAAAAGCGATCGAACACCGTTTCCAGACGATTGGGTTCAATGCCGCGACCCGTATCAGAAACAGTGACTTCTAGCATTTGCCTACCGTTAAGCTGCGCTTGAATCAACACTTTTCCGGTTGGTTCAGTAAACTTGCAGGCGTTGTCCAACAGTTTTGATAAGACCTCCACCACCCATTCACCATCAGCTTGGATCAAGGGCAGTTCGGGCGACACCTGAGCGGTGATTTCGGGTAATAAACCCTCCATTTGCCGCGATCGCACACTGCTGAGGGCAAGATCGACGCATTCTTCCAGCGGGAGTGACTCCAAATGCCATTGAATCCGTCCACTCTCCAGTTGAGAGAGCGTTAAAAAATCTTGAATCAGTTTTCGCATCCGTTCTGCATCGGTCAATGCTGCATTGAGCATGACTTGGCGCAGTTCTTCGGGCATATCAGGTTCCGTGGAGAGGCTTTCTAAGCACACTTGAATGGTGGAAAGCGGGGTTCTCAGTTCATGCCCAGTAATGGCGATCAGGTTGCTACGGGTGCGATCGAGGGCGGCAAGCTGTTGATTTAAGTCTTCTAGGTTGGCATAGGCTTCTGCCTGAATCAGCGCCACCCCAATTTGATTGGCGATCGCTTCAATTAGCCCCAGATTACTCTCATGCCAGTCATGGTCGGTACTCCCGCAATGATGCACTTCCACCATACCCAACAAGCGGTTTTGATGAACTACGGGCACCATCAACCATGCCTTGATCGCCCAGCGCTGCACCTGCTCTTTGGGCGCTATCACTTCCTGTTCTCGCAGCAACCACATATCCGCCTGAGCATGGGACACATAAATCGGCTCTTGATGCTGTGTTACATAATCAAACAGCGGATTATCTGCCAAATTCCAGCGTTGCCCAGCCAGCGATTCTACCTCATGGTTAAGCGATTCATGCTGAAGAATAACGGTGCCATCCGTGTCGCGGCACTGATAGATCAAACAGCGACAAGCGTTGAGGGCTTGCCCCAATTCCTTTACAGCAACTTTAAAGATTTCATCAGGGTTGAGCGATCGCCGAATTGCCGAGGTGATTGAATTGACTAGGCGCTCTCGTTGTTCTTGCGCCGCAATGGAGCGATATGCCTTCAGCAGCTTGTATTGTCCGGCTTGAATGTAGGTAACCAAACGTTCAGCAAATGGACCTGGATCAACATTGCTAAGGCTAGATTGGGCATTCTCTCGCAATAAAATTTGCGCGGCTGCCACTTTATCAGCAAGTTCTGGGCGATAGTATAAGACTTTTGCCAACAGCAACTCTGCCGCCTTGCACGCGACCGATCGCTCAAACGTCCAAATGCCTTCAAATCGGCGAGATTGATCGGGTGGCAAATGCACCGATGACTCGCCAGGAGTGCTATGAGCTTGTCGTTCGCAGCAAATTAGACAAGCGGCATATTGAGCGCCAACGACCACCAAATGCCATTCCTGGGCAAGTGCATCGGTTTCATCAAAGGCGATCGTTTCATAGTGCTCAAAACGATTGGCAAAATCCGCTTCGGGGGATGCCAAGACATAGACTTGCTCTGTGCGATCGGCAATCTTTAGATAGCGGTGGGCTTCTTGCCGATAAAATCTCTCTTTTTGAAAACTGGCAATCACAACAGGCTGATCTGCTCCCGCTAAAACTTGATCCTCCATCGCGTGAGACAACGCCGTGAGAGAAGATTTGAAGTAGATCTGGGGTCTTAGATCCGGGAGGGCGATTAGCAAATCTTCCAGAATGGAAGGGGAGCGACTCATCAAGATAGAACTCTACTTGGATAAACGCGAAAGCATCACTTTCAGAAGCGTTGAAGCTTCCCAAGTTGCGAAATCTAAGCCTACTATACCGCCTAAGCTTTATCAACGAAGGGGTTGTATGATTCTTATTGTACGCGATGTGCAACTAGCCGCCGTCACCCCAAACCCCTCTCCCTATGGAGATGGGCTTTCAAGGATTCCGGTTCCCTTTCCCGATGGGAAAGGGCTGGGGTAAGGGCTGTCTTTGCATGGCTTCAGGAAGGTTGCACATCGCGTAAAATTGCATAATTTCATTGAGTGAAGTTTAATAAGACCTTAAAGCATTCAAAGAACGATTGCTTTACAAAAGCGACTCATATCTCTAGGATTGGGGCAGCTTGAATCGCGATTTGTTGTTGAGCAGGGTAGCGTCATGTCAAATTCTTCGCCTCCGGAACAGCGTCCACCTCATCTGCGAGATGATGAGCCGATCGCGCTTTTGATTGCAGCGCTGTCGTTTGGTGCTATTTTTTTCTGGGTGCTAAACCAAAATCAAGAGCGGTTTTCCTTAGGGAATTTTCTCAAAGGAACGGGGAACAGTGCGCCGCAGATCATTACTACGCCATTGCCTCAATCTACTGAACCGGAAATCAGTGATGTTCAGAAAGATCTCCGGTTGGAAGATTCTGCTCAACTACCCGCATCTACTGAACCAGAAATGAGGGATGCTAAAAAAAATCTCCCGTTGGAAAATCCTGCTCGACCACCCGCATCTGTTGTTGGGATAGTCATCGCTCCTAAGGCTCCAGTCGCATCACTGCCGACTCCAGCGATCGCTCCCTCTCCCACAAGCCAACTCACTCCTACCCAACCAAGAACGCCCCTCACATTCCCGGATGTGCCAAAAGGCTACTGGGCATATTCTTTTATCACCGCCCTTTCAGCACAAGGAATTATTGGGGGCTTTCCCGACGGCACGTTTAAACCTGATCAGCCAGTCAGTCGGGCAGACTTTGCAACTCAAGTTCAAAAAGCCTATGCCAAACCCAATACGCTACCTCCGATCGCATTCACAGATGTACCGGTAGAAGATCCGCGCGCAATGGCGATCGACCAAGCTGTTAAAGCAAACTTTATGAGTGGCTATCCCGATAAAACATTTCGTCCGACTCAAAAAGTCTCGCGCGCCGAGGCAGCCATATCCATGGCAAGAGGATTAGCTTTGCCCATCCCGCCTGATCCTGAGGCAATTTTACAAGCCTATCAAGATCAAGATCAGGTGCCTAGTTGGGCGCGATCGCTCATGGCTGCGTCTATTCAAGCAGGGCTTTTCTCTGGCGATCCAGATACCAAACAGCTAAAGCCAAATCAGTCCGCATCCCGATCTGACATCGCAGCACTGGTTTTTAAAGGGCAAAATCTGGGAGTGAAAGACTAGACCCTGATTGAAAACTGGAAGAAAAGTGGTTCAGTTTTTGGGAGTTGAGCTTAAATGTAGACAGGACTGCATTGCAGAATCCTAAGGAGCGAAATATGCACCCACTCACAAGTCACCGATTAACTATGCAAGAAGTAACCCGCTGGAAAAATCAACTCGCTGCGATCGGCGGCATGGCTCTTGCCGCTGGCTTGTTCGTTAGCACTCAGTCTCCTGTTCAAGCGCAGGCAGCATACGGCAGTTATATTGGCGCTGGGGCATCATTCGGTGTAACCAATGGGGGCGGCGGTTCAAACGAAACTGCCAACACTTCGGGAAATATTGCAGTTCGTTATAAATTTTTAAGAGCGCCCGTCTCCTTGCGCACTCAAGTTTTAGTGGGCGGAAATGGAGCGACGGTCGTTCCCACGGTTTCTTATGACATTCCGATTAACTGGCAAGGGGATGCATATATTGGTGCAGGCGCTTCTATCGTCAGAGGAGACAGAACTCCAATTGGCAATAAAAGCAGCTTCGTCATTCAGCCAGGCATTGATTATTCTCTGCCCAACACCAGCTTAGTGCTATATACAAACGCGATCATAGCATTTGACGGATACAAATCCAGTAACAGCACCGCAGTATCGATTCAAGCAGGCGCAGGGCTACGGTTTTAGCATCTCATTCTCTGACTGAACTCATCCATTTGAACTGTAGGCATTCTCGTTCAAGCCTTAGATAGCATCAAGCGCGTCATCCAATGTCTCACGGCAGTGCGCAAGTCAACTAAGCGGAAGTGATAACGTGTCAATCAAAGAGACAGAGGTGACGATTTCTACGCCTGATGGACAAATGCCTGCGTTTTTGTACCAGGCTACTGAACTTGGACAAAAACCCTGCATAATTCTTCTAATGGAAGCATTTGGTTTAACTGCCCACATTCGAGAAATAGCAGCCCGGATTGCAAGCGAGGGTTATGTGGTTCTCACGCCAGATCTTTATTATCGTGAATTGCCAAATAACAAGTTTGAATATGGCGAAGTTGAGTCAGCGATGGCAATGATGTACCGCCTTAACTTTGGCACGCCGTTGGAGGAAGACCTTAGAGCCGCGATCGCTTATGTGAAGGCGCAAGCCGACGTAATTCCAGAGCGAGTTGGAGTCACCGGATTCTGTTTGGGCGGCGGGCTAACCTTTCTCACGGCTTGCCAGTTTTCAGATGAAATTGTTGCGGCGGCTTCCTTTTATGGAATGGTGCTAGATGAATGGATTGAGGCAATTCCACACATCACGGTGCCTATATATTTGTTTCACGGGGGTGTCGATCCGTTCATCCCGCTTGAACGAATTCAGCAAGTCGAAGCTCGATTCAAGGATCTTGGCAAAGAATATACCTTAAAGGTTTATCCTGATGCCGATCATGGTTTTTTCTGCCACGAGCGTTCTTCATACAACCATGTAGCAGCCGAAGACTCATGGCACGAGCTTACACAGTTCTTCCGCAAGCATTTGCAAAACTAGCCTGTACTATGGGCTGCTTTTTTTCGCTGCTAACTTAATGAGCATCTTCAAACCGAGTGATGTCATCTTCACCTAGATACTCGCCATTTTGGATTTCAATCATCACCAAAGGAATCACCCCAGGATTCTCGACTCGATGGGGAGTAGACATCGGCACATAAGTGGACTGATTTTGAATCAAAGTGGTTTCCTTCCTGTCACAAATCACCTTGGCAGTTCCAGAGACCACCACCCAATGCTCACTTCGGTGATAGTGCATTTGGGTTGTGATATGGTGCCCTGGTGCCAGTTCAATCCGGTTGATCCGATAACGATTTCCTTCCTCAAGCAGCGTGACATTGCCCCAAAATCGGACACGAGTCGCCTCATTTTCAGAACCCACTTCACTCGCGGTTCGCTGAGAGTTGTTATCGTTCATCGATCGCCTCATTAATGGTTTGTTAATCCAACACTAAGCTTTAATCCAATCGATAGGCTTCGCTGATGCTGCCCAACCCTACATCGGAAAGTCTTGTTCAAACTTTTGCCGAGTTAGAGGTTGATCTAACACCAAGCCCTCTCCTCCCAACGTGTCCAGAGGTTTTCCTTCAATCGAAAACCACACCGCAGTAGCCGGATTTAAGCTCGTTGCAGTATACAGAATTTGGGCTAGGCGACCCGTCATGGAGGTGCTGCCGCCGCCGCGAGTAAACTCCTTAGACAGATCGATATGAATCCCGTCTGGTTTGACCGAAAGGCTGCGAAGCTGAGTCCCGGAAGGAATGGTCGTTGTTTCATCCGCAGTCGTGGCACCCGCCAGAAGTTGCTGAATTGCAGTTTCGAGCAGGGCGTTTGCGTCACCGCTAGCGCTTGCCTTGACAGGGCGCGGTGCAAGCTGAATCGCGGTATCAGAAGGTTTTAACCAGTAAACTTGAAGACTTTTCGCGGCAGTTGCCGAAGCAGGATTGATCTCAGAATTTTGGGTGTTTGAGTTGGCAGGGATGGGTGTAGCAGGCTTTCCCTCGTTTCCAGGCTGAGCCGATTGAATCGTAGTGGACTGGGTTAAGGGAGGTGTGCGTGATGACCATGCCCACCAGGCAGTGCCGCCGCCAGTGAGTAAAACGATCGCAGAGAATGCTGCAAGAATACCGGGCGAAATGGGACGGCGGGGATGTTGTTGCATCGGAGTATTCCTCAAACATTGGAATGTATAGATGGCAGCGAAGTTGCCGCGATCGCGCGATCGCATGAAGTCATCGCAAGTTTAATAGATCTACATGGGCTTGGAGCAATTTCGGCAATAAATTGGCGGTGAACTGTAAAGTTTTAGATCTTCAACCCTTGGGGCAACCGCAAGAATGCCACAAGCTCTAGCTTGTTATCTTTAACCTCAAGTTTAATCACTCTCGCCGTCAGTTGCGACCATTTTACTTGACCCAAATTTCCGGGCAGGTTGCCTAACTGTTCGACCTTAAAGCGGTTGAATAGATCCGTGGCAAAAGTTTGAATGATTTGTTCGGGAAGCTCTACCCCATTTAGCCTCAGCACAGGTCTAGTAAGGGTTAACCGTTGCCCTTCTGCCAAAGTGATCCCCGACTCTGCCTCAATTTTAAGTTTTTCTGCTGTCTTTACTTCTTCAACCTCAACCTCTAGCCTAATTCTGCCACCAGGCAAAAATTCGACCTTGGGGTTCAAAATCCGATAGTCATCTAGCCTAGTGCGTAGTTCTTGAATTCGCTGAGGAATTCCTGTTCTCCCTGCCTCCCCTGACGGCTCTGTTTGTGCTTGTTTCGTCTTGCCGCTGTTCAACCCCCGCAGCAACTTTTGAATTTCCTGCCTCACGATAGGCGCTTTCAGTGCACTAATCACATCCTCTTCGCGAA
This sequence comes from Leptolyngbyaceae cyanobacterium, assembly GCA_041752515.1. Lineage (GTDB taxonomy): Bacteria > Cyanobacteriota > Cyanobacteriia > Leptolyngbyales > Leptolyngbyaceae > ULC077BIN1. The sequence continues at coordinate 14,443 of JBGSWI010000014.1, read as the reverse complement.
TAACCAGCCGCATACCCACGCCCAAGGGTGCTTGTAGCTCGGTCTTCTTTTCTTTTTGCAGTGCTTTTACGTTGATGTTGATCGGGTCGGTTTCAAATTCTAGGGTGTCAATCCGAATTCCTTCTAGCGGAAACAGTCCCCGTCCGGCAATCCGAATTTTGTCTATTTTGCCCCCGATCGCGTTGTGAACGGGCGTATTGTCTACTCGGACTTTGAGTTGCTCTACTGATTTAAACTGGGAACGAATTGTACTTTCAGCGACCTTATCAATCCCAAAGTTAATGGGCGATAAGACGCTAATCAAACTAGAAAGAATCAGGATAAAGATTTGCATATTTTTAGGTTTTACAGGTTTCAGGGTTCGAGTGTTGGGGGAAATGCAAAGAGTTTGCTTAAACTTCTCAACGATTGATTACCGAGTGGCTTCGGTTAACCATTGTTTTAGGGTCGAAACTACCTCCGCGATCGCCAGTTCTTGTGTTTCATGCATAGCACGTTTCACCACTTCAACTTTGCCGTTTTTGAGCGATTTTCCTGTCACAATCCGATAAGGAATGCCAATCAGATCTGCGTCTTTAAACTTTACGCCAGCCCGCTCATTGCGATCGTCTAGCAGCGTCTCAATTCCCGCTTGATTCAGTTCTGCATAAAGCGTTTCCGCCGCTTGCACCTGATCCGCATCTGTCATGTTGGGAATCACCACGATCGCATGATAGGGCGCGATCGCAGGCGACCAAACAATTCCGTCTTTATCATGGGATTGCTCCACAGCAGACTGCGCCAAGCGCGATACGCCCACGCCATAGCAGCCCATCATCAGTGGATTTTCTTCTCCCTGTTCGTTGGTGTAGGTCGCTCCTAACGCTGTTGAGTATTTGGTGCCCAGTTGAAAAATATGCCCGATTTCAATCCCGCGTGCGGTTTGCAGCCGTTGGGTGGGGTCGTGAAGGGCGCGATCGCCCGCCGTCGCCTTGCGTAAATCCACCACCAAATCTGGCAGCGTGAATTCTGCGCCCCAGTTTGCTCCCACTTGGTGATAGCCCACTTCATCAGCACCCGTGACAAAATTCTTTAGGTCAGCGGCGGTTTTGTCCACCATCCGCAAAAACTTAGGAGCCACCATCCCCGCCGCTTTTGAATCAACCGGAGCAGGTTTTGGGGGTTTGATGTAGCTGTCAGACAAATTGGGTGCCATATATCCCAAAGGCAACGGTTTCGCCGCCCACTGCGCTTGGGCATCGGCATCGGGCACCGTCAGCCCAATTACCGTATTGCCACCATAATTTCCCGCCAGCTTGACCAATTCATTTTGCAGCTTCACTTCATTCACATCCTGGTCGCCCCGAATGCTGATCAGCACCAACACCGTTCGACCGCTGTCATACACCGCTTGATACAGCACATTTTTAACGACGGTCGTGGGCGAACAGTTGAGCAATTCACAGAGCTTAGCGATCGTTCCTGTGCCCGGAGTTTCTCGCATTTCGGCAGTCGCAAACGGAGATGCTTCCGCGTCAGCCGGTAACGCGATCGCCTTTTCCACATTGGCGGCATACTTGCCATCCTCGGTGTAAAGGATTTCGTCTTCACCCGCCTCTGCCAGCACCATGAATTCTTGCGACCCAGAGCCACCGATCGCCCCAGAATCTGCATCCACTGCCCGAAACGCTAATCCGCTCCGCCGCAAAATATTGTGGTAAGCCTGATTCATTTTTTCATAGGTCACCTTCATGCCTGCCTCATCGGCATCAAACGAGTAAGCATCTTTCATGATGAATTCTCGCCCGCGCATTAAGCCAAACCGGGGGCGAATCTCATCCCGAAACTTAGTCTGAATTTGGTATAAGTTCACCGGCAACTGGCGATAAGAGCGGATCATGTCACGGGCGATCGCGGTAATCACTTCTTCGTGTGTGGGTCCTAAGCCCATCTCGCGCCCCTGGCGATCGACCAGCGAAAACATAATCCCTTCCGCTTTTGTGTAAGTATCCCAGCGTCCCGACTCTTGCCACAACTCGGCAGGTTGCATCTGAGGCAGCAAGCACTCTTGCGCTCCAGCCGCATCCATCTCCTCACGCACAATCTGCGATACCTTTTGCAAAACTCGCCACATCAGCGGCAGATAGGCATATACCCCACTGGCGATTCGGCGGATGTATCCTGCCCGCAGCAAAAGCTTGTGGCTAGGAATTTCAGCCTCTGCTGGATCTTCCCGCAGAGTGACCAATAGCATTTGTGACAGTCGCATGACCCGCTTCCTTTTCAGCCTTCAATCATCACCAGTGTACGGTATTGCGGCGAATGGAATGAAGCAATAATCGACGGCTACAATGATTGTGCAAATGGGGTTGAAGAATCTAGCGATCGCACCCTAATCCAAACAACAAAAAAGCGATCGCTCCTTTGTGAGAAGCGATCGCTTGTCAAATATTGGGTTCTGGAAAGGGCTAGCGTTCTAGCCCTTAAACCTCTTTCTAGTAATCGAAGTCGCCGCCGCCCATGCCGCCGCCAGCGGGTGCGCCATCTTTTGGTTCGGGCTTGTCAACCACGATGCATTCGGTGGTCAACACCATGCCCGCGATCGAAGCTGCGTTTTGCAGAGCAGAGCGGGTTACTTTAGCCGGGTCAACGATGCCCGCTTCCAGCATATCCACAAACTCATTGGTTGCCGCATTGAAGCCCACGTTAAAAGACTTCTCTTTCACACGTTCGGCAATCACAGCACCGTTTTGACCGGCGTTTTCAGCAATCCGCTTCAGGGGCGCTGCCAATGCACGAGAGACAATCAGCGCACCAGTTAGCTCTTCGCCAACTAGCGTGTCGTTTGCCCAAGTTTCCAATTCGGGACCCAAGTGAGCCAGGGTTGTACCGCCGCCGGGAACGATGCCTTCTTCCACAGCCGCTTTGGTTGCGTTAATGGCATCTTCCAACCGCAGTTTGCGATCCTTCATTTCGGTTTCGGTGGCTGCACCGACTTTGATTACCGCAACGCCACCGGCTAATTTAGCCAACCGCTCTTGCAGCTTTTCTTTGTCATAAGAAGAATCGGTTTCTTCCATTTGACGACGAATTTGTTCAACACGCGCCTTGACTGCGACATCATTGCCTTCTGCGACGATAGTGGTGTTGTCTTTGGTGATGGTGATGCGACGAGCTTTGCCTAAGCTCTCAAGTTTGACAGCATCTAGCTTCAAGCCTGCATCTTCGGTGATCACTTGACCCCCCGTTAGCACAGCGATATCTTCCAACATGGATTTGCGGCGATCGCCAAACCCAGGAGCTTTCACAGCCGCCACGTTTAGCACCCCGCGCAAACGGTTAACAACCAAGGTTGCCAGCGCTTCTTTCTCAATGTCTTCTGCAATGATCACCAAGGGACGACCGGAACGCGCCACTTGCTCAAGCACGGGCACCAAGTCTTGTACCAAGGCGATCTTTTTGTCAGTCAACAAAATGAAAGGCTCTTCCATGACTGCTTCCATCCGTTCCATGTCGGTGGCGAAGTAAGGAGAGATATAGCCTTTGTCGAAGCGCATCCCTTCCGTGACTTCCAGTTCGGTCGTCATGGATTTGCCTTCTTCCAAGGAAATCACGCCTTCTTTGCCCACTTTATCCATGGCGTTGGCAATCATCGCACCCACTTCTTCGTCGTTTCCGGCGGAGATAGAACCCACTTGGGCGATCGATTTAGAATCTTCAACGGGACGAGCGTGTTCGGCAATCTTGTCTACCAAGAAGCCCGTGGCTTTGTCGATTCCCCGTTTAAGAGAGATCGCGTTGGCACCGGCTGCCACATTCCGCAGACCTTCTTTGACCATCGCGTGAGCCAAAACCGTCGCGGTTGTAGTGCCGTCGCCTGCTGCGTCGTTGGTTTTGGAAGCGGCTTGACGAATCAACGCCACGCCAGTGTTCTCAACGTTGTCTTCTAGCTCAATTTCCTTGGCAATGGTGACCCCATCGTTGACAATTTGAGGTGCGCCAAACTTCTTCTCAAGAACGACGTTGCGACCTTTGGGACCCAATGTCACTGCCACCGCTTCTGCCAAAATATCCATGCCGCGCTCTAGTGCACGACGAGCGTTTTCGTTGTAAATAATGCGCTTAGCCATAAGTCTTGGTTGCCTTTGTGAATAGTAGAAATTTTGTGGACAAAACAGAGGATAGGAAATAGAAGGTAGGAAGTGATCCCAATTCCAATTCCTAAGTTCTACTTCCTAGTCAACGATCGCCAAAATGTCTTTTTCAGACAGCAAAACGTATTCTTCAGTACCGAGCTTGATGTCGGTGCCAGCATATTTTGAGTAAAGAACCTTGTCTCCAATTTTCACTTCAGGTTCTTGACGAACGCCATCATCACTGCGCTTGCCAGGACCCACAGCCGCAATTTCGCCGACTTGGGGCTTCTCTTTTGCGGTATCTGGCAACAAGATGCCACCGGCGGTTTTTTCTTCAGAAGGGCTGACCTTCACAAACACGCGATCGCCTAAAGGTTTAACAGTAGAGACGCTCAACGATACAGATGCCATATGCAATGCTCCAAACTAGCGGGTTGATCAAAGAAAATTTTTCAGCAAGTGGGGCTTGCCTGAATGAAATGCTTCATTCCAAAAAGGGCTACAGCCAAAACAAGCCTTAAATAACGGTAAGAGCCAAGAAGTTATTGACCTGATCCCAAACGTTACTTCTGTTAACAGTCTAACGGGTTAATGTCAAAAATTAGCACTCTCACCTCTTGAGTGCTAATTTACCTAAACTCTGCGGATGAATCAATCTTTGGAACTGTACGGGTTTCCGTATAGATCCCGTCAGAACCAAGAGCCTATTGGTGAAAATTTGAGGCGATCGCGGCGAATAACCCTAAGTGACCCAGCCTAAGCCTGACCTCTCATATGTTTTAGATCTACTTAAACGACGGAGGATGCGACAGATCTGGGCTTGAAACCGTAGCCGAGTAAAGCTTCTACAATTCAAAACTCAAAACTCAAAACTCAAAACGGTATTAGATGCGGCGGTAGATTAAACAAGACCTACCATTTTTTATAGGCTAGGAACTTGCCGTTTAAGGTCACTTTGACGCGATCGCCCTTGGGGTCTTCCACCTTGTCAATATCCAGCGTGAAATCGATCGCGCTCATAATTCCATCGCCAAATTTCTCGTGAATGATTTCCTTCATCGGCATCCCATACACCTGCATGATCTCGTAAAAGCGATAGATTAGCGGGTCGGTGGGCACGATTGGACCTAAGCCCTTGCAGGGGCAATCCGTCAGTTCGGCAACCAAATCTGGGCTAAGCCCCAAGGCATTCAGCAGTTTGCTTGCCTCATCGTCCGAGGCGCTTGCCTGACCATAAAAAACTGCCGCAATCCATACCTCATCGCGATCGAGCAATGCTTCTAAGTCGGTGAAGGTGATGCCTTTTGCTTTTTTTGCCGCCAGTAGAGTTTGGGTGATTGCGGGAATTTCAACACTTGCCATGAATGATCCAATTCCTTTGTGTGCGGTGGTTAGAAACATTAAGTTTCCCTCCGCAGAATAGGATGCAATCAGCCTGCAAACGGTATAGTTTGCAACCCTCAAATAATGCAGTTAAGGTCGCCTGCTCGACGAGAGAAGCGGAGATTTTCCTGATAATCTACTGGGCAATCAATCACCGCTGGAACATCTTGTTCTAGCGCCTCTTCTAACGTGGGAATTAGATCAGCACAGGATTCGACGCGATAGCCTTTTAAGCCCATACTTTCCGCCAATTTGACAAAATCAGGATTGGTAAACTTGACGAAACAGGATGAGCCAAACTGGTTTTGCTGCTTCCATTCAATCAAGCCATAGCCGCCATCGTTAAAGATCAAGGTGACAAATGGCGTACCCACTCGCAGGGCGGTTTCCAATTCCTGACAGTTCATCATAAAGCCGCCATCGCCCGTCACAGCAACCACGCGGCGATCGCGATGCACCAGCTTCGCCGCCAGCGCCCCCGGAATCGCAATCCCCATCGCCGCAAACCCGTTAGAAATAATGCAGGTGTTGGGGCGATCGCAGTGATAATGCCGCGCCATCCACATTTTGTGAGCGCCCACATCGGAAATCACAATGTCATCGGCTCCCATCACTTGGCGCAAATCATAAACAATTTTCTGCGGCTTAATTGGAAAAGCATCGTCCTTGGCGTATTGCAAATAGTCCGCTCGGATTTCATCGCGCAGTTCGAGGGCATAGGGGGCGGGTTGATCCGTGCGATCGCAGTGTGCCAAAATTTCCGCCAGTGAGTCAGAGAGGTCGCCAACCACTTCAGCGATCGGGATGTAGCTGCTGTCTACTTCCGCCGGAGTCATGCCAATGTGAATAATCGGCACGGTGCCATCAGGGTTCCACTTCTTCGGCGAGTATTCAATCAGGTCATAGCCCACACAAATCACCAAATCTGCTTTGTCAAAGCCACAGCTAATATAGTCACGCTGCTGCAACCCCGCTGCCCACAGCGCTAAGGGATGAGTGTAAGGAATCACCCCTTTGCCCATGAATGTATTGGCTACGGGAATATTTAGTTGAGTGGCAAACTCCGTCAGTGCATCGCTGGCGTGTCCTCGAATCGCCCCATTGCCGACTAAGATCAACGGATTTTTTGCCTCCGCAATGGCGGCTGCCGCTTTTTTTATGCTGTGAAATGAGGCGTAGGATTTTTCCTGACCATCAGTTGTCAACGGCTTGCCAGTGGCAATCATCGCCGCGATATTTTCTGGCAGATCAATGTGAACGGCTCCGGGTTTTTCAGCCTGAGCGATTTTAAATGCCTTCCGCACAATTTCCGACGTATTGCTGGGGCGGACAATCTGAGCATTCCACTTGGTCACCGGCGCAAACATCGCCACCAAGTCTAAATATTGATGAGATTCAATGTGCATCCGATCGGTGCCGACTTGTCCAGTAATGGCAACCAGGGGAGCGCGATCGAGATTGGCATCGGCTACACCTGTCATCAAGTTGGTGGCACCAGGACCCAGGGTAGACAAGCAAACCCCCGCTTTTCCGGTCAGGCGACCATACACATCTGCCATAAATGCCGCACCTTGCTCATGGCGGGTGGTGATAAATTGGATCGACGAGTGTTTCAGGGCTTCCAATACATGAAGGTTTTCTTCACCCGGTAGCCCAAAAATGTATCGCACGCCCTCATTTTCCAAACATTGAACTAACAGTTCTGCGGTGTTTTTCGGAGTGGGGTGTTCCGGACAACTGACCTCGTGCGGTTGCGAGGCAGCGTTGATGAGGTCTAGTTTTTCAGGCATGGGTACATCCTCTTGACTGAATGAGCGATCGCGATGAAAAAGCGTAAATCTAATGTTGCGTCAATCCTAGCGCTTCTTCTAAGCTTCCTTGCTCAGTGGCTTTTTCCGTCGCGATCGCTCGAATCTTTACAAACTCTTAAACTCTCTTTAGATCTCGCAATCTTGAGAGGATAAAAGCAATCAGCAAGCGGGTGCCTAGTTGGGATAAATCTATAGTTAATCTCAACCCGCAGCGGCTTTTTGAGCAGCATCCGATTCAGGCGGCTTGGATGACATGGTGAATCGGATATCGCTGCGGCTGGTCTAAAACTTGTTGCTTACGCGGGCAGCGTTTCACCTTTGCCCTGCTTGTTTAGTTTGCGGTTTTTCTTCCCGTCTAGCAAAACCTGCGACATCTCCGCTGCCAAAATCGTCACCACCACGGCATCATCAATTTGCCCCACGACAGGAAATGCATCAGGCAACACGTCGAGTGGGTTCAGCACATACAGCAAGGTGCCGCCAACGATCCACCAGCGGAGTTTGGGTTTGCGTAGCGTGTTGCGATACCAGGAATAAACAAATTTGATGGGAGACATGGCTAATAACTTTTGGATAACTACAAAGTAAGGATTCAAAAATTTTAGCGATCGTTTCGGTTCGCAACATAGACGGATAGCCGCCTAAAATGGGGGGGCGATCGCCCCTTGAGTTTTACAGTCTAGGATGAGCTTCTTGTCAATTGTGGACAGGTTACAACGGGCGATCGCTGAATGGATAGGCGATCGGGGGCATCGTTCCCGACCAGCGCAACACTACTACTTCTTCGCGAATCTGTTCTTTCAGAGTGGTGGCTAAGCGGGTGCGAAAGAGATCAATCCGAACAACCTCGTAGCCTAAACCTTCCGCAATCTCCGCTAATAGATTGCCGGTGTAGATCATCACTTGCAGGTAGGATTTTTGATCGCCAACGACATAGGCAAGCTGGGCATTGGGGCGAAGAGCCTGCCGCAAATCTGCCAGATGCTTTGCCATGCCACCAAAGTAATGCTTTGCCGCCCGATGGTAGAGCTTTTCAAAGCCGCTGGTTTTGCCCAGTTCAATTCGACGATCTTCAATGGCTTTAGCAATCTGCTGAATTCCAGCGTGTTTGGAGACCCACTGATCATCCAAGTCGGCTTTATAGACGTTGCGGGTGTTCGATCGCAGCATCGATCCTTGTTTCAACGCCCGTAGCTCAGCCTTATTGTTCAAAAAGCCCAGTAGCACCGACTCCAGACGGGTAGTGCGAGTGTAATCTTTTTCATTGGGATAGGGCGGCGAAGTGATCACTGCATCGATCGAGTTTGGCTCTAACACCTGCAACAACTGGCGGGCATCGGCATGGTGAATCGTGGTGGGTGCATTGGGCAATGTTTGCAAATAGCGCAAGTCTGCCGCCATTGCCGTAACCCGTGCCAGCCACGCCTCCACTACGGGCGCATCGAGCTTGAGCTTTCTGCTTACGCCAACTTCTGGACCAAAGCGCAGATTGCTAATGTCAGTGACGATCGCCCGTGCGAATGCCAGCAGCAAATGGCGTTGATAATCTGACTGTTCCGCTAAAATCTGCTCTTTCAAAATCAGAGCTTTGTGCAGCGGTAAAGGACTAATCGAGTTTTTGAGAATAATTTTGGCGCTCTCTTCCGGCAGCGATCGCCAATCCCCTTCGCGCTCAATTTCTCTGATTGCCCTTGCCGCAATCCGGTCAGCCTGCTGCATCAACTCATCCGGGTTTGGACTCCAATCTAGCTTCACCGATCCGGCAAAGTGCGCCATCGGATTCGCTTCCACCCCAACACTGGCAATCCCCAGCATCTTTGCATCCACCACGGTCGTTCCGGTGCCGCAAAATGGATCTAACACGCGCTGTTTAGTCGTAATACCAAACCGCTCTAGGTAGTCTTGTACGAGATGGGGCGGAAACGACAGCACAAACCGATACCAATCGTGAGCCGCGCGATCGCAGTCCTTCAGTTGGTTGAGATGTAGCAGGCTAAAATCTGGTGTCTGCTCCAGCGGATCAACAAGATTGGGCAAGATTGTTTCCCAGTTAAAGGTGGCTCTCTGCATTAAAGAAGATCACTTGCACTAATGCAAGCAAAGTCAATTGGAGCAATTTACCACGTTTGTCCAAAAACCTTACGTTCAATTAAATGCTTTGAGAAACGGTTAATGCAACTTGTGTGTAGAGTTCAATTGACATACCATCCCTTAAAACTCGACTTCTTGCGGGGCGCGGGGGAAGGGAATCACGTCGCGGATGTTGCCCATGCCGGTCATGAACTGCACCAATCGCTCAAAACCCAGCCCGAAGCCTGCGTGGGGCACGGTGCCATAGCGGCGCAGGTCTAGATACCACCAGTAATCGGCGAGGTCGAGTCCTTGGGCGGTGATCCGCTGCTCCAGCACGTCTAGCCGTTCTTCCCGTTGGGAGCCGCCGATGATTTCGCCAATTTTGGGAGCAACAATATCCATAGCGCGGACGGTGTTGCCATCGTCGTTCATCCGCATATAAAAGGCTTTGATTTTGGCGGGATAATCGGTAATGATGGTGGGCTTTTTGAAGTGGTCTTCTGCCAGGTAGCGTTCGTGTTCCGATTGCAGATCCAAGCCCCATTCCACGGGATATTCAAACGTTTTGCTGGATTTTTCGAGCAGGGCGATCGCGTCCGTATAAGTCAGCCGTGCAAACTCATTGTGGATGATGTTCTCTGCTGTCGCCAAAATCGAATCATCAATCCGCTGGTTGAAAAATTCCATATCTTCCGGGCAGGTTTCCATGACAAACTTGAACACAGACTTGAGAAAGGCTTCTGCCAGTTCCATGTCGCCATCTAGATCGCAGAACGCCATTTCTGGTTCCACCATCCAAAATTCTGCCAAATGGCGCGATGTATTGGAGTTTTCAGCCCGAAACGTGGGTCCAAACGTGTAGACATTGCTGAACGCCATCGCCATAATTTCGGCTTCAAGCTGTCCGCTGACGGTGAGGTAGGCGTGTTTGCCAAAAAAATCACGGCTAAAATCCACCTGTTTATCATCCGTCAAGGGCACCTTGTTCAGATCAAAGCCCGTGACCGTGAACATTTCCCCCGCTCCTTCGCAATCACTGGCGCTAATGATTGGCGTATGCACCCAGAGAAAGCCCCGCTCTTGAAAAAACTGGTGAATCGCCGTTGCCGCTGCATTTCGCACTCGAAACACGGCTCCGATGGTGTTCGTGCGACCGCGCAAGTGCCCAATATCGCGCAAAAACTCAAAGGAGTGTCGCTTTTTTTGTAGGGGATAGGTTTCTGCGTCAGCTTCGCCATACACCGTAACGGTATCGGCTTTCAGTTCAATCCGCTGTCCTTTTGCGGGAGACTCTACCAACGTGCCGGAGATTTCCACCGATGCGCCGGTGCTGAGCCGTTTGATCGTGGCGGCATAGTCTGATAAATCCTGATTGATCACCGTTTGCAGCCCTGCCATGGAGGAGCCGTCATTCACTTCCACAAAGCTGAATTCTTTCTGTTCACGTTTGGTGCGAACCCAACCTTTGACGGTGACGGTTTCGGTGGGCTGTCCGTGGCGGAGGAGGTCGGCAATGCGGCGGGTCATAGGATTATGGCGAATAGCGAATGATGAGTGGCGGAGGCTGAACTTGAGTGTAGCAAAGTGTTTAGAATTCTATGCGATCGCATTTTGACAACTGAAACAACGGCTATACTTCACAAAAACAGGCGACTGGCAAGGCGAGAAAGCCTAAATTAAACCTTGCTTTATAGACCAATTTTACCTAAATCGCTTCTATATATCCTCCTCCTCTAACTTCCCTCAGCAATCTCCTCCCTTTTTCTTTTTCCTTGATAGCTTAAGCCTTTTACTTTTTTTCAAGACTTGATGGGGATTGCGATCGATTATAGTCTCTGCCCACGGGTTAAAGGAAATCACCCAACCGCGATCGCCCCAGTTTGGAGCGCCAACCATTACCGCCCCGCAAATTTTCTACCGATGGCTTTTTAAGGTTTAGGGGCGATCGCTGGGGGTGCCGTAGGGCCGGTCGCCGCCGCTTTAGGTTTGCTGAGGTGCTGATAGCTTAGGCGAGAAATTTTTTGAACTAAGTCATAGGCGGCATCGTCATTAAACCCACGTTTGATCAGGACTGCGGTTGCATAGCGTTTGCCGTTGGGCATATCAATCAGCCCAACATCGCCCACCAGCGTTCCAATGTCGCCGGTTTTATGCGCAATGGTCGCTCCTTCTCCCAGTCCTTGCGGGAGTTGGCTGTTATTGATGGTGCGACGCATGATGTCGAGTATTCGATCGCGCGATCGCAGCGACACTAAATCACCTTGACTGACTCTGACCATCAAACTGGTTAGCTCTTTGGGGCTTGAGGTATTCGTTCCCTGCAAATCGGGCAATAGTTTGTTTAAAGTAGTGGTTGAGAGTCCCCAAGATTGAAACCGTTGATTGAGCGCTGGCATCCCACCGAGCCGTGCAATGATCATATTGGTTGCCGTGTTGTCGCTAATGGTAATCATCCGGGTGGCAACGTCCAAAGCGGTAAATTGGCTGCCCACTGGCAAATATTGGAGATCTCCAGACCCGCCCGCCACAAGATCCTGGCGCATCACAAGCTTTTCATCTAACCGGATTTTGCCGCTGTCTAAATCTTGAAAAAATGCAATCAGAATCGGCACTTTGATCGTACTGGCGGCTGAAAAACTAGCCGAACCACTCAAATCCAAATAATCATTGCTGTCTAGATCAACCAGGAAAACGCCAGGTTTGAACTTAGGATTTTGCTGAATTAAGGTTTGTAGACCTGCTTTTAGCGGCATCATTTCTTGGGCAAGTCTCACTTCAGCGGCTGGGTTTTCTGGGGGGCTGGGTGCAGTTGCCTGTTTGATCGTTGGCAAACCAGCCGCAAAGGGCGCATTGGTTGGGTTCCAGGCAGACAAAACGGTGCCAGCCAGCACCCCGACCCCAACGCTTAGAATCAGCATTCGCGCCGCGTAGAGGGCGATCGCCATACTGCGCGATCGGGGAGTGAAATCGACGGGTTCTGGTTTTCGTCGCGGTTTTCGAGGACGAGAGCCACCCCGACTATCCTTCTGCGCTTGCAACTGGGTGAATTGTTGCAACACAGTTTGTTGCTGTAAGAGTGTGGGATTATGTGCCTGAGTTGGCGTGCCTAATCCTTTTGTTAGCCAATTTTGAGAGGTCTGGTTAGGAGAATCAAAGGCTCGAATGTGGCGTGCGCTCTTGCTTTCGTGATTCCCATTGTTACTGGAGAAGTTTGGTGGGAGCGATCGCTGGCTTCTGCGATCGCTTCTACTAGAACGTCGATGGGATGCCGCTGTCTTACCGTTTTCATAGGGTGTCCGCCGTTCGTGAGAAGACCCGTCAAACGATGAGGGCGATCGCTCCAAGGTTGTCCCGTTCGTTCGTTGCCTTCTACTGGGATTTTCGGCTCTGAGATTTGCGGCTCGCCGTCTAGACGGTTTACCCAGTAGCCATCCAAATGGCTGAAAGCTAAACTTCTTGGGCTTGATGGAACTGACCTCACCTGTTGGGTCACTATCGCTTTGGCGAAGGGTGGCAGATCGCCTATCCAATGAACTGGGTGGCAACGAGTCATCCATCCAAAGAGGCTGAGCGGATTCGTGTGAAGCTTTTTGGGCGTGAGTGGAGGATCGCTGCCGATTAAGCTGCCGATTAAACAGTCTGAATCCGGTCCTACGTCGCTTTTTTGATGACGCTCCCAACTCTGGCATCTTCATCCTCCATCACCATTTCATGGCAAACGTTAACAGAATTGTTTGAAACTGTCGAGCCACAGTTGGATCGGGTCATTCCAGAATATCGTTTTAGCGATCGCCATTGATCCACGATTGGTTTCATTTTACTGAGATCCTCGGCACGCGATACGCCATAATTTGCCCTAATCCCAGCCCTTCTCCCCAGGAGAAGGGCTGATTGAAGGGGGCTAGGGCTTCGGCGTGAGCGCTCAGCCAAACGGCGAGGGCGATTTTCGCGTTGTTTGCGGAAAGGCACACATTGTATTATCGACAGTTTGAAATATATTGTGAGCCAGAGGTAAACCCAGCAGGCGTAACGACAACCCAACCCCTGCGGACTCTGCTAAACCGTCCCACATACCAAATATCCATCCAAACTCGATTGTCAGCCACTTGAGTAATGGCGACACCATTGGTTCCAGTGGTTTGCACCCGCGCTCCTGCTGCCGGACCATCTAGCGCGCCATTGGCGGCTAATTGGGCAGGACTGCTGAGGCTGGGAGATTCACGGGCAACTAAGCCATCGGCTACACCGGGAGGATTTTCTCCCGGCAGGCGCAAGCGACGGCAAGAGGGAGAATTAGCGGTCAATTGATTGAAAGATACGGGGGGGCTACCTGTATCGGGATCGGGCGTGGTGCCGGGGCATTGAGTTTGGAGTGTGCCGGAGTTGACCCATCCTAGAACCGGCTGTCTAATTTGAGCGGGGTTGCGCCCAACGCCAAATACGCCTGTTAGTCGAACGGCAGTGTTGGGGGGAAGCGGTTGACCCACAGGAACAGTTGAAGTTGAAGTAGTGAACACCGGTAGGGGCGTACTGCCACTGCCGCGACAAGCATTATAGTCGGCAGGAAATTCGACTAGGGGAAGGGATTGGGCAATGAGAATTGGAGCCGAAGGGGTGGGATTAGCGTGTGCCGATGAGATTAGCCCTTCTGAAATGGCGATCGCTAAGCTGCATAGGGCGATCGCGGGAACTGCCTGGAACCGTTGAATCAGCATTTTACAAAACTCCTCGCACAAATAAACCGTGTCTCCCATCAATTTCGCGGATTGTAGAGCAAAGCGCAAGAGGACTCTGTAGTTTGTAATGATGCAAATGTAATGATGCAAGTTTTAAAAGTTTGCCTCAGCACCCAGAGGTCATTGCCGCTAGTGATATCGTGAATGGATTGATTGACACTCCCTGGCGTAAACGCACAGGGACTCTTAGTTCATCGACGCGCCTTAAAACTGTCTATCCTTGCGGCAATGCTCAAACCTGATGCCCGTTTGTCCAACGAAACCTCTAGTTTGATTTAGACAGCCCCAGTGGGCTTCATCTCCCTAAGCGTTAGAGAATAAATTC